>JAQGJJ010000045.1 GCA_028290695.1 Enterovirga sp. | reverse complement strand
CGTGCGAAGACGAGCCGATGTTCGTCTCCCCCCAGGACCAGCTCTCCAGCTCGATGTGATCCGGATATTCCTGATCCGTCGATTCGCCGTTCACACCGTCAATCTTCAGGAAATAGTCGACAGCCATTTGCCCCTCCATCCGATGTGACCCGCGGCCCGATCGGTAGTTCTATGTACATCAGCCGGCATAGGCCGAACGTGCTGAGCCGCACATGCCACCGCGAAGGCTTCGACTGACTGAGGCGAGCCCAGAGCCGACTGTCTGGGCCATGCTTAGAGAAGGTCGTGCCGGGCTCCTGCGCGTTCCCGCCGCCGCTCGACATCGAGCGTTCCGCGACCGAGCGCAGCGAATGTGCGCAAAGATCGAGACCAAAGTGCCCTTGTGGCGTCGAGGAGAACGGTCCGCGGCGTCGCATCGCCCCTCGCCATGCGCCCGCCGAGTTCCTCGGCGAGATCGGGGGGGGACCTCACCGGCCATTCCGTCGCCGACGTCGAGAAGACCATCCAGCCTGAAGTCCGGGGCGGCAGCCCGGCGCAGGTCAAATCCGGCCGGCCCTCCTAACCCGCCAGGAACGCCTCGACGGTCTCCCGCGTTGGCATCGGCGCCACAGCGCCGTAGCCGAGCGTCTTCAGGGCTGCCGCCGCGTTGCCGTACTGGGCGGCCCGGAACGGGTCGCCGGTGCGGAGCCATTCGGCGATGAAGGCCCCCCCGAAGGTGTCGCCGGCGCCGCTCGCGTCCACCGCCTCGACCTTGCGGGTCGGAATGACCCGGCGTCCGTCCGGGGTCGCCACCAATACGCCGTCCTTGCCGAGCGTCATGGCGACGAGCGTCGGGCCGAGTTCGAGGTAGAAGTCCACGATGGCGTCCGGGTCGTCGAGCCCGGTGAGCTTGCGGGCGTCGTCGAGCCCGGGGCGGGCGATGTCCGACAGCGCGACCGCCGCGTGGATGGTTGCGCGGGCGCGGTCCAGCGGCCACAGCGCGAGCCGCAGGTTCGTGTCGTAGCAGACGACGCGGCCGGCCGTCCTGGCGTGCCGAATGGCCGCGAACACCGCGTCCGCGCAGGCGCCGGAGATCGCCTGGCTGATGCCGGAGACGTGCAGCACCCGGGCGTCCGCCACGAGGTCCAGCGGCAGGTCGCGCGGGCCCACGAGGCTCGCGGCCGAGCCCGCCCGGAAATAGCTGAACTCGTGCCCGTCTGGCCCGTAGGAGATGAAGTAGATGCCCGTGCGCTCCCCCTCGCGCACCACCACGCGCGAGCGGTCAATCCCCTCCCGGTCCCAAAGATCGAGGAAGCCGCGCCCGAACGCGTCCGCCCCGAGATGGGTGAAATAGGCGACCCGCGCACCCTGGCGCGCCGCCGCGACCGCCACGTTGGACGTGTCGCCGCCATGGCCGGGCAGGTAGAGCCGCTCGCCCGTCCGGTCCGTTTCGGCCAGTTCCATCAGGGGCTCGCCGACCGCCAGGAGGTCGAACCGCGGCTCGTTCACCGGACCGCTCACGGGATCCGCCTCGGGGGAGTGCCGCCCGGCAACGACGCCGGGAGGTTCTCGCCGAGCGCCAGCACCTTGCCGGGATTGAGGATGTTGCGCGGATCGAGCGCCGCTTTCAGCGTATGCATGAGGTCGAGCGCCACGGGATCCTTGTAGTGCGGGAGTTCGTCCCGCTTGATCAGGCCGATGCCATGTTCGGCCGAAATCGAGCCGTGCATCTTCTGCACGATGTCGTGCACGATCCGGTTGAACATCTCCCAGCTCGCTAGGAACGCGGCCTTCTCCATCGCGACCGGCTGCGACAGGTTGAAGTGGATGTTGCCGTCGCCGAAGTGTCCGAAGGCGCAGACCCGCACGCCCGGCATAGCCGCCTCGCAGTCCCGACTTGCCTCGTCGATGAACTCCGCGACGCGCGACACCGGCACAGCCACGTCGTGCTTGATCGAGCCGCCCTCCAGCCGTTGCGTGTCGGACAGGCGCTCGCGCAGATCCCACAGGGCGAGGCGCTGAGCGTCGGAGGCCGCGATGGTGGCATCCTCCACGAGACCGTCCTCGATCGCCGCGCCCAGCACCGTCTCGAAGGTGCCGGCGAGATCCGCCTCCGGATCGGGCGAGGCGAGGTCGATGAGCGCATAAGCTACATGGTCGCCGGCAAGCGGCCGCATCGCCGCCGCGTGGTGCTTGAGCACGAGCTCGAGCCCGAAACGCCCGATGAACTCGAAGGCCGTGAGCTGCTCGCCCGCAGCCGCCCGCAGCCGGCCGAACAGGTTCAGGGCGTCGGCCGCGGATCGCAGGCCTACGAAGGCCGTGGTGCGCGACCGCTGCGCCGGGAACAGCTTGAGCACGGCCGCCGTGATGATCCCGAGCGTGCCTTCCGAACCCATGAACAGGTGCTTGAGGTCGTAGCCCGTGTTGTCCTTGCGCAGGGCAGTGAGCCCGTTCCAGATGCGGCCGTCGGCCAGCACCACCTCGAGGCCGAGCACCAGTTCGCGGGCGTTGCCGTAGCGCAGAACGGCCGTGCCGCCGGCATTGGTAGCAAGGTTGCCGCCGATGCGGCAGGACCCTTCCGAGGGCAGCGACAGCGGAAAGAGGAGGCCGGCCTCCGCGGCAGCCCGCTGCACCTCGGCCAGGACGCAGCCGCCTTCCACCACCATGGTGGCATTGAGCTCATCGACCTCGCGCACGCGATTCAGGCGGGCCAGGGACAGCACGACGCCGCCATACGGTACACCGCCGCCGACAAGTCCCGTATTGCCGCCCTGGGCCACGAGCGGAACGCCCGCCGCGGCACATTCACGGACGACCTGCGCTACCTCGGCGGTCGAACCCGGCCGGACAACCGCGATCGCGGAGCCGTGGTACAGCCCGCGCTCCTCGCGAAGGTGCAGCGCGAGATCATCAGCAGCCGTGCGGACATGCGTTTCGCCGAGAGCCTCGACCAGGCGCCGAAGCAGGGCGACGGAGGCCGCGTCGGTCAGCGGCGGAACGCTGTGGATCGTCATCCGCCCGTCATCGCCCGACGAGCCGCGCCGGGCAAGAGCCGCGACACGGCGGTTCGGGGACCCGAGCCTGACGCTCGGGTCTGGCAAACAGCCCGGGCCGGCCGCGCCGAACCCGGGACAGGTGGCGGATCAGTCGATTTCGCGCGTGACCTTCTTGGTGACCCGATCGCCGTACGCGTTCGTCCGAGTGATCTTCTTGGTCACGCGGGTCCCGCTGGTGGCCCCGACATCCCGGTGTACACGCTTCACGACGACCCGGCGGGCGCCGTGGCGGGGGCCGTGGCTCCAGCCGCGATGCAGGCCCCGGTCGGAATGAGTCTTGATCGTCACGCTGTCGGCGGAAGCCGGAGCGGCCGCAACCGGCAAGGCCAGCAGGGCCAGCGGTGCGAGCAGAAGGTACTTCCTCATGACGGACTCCGTGTTTGGTTGAACGTGTGCGCTCCAAACGTCACGAGACCATCACGGTTCCATTGAGCCGCCGGAAAAACAAGCAACCCGACAATACTCTCCCGGATGGAACGCATCTATGAACGGATGTTCATCTTTACGGGCGCGACCCTCCTTACCGAAACCTTTCCGAACGCCAGTACAAGCACCGAATTGAAACAGGTTTGCTAGCGGGCAGCGCGCGACGACCGCGATGGCGGGAGCGGCTCCGGAGAAGCGCCCTCCGGCAGCCGAGCGGGAAGGCACGGCAGCAGCCCTGGTGGCCTGAGCCGCCTGCTCTCGGGACCGCATACCGAGCCTCGCCGGCCGAGCCATACCCTAATAATGTTACGTTATAAGGCGACGGGCATTTTCGATGAGAATGGGTCGAAGGCGTGGGCGATCTCGGGATCGGGGCTCGCGCTTCTCGCCGGAAGCGGGATTGTCGGAGCGTTCGCGCAGGAGTCGCTCCGAACATCGTGGTTACCTCGCCGAACCCGCTCCTGACCCGGCCCGACGCCCCGCAACCCCCAAGTGGTTCGCAGTTCCTAGCGTTCTCGTCGGCTCGACGCGTTCGCGCCCGTGACGG
>JAQGJJ010000234.1 GCA_028290695.1 Enterovirga sp. | reverse complement strand
GCCGTCCGGTTTGGAACCTCGGTCGGGCCCGCAAGTTGACGGGCCATGTGCCGCCAGGGCGGCTGAGGAGACGACAACCATGACGAAGTCCATCATCACGGCCGCCGCACTCGCCGCGGCCATCGTGGCGGCGCCGCTCGCTGCGGCGCAGGCCCAGGGCACCATTCCGGGCGCGCGCAGCGGCGCGGCGACAGGCGCGGAAGCGGGTGCCGCAGTCGGCGGTCCGGTCGGCGGTGCGGTCGGCGGTGTCGTCGGCGGCGCGGTCGGGGCGGCCACCGGCACGGTCGGCGGCATCCTGGGCGTCGAGACGCGCCCGCGCTTCCGGGCCTATGTCGAGACGCAGCGCCGGCCGTCCTACACCTACCGGGACGAGGTCCGGGTCGGGGCCGTGCTGCCGAAGACCGGCGTGACGTATTACGAGGTTCCCTCGGAATACGGCGTGCGCAACTATCGCTACACGGTGGTGAACGACCGCACGGTTCTGGTGGAGCCGTCCACCGGCCGCATCGTCGAGATCATCGAGTAGCCTCCGGCTGAACACCGGCGCGGCCTCCCCCGGGGGGCCGCGCCGATCAGCGTCCGAGCCGGGCCGCGAGCTCGAGCGCGTTTCCGGCCGCCGCACCGGAGGCCGTGTTGTCGAACACGCACCAGGTTTCCGCCGCGGGGTCCGCGGCCAGCCGGGCCGCCAGGGCATCCAGGACGGGCCCCTCGTAGCGCGACCAATAGGTCCGGGGCGCGCCGTGCAGGCGGTGGTAGACGAGACCGTCCCAGCCGCCCGGCTCCGCCGCCTCGGCCACCCGCGCCGGATCGGCCGCGACCCGCGCCACCCGCCATTGCGCCAGCAGCGCCGCCGCCTCGGACGTGAACCAGCCCGGATGCCGGGGCTCGCAGGCGACCGGCCCGTCGAACCCGTCCCGCAGCCGGGCAAAGAACGGCACCGCCACGGCCGGATCGAGCGCGAGGCTCGGCGGCAGTTGCACGAGCAGCGGGCCGAGCCTGTCGCCGAGCCCCGCCACCTCGCCCAGAAAGGCCCCGAGCGGCTCCGCGATGTCCGCCAGCCGGCGCTCGTGCGTCACCGTCTTGGGCAGCTTGACCGCGAACCGGAACCCGTCCGGCACCGTCGCGGCCCAGCGGGCATAGGTGGCGGGCCTGTGCGGGCGGTGGAAGCTCGAGTTGATTTCCGCCGCGTCGAACCGGGCGGCGTAGCGGGCGAGGCCCGTGCCGTCGGCCGGAAACGCCGCCGCCTCCGCCCGCGGGATCGCCCACCCGGCCGTGCCGATGCGCAGGTTCGGGAGCGCCGCCACGGCCGCTACGGCGCCAGCGCCGCGACGAGCGTCCGGACGTTGTGGCGCACCATGTCGAGATAGGTTGCAGCCGGGCCCTCCGGGCCGGACAGGGCGTCCGAGAACAGCGTGCCGCCGATGCGGACGCCCGTTTCGCGGCCGATCTGCTCGAGCAGGCGCGGATCGGTGACGTTCTCGATGAACACGGCCGGCACCTTGTCCGCCCGGATCTGGCGGATGATGGCGGCCACGTCCCGGGCCGACGCCTCCGCCTCCGTGGAGACGCTTTCGGGGGCCAGGAAGGTGACCCCGTAGGCGCGTCCGAAATAGCCGAAGGCGTCGTGCGTCGTGATCACCTTGCGGCGTTCCGCCGGGATGCCGGCGAGCGCCGCCCGCACCTCCGCGTCGAGCGCATCGACGGCCGCCGCGAACCGGGCCGCGTTCGCCGCGTAGGCGGCCCGGCCCTCCGGGTCGGCCGCGACCAGCGCGTCCCGGATGTTGGCGGCATAGACCTTGGCGTTGGCGAGGTTCTGCCAGGCATGCGGGTCCGCCGCAGGCCGGGCCCGCCCGCCGGAGCCGGAATGGGCGTGGCCGTGGTCGTCCTCCCCCCTCGCCTGGGTGGTGGCACCGGTCGAGGCGATCGCGACCGCGCCCTTGAACCCGGACGAGCGCTGCAGCCGGGCCATCCAGCCCTCGAAGCCGAGCCCGTTCAGCACCAGGAGCCGCGCCCGGGCGAGCGCCTTCGCGTCCGCCGGTGTCGGCTGGTAGACATGAGCGTCGCCGTTCGGTCCGACCAGCGTCGTGACCGCGACCCGCTCGCCGCCGACCTGCCGGACCATGTCGGCTAGAATCGAGAACGAGGCGACCACCGGCACGGGCTCCTGCGCCCGGACGGAAGCGGACAGGGCCGCGAGACCCGCCGCAAGGCCGGCTGCTCCCGCCAGGAGATCGCGTCGTCGCATCGTCACGCCTCCAGGTGCCGCATCGGCCGAAGCCGGGACAGGAGCCCGCCGCGCGGCCCGACGACCAGCGAGAGGACGTAGAACGCCCCGGCGGTCAGGATGATGGCCGGCCCGGATGGCCAGGACAGGTGGTAGGAGACCAGGAGCCCGATCGTGCTCGCCAGGAGCGCGACGCCGATCGCGACCGGCAGGAGCCCGGTCAGGTCCTCGGCCCAGAAGCGGGCCGTCACCGCGGGCAGCAGCATCAGGCCGACCGCCAGAAGCGTGCCCAGCGCCTGGAAGCCGGCCACGAGGTTCAGCACCACGACGGCCAGAAACGACAGGTGCGTCGCCGTGCTGAGCCGGCTCACGGCCCGCAGAAAGAGCGGGTCGACGCATTCGAGAACGAGCGGCCGAAAGAAGAGCGCGAGCCAGCCCAACGTGACCGTGGCAACGCCTCCGAGCAGCAGCATGGCCTGGTCGTCCAGCGCCAGAACGGTGCCGAACAGGATGTGCAGCAGGTCGAGGTTGGAGCCGTTCAGGCTGACCAGGAGCACGCCGCCGGCCAGGGACATCAGGTAGAAGGCCGCCAGGCTCGCATCCTCCTTGATAAGCGTCGTGCGGGTCGCGAATCCGGCCAAAAGCGCCACGGCGAGGCCGGCACCCAGGCCGCCGATCGTCATGGCCGGCACGGACAGGCCCGAGACCAGAAAGCCGATCGCGGCTCCCGGCAGAATGGCGTGGGACATGGCGTCGCTCATCAGGCTCATGCGGCGCAGCACCAGGAACACGCCGATGGGCGGCGCCGAGATCGACAGCGCCACGCAGCCCACGAGCGCTCGGCGCATGAAGGCGAACTCGGCGAACGGCCCAAGCAGGAGGTCCATCACGCCGCCCGCTCCCGGTGATCGTGATCGTGATGCGCCTGGTGGCGGTGCTCGTGCGGGTCGCGACGGCAGGTCTCCGCCGCCTCGTCCCAGGCTTCCCAGAGCTGCCGCGCGCGGGCGAGGTTGGCGGCGCTGAGCACGGCGTCTGTCGGACCGAGCGCGATCGCCTCCCGGGCAAGCAGCAGCGTGCGAGGAAAGTGGCGCCGCACCTGGTCGAAGTCGTGCAACGCCGCGACAACGGTGCGGCCCTCGTCGTGCCAGCGCCGGATCAGCGCCACCAGATCCGCCGTCGTGGCGGCATCGACCGCCGTGAAAGGCTCGTCGAGCAGGACCAGGCGAGCGTCCTGCAGGAGAACCCGGGCGAAAAGGGCGCGTTGCATCTGGCCGCCCGACAGCGTGCCGAGCGGCCGCGCCTCGAAGCCGGTCAGGCCGACCGCGGCCAGCGCGGCATCGATCAGCGCCGTCTCGTTCCGACCGACCCGCCGCCACGCGCCGGTGCGCCGCCACAAGCCGAGCGCCGCCAGGTCGAACACACCGATCGGGAAGCTGCGGTCGATCTCGGCCGCCTGGGGCAGATAGGCGATGTCGCGCGGCCGCAACCCGCCCCGGTCGACCCGGCCGCCCAACGTGCCGATCTCGCCCATGATGCCCTTGAGCAGCGTGGACTTGCCGGCTCCGTTGGGACCGACCAGCGCCACGAGGTCGCCGCACTCAATGCGGCCGGACAGGTGGTGGACGGCCGGATGCCGGTCGTAGCCGAGGCTCAGATCCTCAAAGGCGAGAGCGGCTCTGTCGCCCGTGGCGTGGGTCACCGGAGCGCCCAGCCGAGGATCGCGGCCCACAGGGCGCCGGCGATCAGGGCGGCCAGCGCGCTTCGGGTCCCGATGCCTGCCTGCAGCAGCGAGAGCTTGCGTTCCGCAGGATGACGGGTGCGCCGCGGGGCCGAGCTGTCAGCCATCGTGAAAGGAACCGCCTGTGCTGCCGCGACGCCGAGCTGAAATGGTACAACGTAACGCCGCCAGCGTCCTTCAACGCGACTTGTGGCCGCGAGTCAACGCGCCCGCTCCACCCGTCGGGTCGGGGTTCGCCCGCAGTTCAGCGCGTGGCGGAGCGGTACGCCTGCCGGACGACGGATTCCATGCCCTTCCGGATCGCGAACTGCTTGACGACGTTCGAGGTGACGCCTCGGGCGGCACCGCCCGCGAGGCCGCCGATCGCCCGGCTGAAATAGGCGGCGTAGAAGCCATCCGCCACGAGGCCGCCGGCGAAACTCAAGAAGATGTTGACCGCCATCTGGTTGAAGCCGGGATCACGCATGATGATGTCGGTGTCGTACCGCGCCTGCATGGCAACTTCGGCGATGATTTTTTCTTCAAGTCGAACGGCGGCAGCTTGGCGCCGAGGGCTTCACCCCAGCTGACCTTTCCGTCCTGATTGCCGTCCCGGTAATCGTAGAAACTAACGATCACGGCGGCCTGACTGCCGATGAAGCCGATCGCGCCGATCTGCTTGTTCGTGTTACCGGCCACGACCACCCAATCGATGCTTCCGGCCATTGTTGCTACCCCCGCCCTGGGGGCCTCTTAGCAGGCCGCCGCGCGCAATCGCCTGATCAGAAGTGAGGAGGGCGAGGTGTGACCTGACCTAGGCGGCCGGACTCTGGCGGTGACAGGTTGATCGCCCTGTGAGATGTTGCCCCGACGATCTCGGGGACCGACGATGGGACAGCCTGCTGCGCGTCTGACCGACCCCCATGTCTGCCCGATGGTGACCGTGCTGGTCCCCCATGTCGGGGGGCCGATCGTGGCGCCGGGCGCGCCGAATGTCCTGATCGGCAAGCTGCCGGCTGCCCGGGTGAGCGACATGTGCGTCTGCGTCGGCCCGCCGGACGTGATCGTGCTGGGCTCCTTCACCGTGCTGATCGGAAAGATGCCTGCGGCCCGCATGGGCGACCTGACCGCCCATGGCGGAACCATCGTCATGGGCCACCCCATGACCCTGATCGGCTGAACAGGCCGCCTCGCCGCCTTTGCTTAACTCGTCGCTAACCATGAACCCGGCAGAACTTGCCGGGTTCGTGGCAGAGGGCCGGTTTCGGTATGAGCGAGGTAAGCGTGCCGGCCCGCGGCGTTCCGGCCTTGCCCGGTCGGGCCGGCATGGCGGCCATCCCCCTGCCGAAGCTGTCCGACCTCACGGCGCTCGCTCGCCGTTCGGACATCCTGCTCGCGCTTGGCGTGATGGGCATCCTGGTGGTGCTCGTCTTCCCGCTGCCGCCGATGCTGCTCGACCTGCTGCTCGCAGTGTCGATCATCGTGTCCGTCCTCATCCTGATGACGGCGCTGTTCATCGAGAACCCGATGGAGTTCTCGATCTTTCCGACCGTGCTCCTCATCGCGACCATGTTCCGGCTGGCGCTCAACATGGCGTCGACTCGGCTCATCCTGGCGCACGGCCACGAGGGCGGCGCCGCGGCCGGCCACGTCATCGAGGCGTTCGGCAAGTTCGTGATGAGCGGCAACTTCGTGATCGGCGTGATCGTGTTCGCGATCCTGATCATCGTGAATTTCATCGTCATCACGAAGGGCTCGGGCCGCATCGCCGAGGTGGCGGCTCGTTTCACGCTCGATGCTATGCCCGGCAAGCAGATGGCGATCGATGCCGACCTCTCGGCCGGACTGATCGACCAGGAGGCGGCGCGCGAGCGGCGCAAGAGCCTCGAGGACGAGGCGGCCTTCTACGGAGCGATGGACGGCGCCTCGAAATTCGTGCGCGGCGACGCCGTCGCGGCGCTCCTCATCACGTTCATCTGCATCATCGGCGGCATCGTGATCGGGGTCGCCCAGATGGGGTTGAGCTTCGGGGAAGCCGGACGCAGCTACACGTTGCTCACGGTGGGCGACGGGCTCGTGAGCCAGGTCCCGGCACTCATCGTGTCCACGGCCGCAGGCCTCCTCGTGTCGAAGGCCGGCGTGCGGGGTGCCGCTGCCGGCGCGATGGGCCGGCAGCTCGCGCATTACCCGAAGGCTCTCGGTATGTCGGCCGGCGTGATGGGGGCCATCGCGCTCCTGCCCGGCATCCCGATCCTCCCCTTCGGGCTGCTCGCGGCGGGCGCCGGCTGGGCCGCGTGGACCCTCGACCGGCAGAACAAGGCGAAGGCGGCCGCGCCGACCCCGGCACAAGCCGCCGCGGCGGCGGCCGTCGCGACCGGCGACGAGCCGATCTCTGAAACGCTGAAGATCGACGACCTCAAGATCGAGATCGGCTACGCGCTGCTGCCCATGGTCAATGGCGGCTCCGGGCAGGATCGGCTGACGGAGCAGATCAAGGCGCTCAGGCGCCAGCTCGCTTCCGAGCTCGGGTTCGTGATGCCGTCCGTCCGCATCCTGGACAACGTCACGCTCGAGGCGAACCACTACATCGTCAGGGTCAAGGAAGTGGAAGCCGGATCGGGCCGGGTCTATCCGGGTCAGTACATGGCCATGGATCCGATGGGCGGGCAGGTGCAACTGCCCGGCCAGCACATGCTGGAGCCCACCTTCGGCCTGCCGGCGACCTGGATTGACGAGGTGCTGCGCGAAGAGGCGCAGCTCAAGGGCTACACGGTTGTGGATGCCGCTACCGTGGTGTCGACCCACCTGACCGAGGTGATCAAGGGCCACACGGCCGAGCTCCTCTCGCACGTCGAGGTTCAGAAGCTCCTCAAGGACCTGCCGAAGGAGCACGCCGATCTCGTCCGGGAGATCGTTCCGTCGCAGATCTCGACCACCGGCATCCAGCGCGTGCTGCAGCTTCTGCTCGCCGAGCGCGTGTCCATCCGGGATCTCGGCACGATCCTGGAGGCGGTCGCGGACGTGGTAGCGGGCGTCAAGAACCCGCGCGACATCGCCGAGCACGTCCGCATGCGGCTCGCCCGCCAGATCTGTGCCCAATACACCGCGCCTCAGGGGCACCTGCCGATCATCACGCTTTCGCCGGCTTGGGAAAGCGCCTTCCTGGATTCGATCGTCGGCCAGGGCGAGGAACGCCACCTCGCCATGCAGCCCTCGCGCCTCGGAGAGTTCGTCACCGCGGTGCGCGAGCGGTTCGAGGACGCGGCCCGGATCGGCGAAATGCCGGTACTGGTCACGTCCTCAGGGGCTCGCCCCTACGTGCGGTCGATCATCGAGCGCTTCCGGCGCGAAACGCCGGTCATGGGGCAGGCCGAGATCCACCCTCGGGTCCGTCTGAAAACGGTCGGCAGCGTCTGAGCGCCCGTCGGCCCGCTACCTTGGAGCCTGACCGGAGCAGGCGAGGCGTGATGCCATGCTGACGGTGCTGCTTGTCGGCTCGTCCGGACTGGTCGGACGCGAGGTTCTCGCCCAGGTGCTCGCCGACCCGCGCTTCGGCAGAGCGGTCGCGCTCACGCGTTCACCGTTGAGCCGGCATCCGCGGCTCATCAACCCGGTCGTCGATTTCGATCAGCTTCCGGCCGACGCGAGCTGGTGGGGGGTCGACGGCGTGATCTGCACCCTCGGCACGACCCTCGGGAAGGCCGGGTCCCCGGAGGCATTCCGCCGTGTCGATCTCGACTACCCGCGCGAGGTCGCTCGGCTCGCCCGACGCCATGGGGCGACCCGCTTCGCGCTCAACTCGGCGCTGGGTGCCGCCCCGTCTTCCCGCTTTCTCTACCTGCGGACAAAGGGGAGTTGGAGGAAGAGTTGGGAGAACTCGGCTTCCCCTCCCTGACCTTCGTGCGGCCGGGCCTGATAGGCGGCGAGCGCGAGGACATTCGGATCGGCGAGATCGTGGGCCAGCAGGTGCTGCGAATGCTCGGGCGGCTCGTGCCGCGGCGGTTTCGCCTCAATCCGACCGAGACCATCGCCAAGGCCCTCGTGGAGGCGGTCGCGCGGCTGGCCGCGAGGGGCGGCACGTGATCCCGTCCGAAGCGCTCATCTGACAGAGCGGTGCCGGACGGGCGGGCTCGCGCCCGGAGCGAGCACCGGACTTGACGGCCTAGCCGATCCCTGAGAATGAACGTTCATTCTCAAGGATCGGCATGCTGCAGGCCAGCCAAAACGGTGCGGACAAGCGCGCCCTCATCCTCGACGCGGCCGAGACCTGCTTCGTGCGGTCCGGCTTCCACCGCACGACGATGCAGGACGTCGCGGCGGAGGCCGGCATGAGCGCCGGCAACCTGTATCGCTACTTTCCGTCCAAGGATGCGATCGTGGTCGGCCTGTCCGAGCGCGACCGGCGCGACGTGGCGGATAGCTTCGCCGCCATGCAGGCCGCCGAAGGCGACTTCATGACCGCCTTCGGGGAACTCGGCCGCCGCCACTTCGAGGACGAGCCTCGGGAAAAGGCGGTGCTGTGCCTGGAGATCTGGGCCGAAGCCACCCGCAATCCCGACTTCGCCAAGCTGAGCGCGGAATCGGCCGGTGATATCGTCGACCGGCTCGCGAGCCTTCTGGACGCGGCGACGGCGGCCGGAAACATCGCGCCCGCCATGGACACCCGCACGATCGCGACACTGATCTGCACCCTCGCCGACGGCCTGTTCGTGCGGCGGGCCATTCTGCCCGGCTGGGATCCGGCCCGCGAGATGCCGCCCATCATGCACCTGATCGGCTCCCTGGTGTGCGGGCGCGTGCCGGCAATGGGTGCCGCCAATTGCGCAAAGGTGACCGCATGAAGCCGTCCCGCATCGCCGCCATCGCGCTCGTCGTCGGCGGGGGCCTCTGGATCGGATCCGGCGTGCTCGGTCGCGACCAGTCCAGGCAGGCCGCGCTGACCGTACCCGCTCCTGCCGCTCCGCCGCTGTTCAAGGTCTCGGTCATCGAGGCCAAGACCACGTCGCACCAGCGCCGGATCACGCTCTCGGGCCGCACGGAGGCGGACAAGCGCGTGTGGGCCGTAGCCCGCGCCTCCGGCATCGTGCTCGACCTCAAGGTCAGACGCGGCTCCGTTGTGAAGGCAGGGGACGTGCTCGCGACCCTTTCGGACGAAGCGCGCGTGTCGCAGGTGCTGCAGGCCAAGGCGCGGCTCGAACAGCGCAAGCTCGAGGCCAAGGCTCGGCTGCGGCTGATCGAGCTCGGCTCCTACCCGTCCATCAACAAGTCCCAGATCGAAGCCGAGATGCGGGCCGCAGAGGCGGGCCTGGCGCAGGCCGAGGCGGAGCAGAAGAAGGGCGAGGTCATTGCCCCGCTGTCGGGCGTCGTCGTCGACGTGCCGGTCGAGATAGGCCAGGCGCTGCAGGTGATGATGGCGGGCGCGAACGTGGCCGAGATCATCGCGCTCGATCCCATGCTGGCCGTGGTCGAGGTGGCCGAACGGCAGCTGCCCGGCGTCCAGGTCGGCGGCAAGGCCGAGGTCCGCACCGTCACCGGCCAGACCAAGCAGGGCACGATCCGGTTCGTGTCCAAGAAGGCGAGCCAGGGGACCCGCACCTACCGGGTCGATGTCGAGGTCGCCAACGCCGACAGCGCCATTCCGGACGGGGTCACGAGCGAGGTCGACCTCCTGCTGGCCCCCGTGCCGGCCGCCCGTGTGCCGCGTTCGGCGCTGACTTTCTCCTCGCAGGGGCGGCTCGGCGTCCGGCATGTGGGATCCGACGGCAAGGTCGCCTTCGCGCCGGTCTCGGTCGTGGAGGACGGCGCCAACCAGCTCTGGCTCGGCGGGCTCCCGGACAACGCGCGTGTTATCGTCGAAGGCCAGGAATTCGTGAAGGAAGGCGAGACGGTCGAGGCCGTGCCGGCCAAGGCGCAGGGCTGACGTCATGCGCAACCCCGTCGACTACGCGATCAGCCATGCCAGGCTGACCCTGTCGGTCCTGCTCTTCCTCCTGGTGGCGGGGCTCTCGGCCTATCTGTCGATCCCGAAGGAGGCCGAGCCCGACATCAAGGTGCCGATCGTCTACGTGAACGTCACGCAGCGCGGCATCTCGCCCGAGGATGCCGAGCGGCTGATCCTGCGTCCGCTCGAGACCCAGCTGAAATCGGTCTCCAACATCAAGGAGATGCGAAGCCAGGCCTTCGAGGGCGGCGGCTACGTGCTGGTTGAATTCGAGGCCGGGTTCGATTCGAACCGCGCGCTCGCGGATGTCCGCGCCAAGACCGACATGGCCAAGAAGGACCTGCCGCGCGACGCCGACGAGCCGATCGTGCAGGAGGTCAACCTCTCGCTCTTCCCGGTGATCGTGGTGGCGCTCGGCGGCGACGTGCCGGAGCGGACGCTGCTGCGCTTCGCGCGGCAGACGAAGACGCTGCTGGAAGGTCTGCCGGGCGTGCTCTCGGCGGAGCTCCGCGGCGCGCGCGACGAGGCCGTCGAGATCATCGCCGAACCGATGCTGATGCGCAGCTACGGCATCAATCTGGCCGACCTGATCAGTTCCTTTACGGCCGGCAACTCGCTCGTCGCGGCAGGTGCGATCGAGGGCCAGTCCGGCCGCTTTGCCGTGAAGGTGCCGTCGCTTATCGAAACCCCGACGGACGTTCTCAAGTACCCGATTGCGGCCTCGGGTGCCGCCTCGGTCACGCTCGGCGACGTGGCCGAGGTGCGGCCGACCTTCCGGGACGCGACCTCCGTCACGCGCATCAACGGCAAGAGCGCCATCACGGTCGAGGTCGTGAAGCGCACGGGCGCGAAC
>JAQGJJ010000230.1 GCA_028290695.1 Enterovirga sp. | reverse complement strand
GGGCTCGCCGGCGGCGTCCGCCGGTGGGCGCGGCGCGGCAGGTGGCGCCACCGGTTCTCCGGCCGCGCAGCAATAAACAGCGGCTGCCGAGGAACGAACGATCAACCCGCCGGCCTCGCCGGCGGGTTTTTTCGTGGGCCGCGAGGGCGCGGGCGGGCTGCCCCAGTTCGGACCGGTTTTCCCGTATAGCGTCCCGTGTCCGGCCCCCGGTTATCATCGGCTCATGCGATTCGCCCTTCTCCCCAGCGCCGCCCTGGCGCTTCTCGCCGTCGTGTCGGGCCCGGCGCTCGCCCACCCGCATGTGTGGATCAAGTCGACCGCGACGCTGGTCTTCGACGGCGCCGGCCGGGTCAGCGCCGTGCGGCACGGCTGGACCTTCGACGAGGCCTATTCCGCCTACGCGGTGCAGGGCTTCGAGAAGGGGCCGGACGGCAAGCTCGCGCCGGACAAGATGGCCGAGCTCGCCAAGATCAACATGGAGGCGCTCGTCGAGAACGAGTTCTTCACCGTCGCCAAGGCGAACGGGGCCAAGCTCGGGCAGGGCGCGCCGGTCAACTACTCGACCTCCTTCGAGAACGGGGCGCTGACGCTGAGCTTCGAGCTGCCGCTGGTGGCCGACAAGCCGGCCCGGCTCTTCGTGCTCGAGGTCTACGACCCGACCTCATTCGTCGATTTCGCGCTTGTGGACGGAGAGAGCGCGGTGCGGCTCGAGAACGCGCCCAAAGGCTGCGCCCTGAACGTCACGCGCCCGAAGCCGCCGGATCCGGCGGAGAACAAGGGCGTGTCCGAATCCTTCTTCTCGGCGCTGACGGCCGCCTCGAATTACGGCGCGCAATTCGCCTCTCGGGCGCTCGTCGCATGTCCGTGACGGCGCTCCGCGGCTCGGGCCGGGGGCTGCCCCGCGATGCCCGGCGGCTCGCGGTGGCGGCCGTCGCGCTCGGCCTCGCGGCCCTGGTTCTCGTCCTGGCCGGCTCGGCGCTCGGCTGGATGGAAGGCTCCGCACCCCCGCCCCGCAACCCGTTCGGCACGGGGCTGCGCGAAACGAGCCCCGGCGCGACGGGGATCGGCGGCTGGATCCTGGCCGTGCAATCGCAGTTCTACCGCGGGCTCACCGGCACCCTGGCAGCCGTCAGGAGCGATCCCGGCGCGCTGTGGACGCTGGTGGGCATCGGCTTCCTCTACGGCGTCTTCCACGCCGCCGGCCCCGGGCACGGCAAGGCGGTGATCGCCGGCTACATCCTGGCGACCAAGCGCACCCTCCTGCGCGGCCTCGGGCTCAGCTTCGCGGCCGCGCTGGTTCAGGCCGCCGTGGCGATCGGCGTCGTGGGCGTCATGACGATCCTACTGAGGGCGACCGCGGCATCCATCAACGCAACCGCGAGCGCGATCGAGAGCGCGAGTTTCGCGGCGCTGCTTCTGGTCGGGCTCGCGCTTCTGTGGCGCAAGACGGCCGGGGTTGTGTCCCCCGCCGCCGCGGGCGGGCACGCCCATCACCATCATGGACACGCCCACGCGGACCACCCGCACAACCATCACGGGGCCGCGCACCACCACGATCACGGCGAGAGCTGCGGCTGCGGCCATGTCCACGTGCCGCCCGCAGCCGCGGTTGAGCGGCTGACGGGCTGGCGCGAAAGCGCGGGCGTGGTGTTCGCGGCCGGCATCCGGCCGTGCTCGGGGGCGATCATCCTCCTGGTCTTCGCCCTGTCGCAGGGCCTGTTCGCGGCCGGGGTCGCGGCGACCCTCGCCATGGCGCTCGGCACCGCGATCACCACGGGCGCGTTGGCCGCTCTGGCCGTGATGGCGAAGAGCGCCGCGCTCAGGCTCGCGCGCGGGCGCGGGGAGGGCGGCACGCGGGCGGTCGCGTGGCTGGAGGTGCTCGCCTCCGCCTTCGTGGCCGCGCTCGGCGCGGCGCTGCTGCTTGGGCTGTGGAGCGCCGCGCAGGCGAGCTGACCGGCGCGCCGAAGCGCCGGGCGGCGGAACCGGGCGCTGGCGCTACTCCGCCGGAACCGCCTTCGCCTCCCACAGCTCCGGCTGCAGCTCCTCGGGGCGGTGCGGAAACAGCAGCGCGCAGGCGAGCGTGATCAGCGCACAGGCCGCCAGAACCAGCATGGCGGCGGTGAGGCTGCCCGTGCGCTCATGCAGGATGGCGATCAGCGGGGCCGCGGCCGCGCTGCCCAGAAAGCCCACGAAGAAGCGGATCGAGTACAGCTTGGCCCGGATGGCGGGCGCGATGTAGCGCGCCGTCATCGTCTCGTTCACGGTCACCTGGCCGAAGATCACCGCGGCCGCCACCCCGGCCAGAGGCAGAACGAGCCAGCCCTCCGCCAGCGCGAGGGCGGCGAGCGCCGGGGCCAGAACCAGCGCCATCGGCATGAACAGGCGGCGCAGGGTGGTGCGGTCGATCAGGCGCCCGACGCTGAACTGCGTCGCCGCCCCGCACAGCGTCACCGCGAAGGCCAGCGCGCCGATCATCGGCAGCAGCGTCGCATCGCCGGCGAGCCGCTCCTCCATGAGCTTCGGCAGCAGCAGCGTGAAGGCGTTGAACACGAGCCCGGACACGACCGCGACCGAGAGCAGCACCCCGATGGCGCGTCGCACCAGGAAGCGCGGGATGGTCGGAAACGGCCGCGTCCCGGCATGGGCCGCATGGTCGTAGGCCGGCACGCGCAGCCACCACAGCCCGAGCCCGATGGACAGCACGCCCGGCACGATGAAGGCCGATTGCCAGCCGTGATGCTGAACCAGGAAGGCGGTGACGATCGGGGCCGAGGCGACGCCGAAATTGCCGAACACGCCGTTGGTGCCGATGGACCGGCCGGGCTTCGCCCCGGCCGCCTCGATCAGCATGGAGGTGCCGATGGGGTGGTAGATGGCCGCGAACAGCCCGGCGGCGCCGAGCGCGACCGCGAGGCCGAACGGCGTGGTCACCAGCCCGGCCGCAACCAGCGAGGCGCCGGTGCCCAGGCAGAACGCCACCATCATCGTCTTGCGGCCGAGCCGCGCCGCGAGCCAGCCCTGCGGCAGAGACCCCACGCCATAGAGCACGAACATGCCGGTCGCGAGCGCCAGGACCGGGCCGTAATCCGAACCGAACTCGCCGCCCGGGCGGGCCATCACCAGCACGGCCGTCGGCAGGATGAGCAGGCAATAATGGGTGACGAAATGGGCGGCGTTGATCAGCACGATCTGACGCGAGGCGGCTGGGTTGGCCATGCGGCGTTGTCCTCGGGGCGCGACCTTCGAGTGCTCCGGTCCCCTTAGCGCGATCCGCCCAGCACAGCCATGTCGCCTGCGCGCGGCGGTGCGGCGGCCCGCGTCTGCGTGTCGCGGGTCGGCGCCGCCGGTCCGCGTTCTTGCGCGGCCGCGCCGTATCGCGCATCTGGCCGCCATCCAGGCAGGAGCCAATCCCATGCGGGCCGTCGGTTATCAGCAAGCCCTTCCCATTGCCGAGCACGGGTCCCTGGTGGACATCGAGCTGCCGGATCCGAGCCCGGGCGCGCGCGACCTCCTGGTCAAGGTGCGGGCCGTGTCCGTGAACCCGGTCGACACGAAGGTGCGCAGGCGGGCCCCGGCCGAACCCGGGCAGTGGAAGGTGCTGGGCTGGGATGTCGCCGGCATCGTCCGGGCGGTCGGCCCGGAGGCGAGCCTGTTCCGCCCGGGCGACGAGGTCTTCTATGCGGGTGCGATCGACCGCCCCGGCTGCAATTCCGAGCTCCATCTGGTCGACGAGCGCATCGTCGGCCGCAAGCCCGCCTCGCTGGGCTGGGCGGAGGCCGCGGCCCTGCCGCTGACGGCGATCACCGCCTGGGAGGCGATGTTCGACCGTCTCGACGTGCGCAGGCCCGTGCGTGGCGGCACGCAGGCCATTCTCATCGTGGGCGGCGCGGGCGGGGTCGGCTCGATCGCGGTCCAGCTCGCCCGCACGCTGACCGACCTCACGGTCGTCGCGACCGCCTCGCGGCCGGAGACGCAGACCTGGGCGCGCGAGCTCGGTGCCCACCACGTCATCGACCATTCGAGGCCCCTGTCCGAAGCCTACGGGGAGCTCGGGCTCGGGGCGCCGTCCTTCGTGTTCTCGACCACCCAGACGGACAAGCACCTGGCCGAGATCGCCAAGCTCATCGCGCCCCAGGGCCGCTTCGCGCTCATCGACGATCCGGGCGGCCTCGACGTCTCGGTGTTCAAGCAGAAGAGCGTCTCCTTCCACTGGGAGCTGATGTACACGCGCTCGCTCTTCGGCACCGTCGATATGGGCGCGCAGGGCGAGCTGCTGAACGAGGTCTCGCGCCTCGTCGATGCCGGCACCCTTCGCACCACGCTGACCGAGACCTACGGCCCCATCAACGCCGCCAACCTGAAGCGCGCGCACGCGCTGATCGAGAGCGGGACCGCGAAGGGCAAGGTGGTGCTGGAAGGCTTCGGAGCCTGAGCCTCGGGCGGCCGGCCGGGATCAGCGCCGCGTTTCGCGCGCCCCGGCCTCCGTCCGGCCCTCCAGGATCCGCTCCACATAGACCCGCCGCACCACGACCAGCGTCACGGCGAGAAGCGGCGTCGCCACCAGCACGCCCGGAACGCCGAACAGAAGGCCCATCGCGAACAGCACCACCATCAGCAGAACGGGCGGGATCTCGACGGCGGAGCGCTGCACGAGCGGCTGCAGGATGTTGTTCTCGGCCTGCTGCACCACCAGGAACAGCCCGACGGTCCACAGCACGAGCTTGGGATCGGTGCCGAGCGCGACGAGGAGCGCCACGCCGGCGGACAGGATCGGGCCGAGATACGGGATGAACTCGACGAGGCCCGCGAAGAACCCGAGCGCCAGCGCGTACGGCACCCCGATGGCCCAGAGCCCGAGCCCGACCACGACGCCGATCGTCAGCATCAGGATGAGCTGGCCGCCGAGCCAGTGGACGATCGTCGTCTCGATCTCGTCCAGCAGGGTGTCGGCGAAGGGCCGGTGCCGCACGGGCACGAGCCTCACCATGCCCCGGCGGTAGAGGTCCGGCTCGAGCGCCAGGAACAGCGCACCCACGAGGGCCAGTCCGGCATAGCCGAGCGCGGACGAGATGCCGGCAAGGATGCGGCCGGCCTGACCCATCGTGTCGCCGGGATCGGGCAGGCTCAGCTCGGAGGAGACCTGCCGCCAGGCCGTTTCGAGCCACGGGTACTCGCCCAGGCGCCGCTTCGCCTCCTCGGCGGCGGCCGGGATGCGCTCCACGAGCTGGCGCCCCTGATCGGCGATGGTCGGGGCCAGGAGTGTGCCGGCCAGCGCCGCGGCGGCGACCAGCACGGCGGCGACCAGCAGCACCGCCCAGCGCCGCTTCATCCCGGTGCCGCGATGCACGAAATCGGCGAGCGAGCGGAGCACGATCGCGAGCAGGATCGCCAGGAACGTGACGAGCAGCAGGGTGCGAAGCAGCCAGGCTGCCGCAAACAGCGCCGCCATGCCGAACACGGCAAAGGCGGCGAACATCGTCCGGCGGTGAAACGCGGCGTCGGAACGCGCCGGGCGGTCGGGGGTGGGATCCATGGCGCTGCAATTCGTGCGGGCCCGGACCGTTCCGGATCCGGCGCGGAATCACGGCGTCCGCCGACGGGCGGACTATGCGCCGGGCGGCTCGGTTAGGTGTCGTGCGCGGCGCGGGAATCGGCCGGCGCCTCGTCCCGCTCGTGCAATCCGTAATCCCGGATCACGGCCGCGATGCGCAGGCGGTAGTCGCGGAACACGCCGCCGCGGCCGGCGCTCTGCGCCTCGCGGTGCTCCGCCGTGTTGCGCCAGGCCGCGACCGCGTCCTCGTCGCGGAAAAAAGACAGCGACAGGATCTTGCCCGGCCGCGTCAGGCTCTCGAACCGCTCCACGGAGATGAAGCCGTCGATCGCCTCGAGCTCCGGCCGGAGCCGGGCCGCGATGCCGAGATAGGTGTCGCGGGCGTCCTCGCGCGTCTCGACCTCGAAGATGACAGCGATCATGCCGGCGCTTCCCTCGGGCGCACGCAGCGGCGCCGTTCGCCGGCATCATGCAACAGGGCCGCGCCGGGCGGAACG
>JAQGJJ010000224.1 GCA_028290695.1 Enterovirga sp. | reverse complement strand
CCGACTGGATCATCGAGACTTCGAGGAGTTCGCGCGGCCCGAGCGGCGGCAGGATCGAGGGCATTCGCGCGGCGAGCATCGACTTGCCTGCCCCCGGTGGCCCGTTCATCAGGAGATTGTGCCCGCCGGCCGCCGCGATCTCCAGGGCACGCTTGGCGCCCTCCTGTCCCTTGATGTCGCGCAGATCCGGGAGCGGGCCGCCCGGCGCCGCGATGGCGGGCTCGGGGCTGGCCATCACCTGCGTACCCTTGAAGTGGTTGGCGAGCTGGATCAGCGAGCGCGGGGCCAGCACGTCCATGTCGCCGCCCGCCCAGGCCGCCTCCGGCCCCGTCGCCGCCGGGCAGATCAGGCCGAGCCCGCGCTCGTTGGCGGCCATCGCCGCCGGGAGCACGCCGGAGACGGCGGTGATCGTCCCGTCGAGGGCGAGTTCGCCGAGCACGCAGTAGCCGGAGAGCGCATCCGCCGGCAGCGCGCCGATGGCGCCCATCACCGCGAGCGCGATCGGCAGATCGTAGTGAGACCCTTCCTTGGGCAGGTCGGCGGGGGCGAGATTCACCGTAATGCGCTTGGCAGGCAGCGCCAACCCGGAGGCGATCAGGGCGGAGCGCACCCGCTCGCGCGATTCCGCGACCGCCTTGTCGGCGAGCCCGACCACCGTGAAGGCGACGATGC
Source organism: Enterovirga sp. (assembly GCA_028290695.1). Classification (GTDB taxonomy): domain Bacteria; phylum Pseudomonadota; class Alphaproteobacteria; order Rhizobiales; family Beijerinckiaceae; genus Enterovirga. The sequence goes on along the minus strand of JAQGJJ010000224.1, from coordinate 10,032 downwards.
CGGGGGCGATCTGGACCTGGACGTCCACGGCCCGCGCCTCGATGCCCTCGAAAGCCACGGTGGCGACGCGGGTGACCATGCTGAACCGCCCCTGCACGCAAGATTTCGCGCGACCGTAGGGGGAGGCCCGGCGCGATACAACCGAGACGCGTGTCCGATCTGATCGTTTCCACGGAACCTCCCACCCTCTGGGCGGTTCCGACGGCGTCAGAAGACGTCCTCGAGACATCCAGGGAGATTTGCATGACGATCCGGATCACGAGCCTCGCGGCCCTCGCCATCGGGCTCGCCTTCACCGGCTCCGCCTTCGCCGACCGGGCGCCGACCCCGGAGGAGAAGACCAAGATCGAAGCCGTGCTGAAGCAGGAAGGCTTCACCAAGTGGAAGAAGATCGAGGTCGAGGACGACGAGATCGAGGTCGACGACGCCATCGACGCCAGCGGCAAGCAGTTCGACCTGGAACTCGACCCCAAGACCTTCGCCATCGTGAAGCGCAAGGCCGAATAGGCCGGGCCCGCGTGGCGGATGCGCTGACCCGTCGCGAGCCAAGAGCCGGCTTGCATCCGCCGCGTGCCCCGGCCATATAGCGCTCGGGAGGTTGGCGAGGGACGTTTCACTCGCCAACCGGGTCAGGTCCGGAAGGAAGCAGCCCTAACGAGACCGAGCGGGTCTCTGTCCAGCCCTCCACCCTCGCGCGCCTGTTGCGGCCCTGCGGCTCCGGCGTCACATACGCCCATGACCGAACAGACAGGCGACGACACCGCGCCCGGCCCGTCCGGGGACGAACCAGCCCTTCTCGGCTTCGGAGCTTCCCCCGCGGCCGCCGGCCCGACCCCCTACCGGGTCCTGGCCCGCAAGTACCGCCCGCAGACCTTTTCCGACCTGATCGGCCAGGACGCCATGGTCCGGACCGTGTCGAACGCCTTTGCGGCGTCCCGGATCCCGCAGGCCTGGATGCTGACCGGTGTGCGGGGCGTCGGCAAGACCACGACGGCCCGCATCCTGGCGCGCGCGCTCAACTACGACACCGGCACGCCCGGCTCGGGTCCGTCGGTCGAGATGCCGGCGCTCGGCATCCACTGCCAGTCGATCATGGAATCGCGCCATGTCGACGTGCTCGAGATGGACGCGGCCTCGCATACCGGCGTCGAGAACATCCGGCAGATCACGGACGCGGTGCGCTATTCGCCGGCCCAGGCCCGCTACAAGGTCTACATCATCGACGAAGTCCACATGCTGTCGACGGCGGCGTTCAACGCCTTCCTGAAGACGCTGGAGGAGCCGCCGCCGCACGCCAAGTTCGTGTTCGCCACGACCGAGATCCGGAAGGTGCCGGTCACCATCCTGTCGCGCTGCCAGCGCTTCGACCTGCGGCGGGTCGAGACGGCCGTGCTGGTGGCGCATCTCGGGCGCATCTGCGCGGCCGAACAGGTGGAGGCCGAGCCGGACGCGCTCGCCACCATCGCCCGGGCGGCCGAGGGCTCCGTGCGGGACGCGCTGTCGCTGCTGGACCAGGCCGTGGCGCACGGGGCGGGGCGCGTGCTGGCGTCGGCGGTCCGGGACATGCTCGGCCTCGCGGACCGGGGGCAGGTGATCGACCTGTTCGAGGCCGTGATGCACGGAAACGTGCCAGGCAGCTTCGACGTGCTTCGGGGCGCCTGGGAGGCGGGCGCCGATCCGGCCCAGATCCTGGCCGATCTCGCGACCTTCACCCATCTCGTCACCCGCATGAAGCTGGCCCCGAACGCGGCCGACGATCCCGCCCTCACGGAGGCCGAACGGGTGCGCGGCTCGGCGTTCGCGCAGGCGCTCTCCGTCCGGACGCTGTCCCGGGCGTGGCAGATCCTGTCCAAGGCGGGGCCGGAGGTCGGCGCCTCGCAGCGTCCGCTCGCGGCGGCCGAGATGGCGCTGGTGCGGCTCGCCTATGCGGCGGACCTGCCCACGCCGGACGAGGCGATCCGGATGATCCGGTCGGGAACGACACCGGCCATGCCGGCTCCCGCCCCGACGATCGCGCCCCCGCACAGCGGGGGAGGCGGGGGAGGCGGCGGCGGCTCGGCCCTGGCGATGTCGCGTCCGGCCGCCATCGAAGCGCCGCGGGCGGAGCCGGCCGGCCTGTCGCTGCGGCGCTTCGAGGACGTGGTCGCGCTGGCGGGCGAGAAGCGGGACATCGCGCTCAAGACGGCGCTCGAACGGGACGTGCGGCTGGTGCGGTTCGAGGAGGGCCGCATCGAGCTCGCCCTGACGGACCAGGCGGCCCAGACCCTGCCCCAGGAGCTCGGCCGCACGCTGACCGCCTGGACCGGGCGGCGCTGGATGATCACGGTGTCGTCCGAGGGCGGGCAGCCGACCCTCGCCGAGGAGCGCGACCGGCGCGAGGTGGAGCGCCGCCATGACGCCGCGAGCCACCCGCTCGTGCAGGCGGTGCTGCTGTCGTTTCCGGGCGCCGAGATCGTGGATGTGCGCGATCGCGCGCCTCCGCCCGATCCGGCCGCCGAGGCGGACGGGCCGGCGGCTCCGCCCGACGAGAGCGATCCGGACGAGAGCTGACCGGCGCCGCGCGCCACCCCTTCCGTGCACTGGAGACACCGATGAAAGACATCATGGGCCTGATGAAGCAGGCGCAGGGGCTGCAGCAGAAGATGGCCGACATGCAGGCCGAGCTCGATACGCTGCAGGTCGAGGGCTCCTCCGGGGGCGGCGCCGTGACGGTCGTGACGACCGCGAAGGGGCAGGTGAAGTCGGTCGCGATCGATCCGTCCCTCATGGTGCCGGACGAGAAGGAGATCCTGGAAGACCTGATCGTGGCGGCGCTCAACGACGCGCGCGGGCGCGGCGAGCGCCTGGTGCAGGACCGGATGCAGGAGGTCACCAAGGGCCTGCCTCTGCCGCCCGGCCTGAAGCTGTTCTAGGCGATGGCCCAGGCCGTCGCCGGCCCGGAGATCGAGCGGCTGATCCAGCTCCTGGCGCGCCTGCCGGGGCTCGGACCGCGCTCGGCCAGGCGGGCCGCCCTGCACCTCATCGCCCGTCGCGAGCAGCTGCTCGGGCCGCTCGGCGAGGCCATGCGGGTCGCCAACGAACGGCTTCTCGTCTGCGCGAGCTGCGGCAACGTCGACACCAGCGATCCGTGCACGATCTGTCGCGACGCCGCGCGCGATCCGTCCATCCTGGTCGTGGTGGAGGGCGTGCCGGACCTGTGGGCGCTTGAGCGCTCGGGCGCGGTCAAGGCGCGCTACCACGTGCTCGGCGGCATCCTGTCGGCGCTCGACGGCGTGCGGCCCGAGCACCTCGCGGTGGATGCCTTCGTGAAGCGCTCGTCCGAGCCCGGGGTGGCGGAGGTGATCCTGGCGCTGAGCGCGACGGTCGACGGCCAGACCACGGCCCATTATCTCACGGACCTCGTGCGGCACCTGCCGGTCCGGGTGACCCGGCTCGCACACGGCGTCCCGGTCGGGGGCGAGCTCGACTACCTGGACGAGGGCACCCTGTCGGCCGCCATCCGGCAGCGCACGGCGTTCTGACCCCTCAGGGGCGGCCGGCGAAGATGCGGCCGCCCCGGATTTCGAGCCGGACGGTCTCGCCGCGCGCCACGCTGCGGCCGACCGGGATCCCGACCTCCACGACCTCCTGGCCGGGGCCGTCGAGCTTCACCTCGGCGCGCCGCCCCCCGGCCGCCCGCCTGACCATCGCGACCGTGCCGGCGAGCGCCGTGTCGCTGTCCGTGAAGGCGACGTCCCAGGGCCGCAGGTAGAGCGCGGCCGGTCCGTCCCGCCCGCCTTCGCCCGGCACGCCCAGGACGCGGTCGCGGAACCGCACCGTGCCATCCAGGATCCTGACCGGCAGGCTGGTGCTCTCGCCCACGAAGGACATCACGAAGGCCGAGCTCGGGGTATCGTGCACCTCATCCGGAGTGCCGGTCTGCTCGATGCGGCCTCCGTTCAGGATGGTGACCCGGTCCGCGAGCTCGAGCGCCTCGTCCTGGTCGTGGGTGACGAAGATCGTGGTCTGGCCCGTGGCGTCGTGGATCTCCCGGAGCGAGCGCCGCAGGTCGCGGCGGACGCGGGCATCGAGGGCTCCGAACGGCTCGTCCAGCAGCAGCACGCGCGGCTCCACGGCGAGTGCCCGGGCGAGCGCGATGCGCTGGCGCTGACCGCCCGAGAGCTGGCTCGGCCGGCGCTGCCCGTATTCCTCGAGCTGCACCAGAGCGAGCAGCCTCGTCACCCGGGACCGGATCTCGTCCCGGGAGGGCCGCTCGCGGCCCCGCACCTTGAGCCCGAAGGCGATGTTCTCGAACACGCTCATGTGCCGGAACAGCGCGTAATGCTGGAACACGAAGCCGACGCCGCGCTTGCGGACCGGGATGGTGGTGGCGTCCTCGTCGCCGAACAGGATGCGGCCCCGGTCGGGCGCTTCGAGCCCGGCGATCACCCGCAGCAGCGTCGTCTTGCCGGAGCCGGACGGGCCGAGCAGCGCCATCAGCTCGCCCGACCGCACGTCGAGGTCGACGCCCGCGAGGGCGGCGGCCGCCGCACCGAACTCCTTCACGATCCCGATGGCCCGGACTTGCAAGGGGCGGATCCTGTCAGCGCGCCGAAGCGGACGCGATCGAGCCGGCATAGCGCCACTCGAGAAACGATTTCACGGCGAGCGTCACGAGGGCCAGGCCCGCCAGGAGGGACGCCATCGCGAAGGCGCCGACGAGGTTGTACTCGTTGTACAGGATTTCGACGTGCAGCGGCATGGTGTTCGTCAGGCCCCGGATATGGCCCGACACCACGGCCACCGCGCCGAACTCCCCCATGGCGCGGGCGTTGCACAGCAGAACCCCGTAGAGCAGCGCCCATTTGACGTTCGGAACCGTCACCCGGAGGAAGATGCGCCAGCCCGGGGCGCCCAGCGTCAGCGCCGCCTCCTCGTCGCTGGTGCCCTGGTCCTGCATCAGCGGGATCAGCTCGCGGGCGATGAACGGAAAGGTCACGAACACGGTCGCGAGCACGATGCCGGGCAGCGAGAAGATGATCCGGATGCCGGCATCGGCGAGCCACGGCCCGGCCAGGCCCTGCGCCCCGAACAGCAGAACGAAGGCGAGGCCGGCCACCACGGGCGACACGGAAAACGGCAGGTCGATCAGGGTGACCAGCAGGCTCTTGCCGCGGAAGTCGAACTTGGCGACCGCCCAGGCGGCCGCGAGCCCGAACACCATGTTCAGCGGCACCACGATCGCGGCCACCGTCAGGGTCAGCCAGATGGCGGACAGGGCGTCCGGGTCCTGGAAGGCGGCCCGGTAGGTCCGCAGCCCGCCCCGGAACGCTTCCACGAACACCGTCGCGAGCGGCAGCACGAGGAAGAACGCCAGGAACACGAGGGCTATGCCGATCAGGAGCCGACGCACGAGCGCCGGCTCCGACGTGACGCCGCCGATCGGGCCGGCGGGGTCGGGCCCGCCCTTAAGCGTGGCCAAGATGCCGGCGGGCATAGGCTTCGAGCAGGTTGATCACCAGCAGGGCCAGAAAGGAGATGAGCAGCATGATGGTCGCGATCGCGGTCGCGCCCGCATAGTCGTACTCCTCGAGCTTGATGATCACGAGCAGCGGTGCGATCTCGGACACGAAGGGCAGGTTGCCGGCGATGAAGATCACCGAGCCGTACTCGCCGACCGCGCGGGCGAAGGCGAGCACGAAGCCCGTCAGCATGCCGGGAAGAAGCGGCGGCAGCACCACCGTCAGCACGGTGCGGGCCCGGCCGGCCCCGAGGGTCGCGGCCGCCTCCTCGAGCTCCGCCTCGATCTCGCCGATCAGCGGCTGCACGGTCCGGACCGCGAACGGCAGGGCCACGAACACGAGCGCGATGAAGATGCCGAGCGGCGTGAACGCGATCCTGATCCCGAACGGCTCGGCCAGCGATCCGATCCAGCCGTTCGGCGCGTAGAGGGCGGCCAGCGCGATGCCGGCAACCGCGGTCGGCAGCGCGAACGGGAGATCGACCGCCGCGTCCAGCAGCCGGCGGCCGGGAAAGCGGTAGCGGGTCAGCACCCAGGCGGTCAGCAGCCCGAACAGCGACGCCACCAGCGCGGCCGCGAAGGCGAGGCCGAACGAGGTCGTCAGCGCCGCCGTGACCCGCGGGTCGCGGGCGATGGCCAGGATGCCGCCGAGGCCGAGGCCGGCGGCCCGGAACACCAGGGCGCCGAGCGGGATCAGCACGATGGCGGACAGGTAGAACAGCGTGTAGCCGAGCGACAGCCCGAAGCCCGGCAGCGCACTCGGGCGCTTCAGGCGGAACCCCATCGCGGCGGCGCTCATGCCGTCAGCGCCCCGTCCGGGCGAAGCCGTCATAGACCCCGCCGGCCCCGAAATGCTTCGCCTGGGCGTCCCTCCACGAACCGAACACCTCCTCCAGCCGGAACAGCTTCAGCTGCGGCAGCCGGTCGAGATCCTCCTTGCGGGCCGCTTCCGGCCGGAAGGGCCGGTAATGGTGCTTGCCGATGATCGCCTGCGCCTCCGGCCCGTACAGGTATTCGAGATAGGCCTCCGCGACCTTGCGGGTGCCCTTCCGGTCGACGTTGCCGTCCACGAGCGCCACCGGGGGTTCAGCCACGATCGACAGGGAGGGCGCCACGATCTCGAACCTGTCCTGGCCGAACTCGTCGGAGGCTAGAAAGGCCTCGTTCTCCCAGGCCAGCAGGACGTCGCCGATCCCGCGCTGGGCGAACGTGATGGTGGAGCCGCGCGCGCCCGTGTCGAGCACCGGGGCGTTTCGGTAGATCGCGGCCACGAAGTCGCGCGCCTTGTCCTCGCTCTTCCACCGGTCGAGCCCGTAGCCCCAGGCGGCCAGGTAGTTCCAGCGCGCGCCGCCGCTCGTCTTCGGATTGGGCGTGATGACCTGGATGCCCGGCCGGGTGAGGTCCTCCCAGTCCCGGATCCCCTTGGGGTTTCCCTTGCGGACCAGGAACACGATCGTCGAGGTGTACGGGGAGGAGTTGTTGGGCAGGCGCTTCTGCCACTCGGCCGGGATCTTGCCGGTCTGGGCCGCGATGGCGTCGATGTCGGGCGCCAAAGCCAGCGTGACGACGTCCGCGTCGAGCCCGTCGATGACGGTGCGGGCCTGGGCGCCGGAGCCCGCATGCGAGGCCCGGATGGCGATGCGCTCGCCGGTTCTCTCCTGCCAGGCCTTGGTGAAGGCGGCATTGACCTCCCGGTAGAGTTCCCGGGTCGGGTCGTAGGAGACGTTGAGCAGCGTGGTCTGGGCGGCCGCGGCCCCGCCCCAGGCGAGAAGCGCGAGCGCGCCGAGAAGCAGGCGATCGAGCGTCGATCCGGTCATGGACCACTCCTCTGGATGCCCACCTCCGGCAACGACGGCGCCGACCATAAGGCAGAGCAAGGGGGCGAAAAACTACATGCGAGTGTAGTGATATTAAGCGAAACACCTCTTCCGCGTGTTCAATGCTGCGCGCGTTTTCCGCACTGCGCAAGCCGGGTGGTCCCGCATGGCCCGGCGGGGCACGACCTGCTAGCAGCGGAGTGCCGCGGCGATGGCCGCCGATCCGGGACCGACGATGCGCCTCACCCTCGCTCACGCCTCCACCATCGTCGATGCGGCGCTCGACGAGGCTCGCCGCCTGAGCCTCGCCCCCATGACGGTCGTGGTCCTGGACGCCGGCGGCCATCCGGTGGCGCTGAAGCGCCAGGACGGGTCCGGCATCCTCCGGGTGGAGATCGCGACCGGCAAGGCCTGGGGCGCGCTCGGCCTCGGCGCCGGGAGCCGTGTCCTGGCCGACCGGGTTGCGTCCGGGGCGGCCGGGGCGGCCTTCGTCAACGCCATCGCGGCGGCGAGCGGCGGCCGCGTCGTGCCGGTCGCGGGCGGCGTTCTGGTTCGGGACGGCGGCGGCGAGGTGCTTGGGGCGGTCGGAGTCTCGGGCGACCTTTCGGACAAGGACGAGACCTGCGCGGTGGCCGGCATCGAGGCGGCCGGGCTGGTGCCGGATACCGGGGCGAAACCCGCCTGACGGACGGGCGGAACGGCCGGGATCGTTCGGGGCACACTCGCGTTGTCGCCCACAGGCCCGCCCCGGGCCCGATGGCGCTTGCATGGCCGAAGGCTTCTCCTCTGATCGACGCGGGCAGGTGGAGCCGGCGTCGCCGGTTTTCGAGGCCAGTACCGGGCTCGTCGCCGTCGCGGTGGTCGCGGCACTCTATTTCGGGCGCGAGGTCTTCATTCCGATCGCGGTCGCGATCCTGCTCAGCTTCGTGCTGGCCATCCCGGTCAGGCTGCTCCAGACCTGGGGATTGGGACGTCGCTTTCCGGTCGCCGTGGTCGTGCTGCTGGCGCTCGGCGGCACCCTGGCCACCGGCGCGGTCGTGGTCTCGCAGCTCACCCTGCTGGCCGGCGACCTGCCGCGCTACCAGTGGACGATTCGGGACAAGATCAGCGCCCTGAAGGAGACCGCGACCGGGCACGGCCCGCTCGAACGGGTCGCCGACATGCTGGAAGGCATCTCGAACGAGATCAAGCTGCCGGCGCGGCCCAAGACCGGTGACGCGCCCGAGAGCGTTCAGGCGCCCGCGAGCGATCGCCCGGTCAAGGTCGAGGTCATCGGACAGGCCTCGAGCCCGCTTCAGACGATCGGGGCCTTCGTGTCCCCCCTGGTGCACCCGCTCGCGACGATCGGCCTCGTGACCATCTTCACGGTGTTCATCCTGCTCCAGCGCAACGATCTGCGAAACCGGCTCATCCGGCTGGCCGGATCGCACGACCTCCAGCGCACGACCGCGGCCATGAACGACGCGGCCGTGCGGCTGAGCCGCTTCTTCCTCATGCAGGTGCTGCTGAACGCCCTGTTCGGCATCGTGGTCGGGCTCGGATTGTGGCTGATCGGCGTGCCGAGCCCCGTGCTGTGGGGCATCCTGGCGGCGATCTCGCGGTTCATCCCCTATGTCGGGGTGGTGATCGCGGCGGGCTTTCCGCTGCTGCTCTCGGCCGCCGTGGATCCGGGCTGGGGCATGCTGGGCATGACGGCCGCCTTCTTCGTCACCATCGAGTTCATGGTCGGTCAGGTCGTGGAGCCGCTGCTCTACGGGCACTCCACCGGGCTATCCCCGGTCGCCGTGATCGTGTCGGTGACCTTCTGGACCTGGCTGTGGGGCGGGATCGGCCTCCTGCTGGCCACGCCGCTGACCGTGTGCCTGGTGGTTCTCGGCCGCCACGTCGAGAAGATGGCGTTTCTCGAGGTGATGCTGGGGGACAGGCCACCGCTCACGGCCGCCGAAAGCTTCTACCAGCGCATGCTGGCCGGGGACGCGGGCGAGGGGCTCGAACAGGCGGAAAGCTTCCTCAAGGACCACTCCCTGACGACCTATTACGACGAGGTCGCCCTGAACGGGCTCGCGCTGGCCCAGCTCGACATCGGCCGGGGAGCTCTCGACGGCGAGCGGCTGGCCCGGATCGAGGCGACTATCTCCGACCTCATCGAGGAGCTCGACGACGAGGAGGACGTGGTGCCCGATACGGACGCCAAACGGTCCGGCGAACCGAAGCGCGCCGACGGCGACGCTGAGCTCGACGCCGTGCTGGACCGGGCGGACGAGAAGATCGTCGGCCTGCCGGTTCTGCGCGAGGACGAACTGCGGCCGGAATGGCGCACGGACATGCCGATCCTGTGCGTCGGCGGCCGCAACGAACTCGATCGCGCGGGCGCCCGCATGCTGGCGCAGCTGCTCGGCAAGCACGGCCTGAAGGCCCGCGTGGAGGGGGCCGACAGCCTCAGCACCGGCAAGGTCCAGAGCCTCGATACCGGCAGCATCCGGATGGCCGTGGTCTCCTTCCTGGATGCCAGCAGCCCGAGCCATGTCCGCTACGCCGTGCGGCGGCTGCGCCGCCGCCTGCCGCGCGCGAAAATCCTGGTCGGGTCCTGGGGGGTCGATCACGAGGGTGCGGTCGCGCTGTGCGAAGCCGCCCGGTCGGACGGCTGCGCGAGCCGTCTGGCGGAAGCGCTTCAGCTCTGCATCGAGGCGGCCCGCGACCCCGCCGCAACCTCGG
>JAQGJJ010000222.1 GCA_028290695.1 Enterovirga sp. | reverse complement strand
CTCGGCGACGCGGGCTCGAGCGACACCGAACTCATGCCGTCGCGCGATTCCGGCGGACAGCGGGTCCCGGTCGAACGGCGCGTGATCCTGGACGGCGGCGATCTCACGGACGCCCAGCCGGCCTTCGACAGCCGCACCAACGAGCCGATCGTCAACTTCCGCTTCAACCTGCGGGGCGCGGCGCGATTCGGCGAAGCGACCACCCAGAACGTGGGCCGGCCGCTCGCCATCGTGCTCGACAACGAGGTGATCTCGGCCCCCCGCATCCTGCAGCCGATCACGGGCGGGTCCGGCCAGATCTCCGGTCGCTTCACCGTCCAGCAGGCGAACGACCTCTCCGTGCTGCTGCGCTCGGGCGCGCTGCCGGCGAAGCTGACCATCGTCGAGCGCCGCACGGTCGGTCCGGGGCTCGGCCGCGATTCCATCGAGGCCGGCAAGCTCGCGACCTACGTGGCCACGATCTTCGTCGTGGTCTTCATGTTCGCGACCTACGGATTGTTCGGCCTGTTCGCCAACATCGCGCTCCTGGTCCACGTCGGCCTGATCTTCGGCCTGATGTCGGTTCTCGAGGCGACGCTGACGCTGCCCGGCATCGCCGGCATCGTGCTGACCATCGGCACAGCGGTCGATTCGAACGTGCTCATCTACGAGCGCATCCGCGAAGAGGTGCATGCCGGGCGCTCGATCGTGTCCGCCATCCAGGCCGGATTCGACCGCGCCTTCGCGACCATCGTCGATTCCAACTCGACCATGGCGATCGCGGCCGTGATTCTGTTCTTCATGGGATCGGGTCCGGTGCGGGGCTTCGCGGTCGTGTTCATCCTGGGCATCCTCACCACCGTCATCACCGCCGTGACCCTCACCCGGATGATGATCGCCGTCTGGTACGCCTATGCGCGTCCCAGGACGCTGCCGTTTTGAGGACCTGACCGTGCGCCTCCTTCGCATCTGGCCGGACGAGACCCGCTTCGGGTTCATGCGTTTCCGGCACTTCACCTTCCCGTTCTCGGCCGCGCTCTCCATCGCGACCGTGTTCGCCTTCCTGACGATGGGGCTGAACTTCGGCGTCGACTTCAAGGGCGGCACGCTCATCGAGCTGCAGCCCAAGCAGGGGCAGGCCGATGTGGGCGCGGTGCGCCAGGCCGCCAACGGCTTCGGCTTCGGCGACGTCGAGGTGCAGGAATTCGGTGCCCAGACCTCGGGCGGCGTGTCCCTGCGCTTCCCGATCCAGCCAGGCGGCGAGGCCGCGCAGGGCGTCGTGGTCGAACGGGCGCGCTCGGCCTTCGGGGCGGATTACAATTTCGAGCGGGTGGAAACGGTCGGGCCGCGCGTCTCGGGCGAGCTCGTCCAGTCGGGCACCATCGGGGTCATCCTGTCGGTGTTCGCGGTGCTCGCCTATCTCTGGTTCCGGTTCGAGCGCGAGCTCGCCATCGGGGCGATCGTCGGGACGCTGCACGACATCGTGCTGACGCTCGGCTTCTTCGTGATCACCCGGCACGAGTTCAACATGACCTCGATCGCCGCGATCCTGACCATCGTCGGCTATTCGCTGAACGAGACCGTTGTGGTGTTCGACCGGACGCGCGAGCTGCTGCGGCGCTACAAGTCCATGCCGACCGAGGAACTGCTCGACCTGTCGATCAACTCGACCATGTCGCGCACCGTCATGACGGCCACCACCACGGCCCTGTCCCTGCTGGCCCTCGTTCTGTTCGGCGGCCGCGCCATCGAGGGATTCGCGCAGGTGATGCTCGCGGGCGTCGTGATCTGCACCTATTCGGCGATCTTCATCTCCTCGCCGGCTCTGATCTATATCGGCCTGCAGGTCGGGCAGCGCTCCCCGGCGCGGGGCGTCGCGGTCGCACAGCCGGCCGAGTAAGCTTGCCCGCGGACAAGAGCCCCGACGCGGGCTACGCCCCTGGACGTCACGGGCTCGACGCCTATGGGCGGGGCGGCTTCCGCTTCGCCGGCATGTCGCATCGCGGCTCGATCCTGGCGCTGCCGTCCGGCATCGCGGCCTGGCCGGTCGCCTCCCCGGCCGAGCTTACGCTCGCCTCGCTGGCCCCGGCCCTGGCCGAGAACCCGCGGCTCGACTTCCTCCTGATCGGCACGGGCGAGGGCCTCGTGGTTCTGCCGGAGGCCATCCGACGGCCGTTTCGGGACGCCGGCATCTCGCTCGACGCGATGCAGACGGGCGCGGCGGCCCGCACCTACAACGTGCTGGTGGCCGAGAACCGTCGCGTCGGCGCGGCCCTGATCGCCGTCCCGTGACCGCCGCACCCATCGCGGCCGCCTACGCGCATTGCGAGGCTCTGACCCGCGCCCAGGATCCGGACCGCTACTACGCCACGCTGTTCGCCCCGGCCGAGACACGCCCGGCCCTGTTTGCCCTCTACGCCTTCTCGGCAGAGGTCGCCCGCATCCGCGAATCGGTCTCGGACCCGATGCCCGGCGAGATCCGGCTGCAATGGTGGCGGGACGCCGTGATCGGGCAGGCGCGCGGCGATGCCTCGGCCAATCCGGTGGCGGCGGCGCTCGCCGACGCCGCGACCCGGTACGGCCTGCCACGCCAGTCCTTTCTCGACCTGATCGATGCGCGCGAATTCGATCTCTACGACGACCCGATGCCCACGACGGGCGACCTCGAGGGCTATCTGGCCGAGACATCCTCGTCGCTGATCCGGCTCGCGAGCCTCGTTCTCGCCGACGGCGCTGTTCCGGGCGGGTCGGACGCGGCCGCCTATGGCGGCATCGCGATCGGGATCACCGGCCTGCTGCGGGCCCTCCCCTGGCATGCCCATCGCGGCCAGCTCTACCTCCCCCGCGACGTGCTGGAGCGGCACGGCGTGACCCGCGACGACGTCGTGCTCGGCCGGGGTGGTCCCGGGTTCCTGTCCGCGCTGGCCGAGATGCGGAGCATGGCGCGGCACCGGCTGGAGCAGGCGGTCTCGGAGCTTGGACGGGCGGAGCCGGCGATCCGTCCCGCGCTCCTGCCGCTCGCCCTCACGCGCAGCTATCTCGGCCGCATGGAGCGCCCCGGCTACGACCCGTTCCGCACGGTGGTCGACCGGCCGGCCTGGCTCAAGATCGCAGCCCTGTGGCGGGCCTCCCGGGGGTGACCGGACCCGCGCTCGACCATCTCGTCGTGGCGGCCGCGGTTCTCTCGAACGGCGTCGCTGCCCTCGAGGCGGCGGCCGGAATCGCGGTCGCCGAGGGCGGCGCCCATCCGGCGATGGCGACGCATAACCGCCTCACCCGGATCGCGCCGGCGAGCTACCTCGAGGTGATCGCGCCCGATCCGACGCAGCCCGCCCCCCTGCGCCCGCGCTGGTTCGGCCTGGACGAGCCGGGCACGGCCGAGCGGCTCCGCGCCGGGCCGGCCTTGCTCACCTGGGTGGTGCGGGTCCCGGACCTCGACCGCGCGCTCGCCGAGAGCCCGGTCGACCTCGGCCGTCCGCTCGACATGACGCGGGGGGCCCTGCACTGGCGGATCGCGGTTCGGGATAACGGCTCCCTGCCGGAGAACGGCACCGTGCCGACGCTGATCCAGTGGCCCGATGGCGCCGGGCCGGCGGCCACCATCCCGGATGCCGGGCTGCGGCTCGGCGCCCTGCGGCTGACGCACCCCGACCCGGACCGGATCCGCGCGGTCCTGGCCGTCCTCGGGGTCGACGGGCTGGTCGCTCTCGCGGGCGGTGCAGCCGCGGGCCTGACCGCCACCCTCCACGGGCCCGGCGGTCGCACGATCACCCTTCGCTGATCACTCGGCCGCGACGGGCAGGCTCTCCCCGAGCCATGTCGCGAGATCGTCGCGGGCGCGGTCGGTCATCGCGCGCTTGCGGGCGAGCGACTTGTCCGTGCCGCGCAGTCGCTTGCCGTCCGGGGCGCGAGGAGCCCGCTCCAGCGGCGGGAAGAGTCCGAAATTGACGTTCATGGGCTGGAAGGAGCGCGGCTTCTCGGCCGGCCCGCCGTCCCCGTCCGGGTCCGCCGCGATGTGGCCGCCCGTGATGTGGCCGATGAGCGCTCCGAGGGCGGTGGTCGGCGGCAGGGGCGCCAGAGCCTCGTTCTTCGCCTCGGCGGCCGCGAAGCGTCCCGCCATCAGCCCGATGCTGGCGCTCTCCACATAGCCCTCGCAGCCGGTGATCTGGCCGGCGAAGCGCAGGCTCGGCAGGCGCTTCAGCCGAAGCGTCGCGTCCAGCAGCTTCGGCGAATTGATGTAGGTGTTGCGGTGCAGGCCGCCCAGGCGGGCGAATTCGGCACGCTCAAGCCCCGGAATGGTCCGCAGGACCCGCACCTGCTCGGCGTGCTTCAGCTTGGTCTGGAAGCCGACGAGATTGAACAGCGTCCCGAGCGCATTGTCCTGGCGGAGCTGCACCACGGCATGGGGCTTCTCGCCGGGCCGGTGCGGATTGGTCAGGCCGACGGGCTTCATCGGGCCCCAGCGCAGGGTCTCGGCCCCGCGCTCGGCCATCACCTCGATCGGGAGGCAGCCGTCGAAATACGGCGTCGAGGCCTCCCATTCCTTGAAGGACGTCTTCTCGCCCGCGATGAGGGCGGCGATGAAGCCCTCGTATTGCTCCCGGTCGAGCGGGCAGTTGATGTAATCGGCGCCGGTGCCGCCCGGCCCCGCCTTGTCGTAGCGGGACTGGAACCAGGCCACGTCCATGTCGATCGAGTCGCGGTAGACGATGGGCGCGATGGCGTCGAAGAAGGCGAGTTCGCCCTCCCCGGTCAGGTCGCGGATCGCCTCCGCAAGGGCGGGCGAGGTCAGCGGCCCGGTCGCCACGATGGTCGGGCCCCACGCGGTCGGCGGCAGGCCGGCGACCTCCTCGCGGCGGATCTCGATCCCGGGATGGGCTTCGAGCGCAGCCGTGACCGACTCCGAGAAGCCGACGCGGTCCACCGCGAGCGCACCCCCGGCCGGCACCTGATGACGGTCCGCCTCCCGCATGATCAGCGAGCCGAGGCGACGCATCTCCTGGTGGAGGAGGCCGACCGCGTTCGTGCCGGCATCGTCCGACCGGAAGGAATTCGAGCAGACGAGCTCGGCCAGCCCGGCCGTGTGGTGGGCATCCGTGCCGCGAACAGGTCGCATCTCGTGCAGCACCGCCCGGCAACCGCTCTCGGCGATCTGCCAAGCGGCTTCCGAACCGGCGAGCCCCCCGCCGACGACGTGGATCTCGTGACTGGCCATCAACGCCGGTTAGACAGCCGCTGCGGCGGAGGCAAGGCGCTCGGTCCGAAAACGAAAACGCCCGCCGGTGAGGGCGGGCGTTCGACGTCGTCCGAGCCAGTGGACCAAGACAGGCTCAGGCGGCGAATCCCGACTTCGCGATTGCGTCGATCTGGTAGCGGGCGATGCCGATGTCCTCGAGCTCGCGGTCCGTGAGGCGCGACAGCTCGCGCATGGTCTCGCGGTACTTCAGGTAGTGGCGAATTTTCGCCAGGATCAACGACGTGAACATTTGCCTTCTCTTCCCAACTGAGAGGCGTCGACGCCTCATCATGTTGCAGTGCATATAGTTCGAGCTTGCCGGATGCGGAACAAGGCTCACCGTGGAACTGCCATGCGCTCACGTCATGCAGTGACACCATTTGTTCATACTTTCGCATCGCCTCATGCGTTCGGCGCAAATTTCGGCTGCCCGATTCTTGTGCGGCGCACCTAGTGAAAGGTGGTTGGACAGGCTCGGGCGGGAGGGCTAAGCCGCCCATCCCGCAACCCTTCCGGTTCGACGATGCTGCCCCACGACGATAGCGCCACCTGCGCAGTGCTCACGAGGATCGCGGACGCCCTCGAGCGGCTCGCGCCGCCGCGGGTGGAGCGGGCGGATTTCGGAGCGGCGGACGCCTTCGTCTGGCAGGCCGCGACCCGCACGCTCTCGCCCGTCCCGCGGGTGAACAGGGTCGAGATGATCCTCCTGCGCGGCATCGACCGCATGCGGGACACGCTGCTGGAGAACACGGAACGCTTCGCCCGCGGCCTCCCGGCCAACAACGCGCTGCTCTGGGGCGCGCGCGGGATGGGCAAGTCGTCGCTCGTCAAGGCGGTACACGGGGAGATCAACGCCGGCGCCAGGCGTCCCGAGCGCCCGTTGAAGCTGATCGAGATCCACCGCGAGGATATCGACACGCTGCCGGATCTGATGACGCTGATCCGGCCGGACCCGCATCGCTTCATCATCTTCTGCGACGACCTTTCGTTCGACGGCGACGACACCTCCTACAAGTCGCTGAAGGCGGTGCTGGAGGGCGGCATCGAGGGGCGGCCGGACAACGTCGTGTTCTATGCCACCTCGAACCGGCGCCATCTCCTGCCGCGCGACATGATGGATAACGAGCGCTCGACAGCGATCAACCCGGGCGAGGCCATCGAGGAGAAGGTGTCGCTGTCGGACCGGTTCGGCCTCTGGCTCGGCTTTCACAAATGCAGCCAGGACGAGTTCCTGGACATGGTGCACGGCTATGCCGATCACCTCGGGCTGCGGCATCCCGCGGAGGCGATCAGGGCCGAGGCGCTGGAGTGGGCGACGACGCGCGGCTCGCGCTCGGGTCGCACGGCCTGGCAGTACATCCAGGATCTGGCGGGCCGGCTCGGCCGCCCGATCGCCTGATCAGATGCGCGGCGCGCCGAAAGGCTGGGCGCCGAAGGGCGGGGGCGCGAGCGGATCGGGCCCGAAGCGGTTCGGCCCCTCCGTGCCGCGCAGGAACCCGTTCTCGACAACCGACCACACCCAGCCGATCAGCGGCACGAAGATGATCAGGTACCACCACCCGGACTTGTCCCGGTCGTGCCAGCGCTTCACCGACACCGCGATGCTGGCCACCAGCACGACCAGCGAGGCGACCATGCTGAGGATGCCGTTGGCCGACCCGCTGAGGATCAGGTCGAGAAGGCTCGCGACGATCTGGACGGCGATGAACACCGCGACCGCAAGCCAGTAGGGCTTGCGGCTGATGCGGCCCTGGAAGGAGAACAAGAGCCAGCTGAGGGTCAAGCCGTGCCTCCCGGGTGACGCGGCCGACGCTCCGGCCGCCCGTGATCAGTTGCTGCTGGCGAGGTAGCGCATCGGATCGACCGGGGTCGAGCCTTTGCGGATCTCGAAGTGGATCTGAGGCGAGGTCACGTTGCCGGTCTGCCCCGACTTCGCGATGGTCTGGCCGCGCGTGACCTTCTGGCCGCGCTTCACCTCGACATCGCCGTTATGGGCATAGGCCGAGACGTAGCCGTTGTCGTGCCGGATGAGCACGAGGTTCCCGTAGCCCTTCACCTCGCTGCCCGCATAGGCGACGGTTCCGGCCTCGGCGGCCTTCACCGGGGTGCCGTCCGGCACCGCGATGTTGATGCCCTCGTTCGAGCCCGACCCGCCGAAGCCGGAGATGACGCGGCCGCGGGCCGGCCAGCGGAACTCGGCGGTCGGCGCGGCGGGGGCCGCCGGCAGGGATGCCGTCGACTCGGGCTCGCGGGACGGAGCGACCTTGGGGGCCTCGGCAGCCTTCGCGGGCTCGACGGCGGCCACCTTCGGAGCAGGCTGCGCCGCGGGGGGCGGAGCCTTCGCGGCCACCTTGGCAGGCTGCGGCTCGGGCTTGGCGGGCTGCTTGGCCGGAGCCGGAGCCGCGGCCGCAACCGCCTTCGGCTTGGCCGGAACGACCGGGAGCGGCTCCGATTTCACGACCTTTCCGGCCTGCGGCGGCTTTTCGGGCTTCGCAGCCGCGGCGGCGACGGGCTTGGCCGGTGTCTGTGCAGCTGTCTTGGCCGTTGCCGGGGCACTCGCCGGCGCGGTCGCGGCGGCGACCTTCGGCTGACCCGGACGGACATGCGCCTTCGGCTCGATGCTCGCGGTGCTGCGCGGCTCGGGCGCGGTTTCGGCGCGGCGGGCAAGCGGCTTGGTCTCGGCGACCCGTGCGGGCGCCGCGGCATGGCTCGGGGCCGGCTCGGCAACCCGCGCCGCGCCGCCCGTGGTCGAATAGACCGGGATGATGATGCGCCGGCCGGACACGGCCTGGGCCGAGGTCATGCCGTTGGCGGACAGGATGGCCTTGGGCGGAACGCCGTAGCGGTCGGCGATCGCGTTGATGGAGTCCCCGTCGCGAACCGTGATGGCGGTGCCGCCTTCGACCGTCCAGCCACCGGACGAGGAGGTCGGGCTCGGGGCCCGCGCGGTTACCGGAGCCGCCGAAACGGGCGCCGGGCGGTTGAAGGCCGGTGCGGCGGCACTCCGGGTCGGGAGCGGCGCGAGCGGGGCCGATGAGACGGTGGTGCGCGGCACCCGCGGGGCGGCGGCGCGCCTCGCGTCGATGCTCCCGGTCATACCCGGTTCGGGCTCCTGCTTGGCGCTGAACGGGTTCGCGAACGGCGTGTCCGAAAACCGCATCGCGTCCGAGCTGCACGCAGCCGCCAGGCTGCCCACTGCCCCGATCAGGACGAACCTGGAGACGCCACGCACCAACTCACTCAGGAGACCGCAACGCATCGAATCCACCCGCAACACGACGCTACTTGAGGGTCAGATAAAGCGCTTGTTGCGGTTAAACTTCCGTTTCCGCCGCACCCGTCGCGCTTAACTTTCGCATCCACCAGGGGGGAAATGCGCAGCGGCAGGCCGAGCGCATGATGCAGCTCGCCCGCCGTGTCGCGAACCAGCGTCAGGAGATGGGGAGCGCCGTCGATAGGCGTCGCAGCGACCAGTCGCCCGCCGCCCGCAAGCCGCGAGGTCAGCGCCGTGTCGAGCTGGGGCAGCGCGCCGTTCAGGAGGATGCGGTCGAAGCGAACGTCGAAGCGTCCGCCGCCCAGCCCGTCGCCGCATTCCACGAAGACGGACCGGGCCATGCCCAAACTCCCGATCCTGGCGCGCGCGCTGTCCGCCAGGCTGGCATGGCGCTCGACCGAATAGACGTCGGCCCCGATGCGTGCCAGGAGCGCTGTGACGTAGCCGGAGCCCGTTCCGACCTCGAGCACGCGGTGGCCCGGCTCGATCGCGAGCGCGGCCAGCATCGCGGCGACGACGCGCGGCGCCGTCATGGTCTGGCCGCAGGCGAGCGGAAGGGCGACGTCGGAGCGCGACAGGTCCGCGAAGCGCCGCGGCGCGAAAAGCTCGCGCGGCACCGTTTCCATGGCCCGCAGGACGTTCAGATCGAAGATGCCGCGGGCCCGGAGGGACAGCACGAAGGCCGCCGTCCCCTGCCGCTCGAGATCGGCCTCCGGAAGCTCTAAGCTGAGGGCAGCAGACAAGACCCGGACCCGTACGCAACTGAAGGCTCAGAATAGCGTGCGGGCGTTGAGGAAGGGTTTCCCGCACGCGTCTGCGTGCGGGGGCCGGGTCAGATCAGCATGGCGAGAGGGTTCTCGACGAGCTGTTTGAAGGCCGCGATGACCTCCGCCCCGAGCGCTCCGTCGATGGCGCGGTGGTCGCAGGACAGCGTCGCGGACATCACGGTCGCCACGGCCGGCGAATTGTTCCTCACCACCACCCGCTTCTCGCCCGCGCCAACCGCCAGGATCGTGGAGTGCGGCGGGTTGATGATTGCGGTGAACTGGCGGATGCCGAACATGCCGAGGTTCGAAAGCGCGGTCGAGCCGCCCTCGTATTCGGCCGGCTTCAGCTTGCGGGTCTTCGCCCGGGCGCCGAAATCCTTCATGGCGTTCGAGATCGCCGACAGCCCCATCGTGTCCGCCTTGCGGATGATGGGGGTGATCAGCCCCTCCGGGATCGCCACCGCGACGCCGACGTCGACGTGCTTGTGGCGCAGCATGGAGCCTTCCGTCCAGGACACGTTGGCGGCCGGCACCCGCATCAGGGCGAGCGCATGCGCCTTGATCATGAAGTCGTTGACAGAGAGCTTGTAGGCGGGCTTGCCGTCCTTGTCCTTCGGGGCCGCCGCGTTGAGCTGCTCGCGCAGGGCCAGCAGCGCGTCGAGATCGCAATCCACGGTCAGATAGAAGTGCGGCGTGGTCTGCATGGAGGCCGCGAGCCGGCGCGCGATGGTCTTGCGCATGTTGTCGTGCGGGACTTCCTCGAAGGAGCCCGGCTCGAAGAACCGCTTGATCTGGGTGTCCGACATGGACGGAGCCGGCCCCGCCGCGGCCGGCGCGTCGGCTGCGGGCTTGGCGCCCGCGGCGGCCTGCCCGGACGGGGC
>JAQGJJ010000208.1 GCA_028290695.1 Enterovirga sp. | reverse complement strand
ACCGTCCTGGTGACCCGGACGTTGTAGTCCCAGTCGCCCGGCGTCTTGCCGTCGGCCTTCAGCGAGCCGTCCATCATCACGGAGGTGAAGCCGGCCTGGATGGCGGTCATGCAGGTCGCGGGCTCGTTGCCGTGGTCGAGATGCACGCAGACCGGGATGTGCGGGTAGATCTCGGTGACCGCGTCCATCATGTGCTTCAGCATGACGTCGTTGGCGTAGGACCGCGCGCCGCGTGAGGCCTGGATGATCACCGGCGCGTCGACCGCGCTCGCGGCCTCCATGATGGCGAGCGCCTGCTCCATGTTGTTGATGTTGAAGGCCGGCACGCCGTAGCTGTGCTCGGCAGCGTGATCGAGCAGCTGTCGAAGTGTGATGCGGGCCATGAGGGTCCTCTTACCTGGGATCGTTCCGTTGGCGGGAAGGGTTTAGGTCACCGCCTGCCGGGGAGGGCGGGCGCGTGAATGCCAGTGGTTGTCGTAACCGCGGATGAACCGGCCGGGCGGCGTGGGGTAGACCGCGTCGGGGTGGCCCGCACCGGGCAGCGCGCCGGCCGCAAAGGTGATCGCGACGGGATAGTTCCCCGATCTCCCGCAGGGGCCCTTGCCGACCGTCGCGGAAAAGGGCTCCTCGGGTTCGCTCGCCTCGGCCGGGCTGAGCGGCAGGGTGTCCAATCGTCGTGCTCCCGGTGCCTCAGGACGATGCGTACATATAGCGCGTGGCGGCTGAAAGGGGATGCCCGCGGCCGGCCAAAACGCGTCGCTCACGACATCGCTCGCGGCCAGGCGCCCGCCCGCATCCGCGGAGCGGATTCTCGACATCGAACTAGGGACGGGCGCGGAGCGGCCGCGACGCTCAGTCCTTCTTCTTCAGCGCCTCGACGCCCGGCAGCGTCTTGCCCTCGAGCCATTCCAGGAAGGCGCCGCCCGCAGTCGACACGTAGCTGAAATCGCCCGCAACGCCGGCATGGTTCAGCGCCGCGACGGTGTCGCCACCGCCGGCAACCGACACGAGCTTGCCGGCCTTCGTGCGGGCGGCCGCATGCCGGGCGGCCGCGACCGTGCCCTGGTCGAAGGGCGCGATCTCGAACGCGCCGAGCGGGCCGTTCCAGACCAGCGTCTTCGCGTCGTCGATGGCGGCGTTCACCCGGTCGACCGATTGCGGGCCGATGTCGAGGATCATGCCGTTCGACGGAATGGCGTCCAGCCCGTAGGCGTGGTGGGGCGCGCCGGCCTTGAACTCGGACGCGACAACCGCATCCACCGGCAGGATGATGGCGCAGCCGGTCTGCTTGGCCCGGTCCAGGATGCGCTGCGCGGTGCCGGCCAGGTCCTTTTCCGCGAGCGAGCGGCCAATGCCGATGTCGATCGCGTGCAGAAAGGTGTTGGCCATGCCGCCGCCGATCACGAGCGCATCGACCTTCGCGACGAGGTTTTCCAGGAGGTCGATCTTGCTCGACACCTTGGCGCCGCCGACCACGGCAACAACCGGATGCTCGGGCTTTTCGAGCCCCTTGCCCAGCGCATCGAGCTCGGCCTGCATGGTGCGACCCGCATAGGCCGGCAGGAGCCGGGCGATGCCTTCCGTCGAGGCGTGCGCGCGGTGCGCGGCCGAGAACGCGTCGTTGACGTAGATGTCGCCCAGCGCGGCGAGCCGCGCGGCGAAGGCGGGGTCGTTCTTCTCTTCCTCGGCGTGGAAGCGGGTGTTCTCGAGAAGCAGAACGTCGCCGTTCCTGAGGGCCGCGACCGCACGCTCGGCCGGCTCGCCGACGCAATCGGCCGCGAAGGCGAGGGGGCGGCCGAGCTCCTCCGACACGGCGGCGACAACCTGTTTCAGCGAATCCGTCTCGCTCGGTCCCTTGGGACGTCCGAAATGGGCAAGCAGGATCACGCGACCGCCGCGATCGGAGATCTCCCGGATGGTCGGCAGGACGCGCGCGATCCGCGTGCGGTCGCTCACACGGCCGCCATCGACCGGCACGTTCAGATCGACCCGGACAAGGACACGTTTGCCCTGGACGTCTGCGTCGTCGAGTGTCCGGAAACTGGTCATGTGGTCGGTGCTGGCCCAGATGCGGGCCGGTTCCCGGCCCTTATCGCGTACCGGGTTTCCCTAGCGGATCAGCGCGGCCCTTTCCAGGCGCTCATGCGACCGCCCGCATGGATCCCGCATCGTCGCTCTCCGCTCCGAACAGGGCGGGCTCCGACCAGCGGCCTTCGTCGATCGCCGCGATGCGCTCCTCCAGCTCGCGGATGACGTGGCGCGAGAAGGGCCACAGGTGCAGAAACACCACCATGTTCATCAGGAGCACCTGAAGCGCCGCCGGGTTGCGTCTCAGGCAGTCGAAGAACGCCGGCCAGAAATGCCGGGCGAGTTCGGGCCGCTGCACGGTCATGCGGTAGAACACGCGCCCGAGAAGCTTCAGGTCCCGGCGCAATCCGGCCCAGGTGATCCTGAAATCGTAGGTCGGCCGGTCGAGCACGCGCGCCAGACCCCGGATCCGGCCGAAGAACGCGGCCGGCTTATAGGCCTCGACCAGGATGTCCCGGTAATCGGCGAGGACGTCGCGGCGCGACCGCAGGGTCGTGAAATTGAGCCCGGCGGTGCATTGGTCGCCGACATCGGCCGGCAGGGTGTCAAACCCGGCATGGAGGCGTTTCTCGCGGGCCAGCCGGCGCGTCAGCTGCGTGTTCGGCAGCGCCGTCAGCAGTCCCACCATGGCGATCGGGATGTCGGTGTCCGTGATGCACTTCACCAGCGCGGCGCTGATGCTGGCCCGCTCGGTGTCGAAACCGACGATGAACCCGGCCGTGACCAGGATGCCGGCCGTGTTGATGCGGTGGATGCTCTCGGCGATGCTGCGCTTCGTGTTCTGCTTCTTGCGCATGTCGATGAGCGTCTGCTCGTCCGGGCTCTCGATGCCGACGAACACCGCGAAGAAGTTCGCCTCCCGCATCATCATCAGCAGCTCGGCGTCGTCCGCCAGGTTGAGGGACGCCTCCGTCGAGAACATGAACGGGTAGCCGTTGCGCTCCTGCCAGATCTTCAGCTGCGGCAGGAACTGCTTCACGGCCTTCTTGTTGCCGATGAGGTTGTCGTCCACGAAATCAACGTGACCGCGGTGGCCGAGCTCCAGGAGCCGGTCGAGTTCGGCCAGCATCTGGCCGTTGGTCTTCGTGCGCGGCACCCGGCCGTACAGCTCGATGATGTCGCAGAACTCGCAGGTGAACGGGCATCCGCGCGAGAACTGGACCCCGATGAAGAGATAATGGCTGAAGTCGAGCAGGTCGAAGCGCGGGATCGGGCTCGTGGCGACGTCGGCCTGGAACTTCGGTGCCTCGAACACGCCCCCCCGCTCGCCCCGCTCCCAGGCGGCAACGAACTCGCCGATGATCCCCTCAGCCTCGCCCAGCACGCGGAAATCCGCCTGGGCATAGACATGCGGGCTGGAGGTGACGTCGGGTCCGCCGATGCAGACCGGCGTGCCGCGAGCCTGGCACATGGCGATCAGCGCCATGGTGTCGACCTGCTGGGGCAGCATGCCGCCCGTCAGCACGAGGTCCGCCCAGTCGAGGTCGGTGTCCGTCAGTTCTTCCGCATTACGGTTGACGAGCCGCATGTCCCAGCGCTGCGGCAGCAGTGCCGCCAGCGTGATCAGCCCCAGCGGAGGGGCAGTACACTTCGCCCCCCAGACCTCGCACGCGTCTTTGAAACTCCAGAAGGAGTTCGGATTGAAGCGGGGAAAAACCAGCAGTACGCGGGTGGACTGGCTCGTCATCTGGCGGCCCGCCTTTGCTCGTCGGAGCGGCCACTTCGCACGGGGGCGTCCTCCCTGTCCAGGAGAAGGCCGGCCGGCGGCTTGATCGATGGTCCGGTACTCGCGTCCTGCGGCGATCGGCCCCTACGGGCGGCCGCAGGAGGGGGGCGGGAGCCTCGTCCCCCCGGGCCGGGGGACGAGGCGACCGGGCTGCGCTGCGGGACCGGGTGCCGGCAGCGCAACCGGGATCTAGCGCTGCAGCGCTCCGGGCACGTAGCGCAGCACCAGCACGACCGCGATCGCGGTCAGGACGGCCGTGACGAAGGCTGTGACCAGGAGGGTGCCGGCGCCGGGCATCCGGCGCACCTTCCGGGTGATGTAGGATACCTCGGTCCGGACCGCGCTCAGGTCCGATTGCAGGGCCACTTCGCCCATGCGGGCGGATGCGAGCTCGAACCTGTCCACGACGCGCTGCATGGAGGCTTCCGAGCGGGCGAGTTTCTCCTCGATCCGCGACGTCTTGTCCTCGATCCGGGCCAGCGGCTCGGTGCCGACCGGCCGCTCGTGGCCGGCGAACGGCGAGACGGGCGGGCTGGTCGGCGTCGGCGCCGGCACGATGATCTCGGGCGCGGTGGCGCCGGTAACGCCGGCGGATCCCGCCGCGCTCCGGGCGGCGGACAACGTGTCAGACATGGAAACTGGATCCTCTGGGAGCGGCGCTCAGCTTACGCCCAAGCGTCAATTCGCGCACGGATTCCCTAAGAAATCTTCAGATCAGCTTCGCCATGGCGACCCCGGTATCCGCCATGCGGTTCGAGAAGCCCCACTCGTTGTCGTACCAGGCCATGACCCGCACCAGCGTGCCGTCCATGACCTTGGTCTGGTCCATGTGGAAGGTGGCCGAGTGGGGATCGTGGTTGAAGTCGATCGAGACGTTCGGTGCGTCCGTGTAGCCGAGCACGCCCTTGAGCTGCTGCTCGGCCGCGCGCTTCACCGCGTCGTTGATCTCCTCCTTCGAGGTCGCCTTCCTGGCCACGAACTTGAAGTCGATCACCGACACGTTCGGGGTCGGCACGCGGATGGACACGCCGTCGAGCTTGCCGTTCAGCTCCGGCAGCACGAGCCCGACCGCCTTGGCGGCGCCCGTCGAGGTTGGGATCATGGACAGGGCCGCGGCACGGCCCCGGTACAGATCCTTGTGCATCTGATCGAGCGAGGGCTGGTCGTTGGTATAGGAATGGATCGTCGTCATGAAGCCCTTCTCGATGCCGACGACATCGTTCAGGACCTGCGCGACCGGCGCCAGGCAGTTGGTGGTGCACGAGGCGTTCGAGACGACGAGGTGGTCCGCGGTCAGCTTGTCGTGGTTGACCCCGTAGACGACCGTCAGGTCGGCGCCGTCGGCGGGCGCCGACACGAGGACGCGCTTCGCCCCGGCCTCGAGATGCGCCTTGGCCTTGTCCTTCGAGGTGAAGATGCCGGTGCACTCGAAGGCGATGTCGACGCCGAGGTCCTTGTGCGGCAGCTCGGCCGGATTCTTGATCGCGGTGACCCGGATGCGCTTGCCATCCACCACGATGGCGTCGCCGTCCACCTCGACCTTGCCCGGATAGCGGCCATGGACGGAGTCGAAGCG
>JAQGJJ010000184.1 GCA_028290695.1 Enterovirga sp. | reverse complement strand
ATGCGGCCGGAATCTCTGCTGCGCTAACAGCTTGCGGCGCCTTCCTGAACAGCCGGTGGAAGTTGGCCGTCGTGCGCTCCGCAATCTCGGCCCGGCTTACTTCGAGCACGTCCGCCAGGGCGCTGGCCGTATGCGCCACGAAGGCCGGTTCGTTCTTTCTCCCCCGCAACGGAACGGGCGCGAGGAAGGGCGCGTCGGTTTCGACCAGGAGCCGATCACGGGGAACAACGTTGCGGGCGATGCGTCGGAGTTCGTCGGACGTCTTGAAGGTGAGGATGCCCGAGAAGGAAACGTAGAACCCGAGGGCGACACCAACCTCGGCGAGGTGTGCTCCGGAGGAGAAGCAGTGCAAGACGGCGTCGAAGCGCCCTCGCCCGTGCTCTTCGATGAGGATGCGGATCATCTCCTCATCGGCGTTCCGGGCGTGGATCACGAGCGGCAGGCCGGCCAGCCGTGCGGCAGCGATATGCGTCCGAAAAACCCGCTCCTGCACGTCGCGCGGGCTCTTGTCGTAATGGAAATCGAGACCCGCTTCCCCAACAGCGACGCACCGCGGGTGGCGGCTCTCGGCGACGATGCGGTCGACCGAGACGTCCGGCTCCTCCGCCGCCTGGTGGGGGTGCGTGCCGACCGTGAACAGAACCTCGCGATGGGCTTCGGCTATCGCCCGGTATGTCGCGACCCGGCCGACCAGGGTCGAGATCGTGACCATCCGGCGCACGCCAGCCTCTCGGGCCCTCGCGATGACGCCGGGCAGATCGTCGGCGAAATCAGGAAAGTCGAGATGACAATGCGAGTCGACCAGCATGAGCGCTCAGCTCTCGGGCTCGACATAGCGCGGAAATATCGGCTCCGGGTGTGGAAGTTCCGCCCTGCCCGGCAACCGGCCGGCGGGCCCGACCATGGCCAACATCCGGCTCTCTGCCGGAACCGCGAGAAGATCGAGAAGCTTGGCGGCCGCGCGGGGCACGAAGGGCAGGGCCAGGATGCCGATCGCTCGGAGTACCTCGGCCGTGACGTACAGCACAGTCCCCATCCGGACAGGATCCTGTTTCCGCAGGATCCAGGGTTCCTGTGACGCGAAATAGCGGTTCGCCTCTGCGACCACCGACCAGATCTCGGCCAGAGCCAAGTGCAGCCCGAACCCGTCGATCCCCGCCCTCGCCTTTCCGGGCAACGCGTCGGCAAGCGCCAGCAGCGTCCGGTCGGCCTCCGTCAGGTCGACCGGATTGGGGATCCGGCCCTCGCAGTTGCGGGCAACCATGGTCAGCGACCGCTGGGCGAGGTTCCCGAGGTCGTTCGCGAGATCGGCATTGATCCGGTTGACGATCGCCTCGTGCGAGTAGTTGCCGTCCTGACCGAACGGAACCTCGCGCAGAAGGAAGTATCGGAGTTGGTCCACCCCGTATGCGGACGAGAGCGAGGCGGGGTCGATCACGTTGCCGACCGACTTCGACATCTTCTCCCCGCGGTTGAACAGGAAGCCGTGGCCGAAGACGCGCTTAGGCAATGCGATGCCGGCGGACATCAGGAACGCCGGCCAGTACACCGTGTGGAACCGAACGATATCCTTGCCGATGACGTGCACGTCGGCGGGCCAGTAGCGCCACAGGGGCGACTTCTCATCCGGGAAGCCCGCGCCCGTCAGGTAGTTCGTGAGTGCGTCGACCCAGACGTACATCACGTGCTTCGGGTCGCCGGGCACCGGAATGCCCCAGTCGAAGGTGGTCCGGCTGATCGACAGATCTTGCAGGCCGCCTTCGACGAAGCTCACGATCTCGTTGCGGCGCGTGTCCGGACCGACGAAGTCCGGATTGTCGCGATAGAGCGCGAGCAGGCGCTCGCCGTAGTTCGAGAGCCGGAAGAAGTAGCTCTCCTCCTCGACCCATTCCACGGGGGTGCCGGTCGGCGCGCGCCGGGTTCCGTCCTCCGCCGTCGTGAGTTCGCCCTCGTCGAAATACGCCTCGTCGCGAACCGAGTACCAGCCCGCGTATTTGGACAGGTAGATGTCCCCAGCCCGCTCCATGCGGCGCCAGATCTCCTCGCTGGCCCGGATATGATCCGCGTCCGTGGTCCGGATGAAGCGGTCGTACGAGCAGTTCAGGAGATCCGCCATGGCGCGGAACTTCGGCGCCATCTCGTCCACGAACGCTTGCGCGGTGGTGCCGTTCTTGGCCGCCGTCTGCTGGATTTTCAGCCCGTGCTCGTCCGTGCCGGTCATGAAGAAGACGTCGAACCCGTCGAGCCGCTTGAAGCGGGCGATCGCGTCCGTCGCCACGACCTCATAGGCATGGCCTATATGGGGCGGACCGTTCGGGTAGGAGATCGCAGTCGTAATGTAATAGGGCTCGCCGGCCATGCCGAACCTTGATCAACGCGAGCCGGTTCCGGCAGCGTCCCGGACGACCTCCGCCAGATCACCGAACATCGACACAACGAATGGGCGACGATCGAGGTTGTAGGTTTCGACCGACCCCGCCGCGTCCGCGACCTTGTCACATAGCTCCGCGAGAGGCGCAAGGCGATGAGCGCCTAAGGCTGCGCCTGCCCGGATCTGTCCCGAGGCCCAGAGTTGCACCGCGTCGAGCGCCAGCTCGAAATCGCCCTCCGCCCGTCTATCCGCGAGTCTCTCGGCAAGCGAGAGAACCCGCAGCAGCGGCACGTTGGGGAGGAGTTCGAGCAGCGCCTTGATCTCGTCGAGAAGCGCCAGGCGCTTCGGATCGATCAGGGTAAGGGCGCGCCCGACGGATCCTTCCGCCTGTTCGGCCGCCCGCTCCAGCACGGCCACCCCGCCCTCCCCGTCCGGGACGATGTCGGTGCCGAGGGATGCGAGCACCCGGCGCACGTTCTCCGGGCCGAGCGGGCTCAGCATGAGCTTGCGGCAGCGAGACCGGATCGTCGGCAGGACACGCTGGGGGGCATGCGAGACGAGCAGGATCGTTGAGTTCGCCGGCGGTTCTTCGATGGTCTTGAGCAGGGCGTTCGCTGCCGCGACGGTCAGATCCTCGAGGCAATCGACGATCGCGACCCGGTGCCCGCCATTGGCGGCGGTGGCGCCGAAAAACGACAATGCCCTTCGCGCCGTCTTGACCGAGATGGTCTTGGCCGGCGGGCGCTCCACATCGGCCGAAGCGGTTTCGAGGTCGAGCACCACGAGGTTCGGATGTGAGCCTGCCGCCACCTGCCGTGACGTCCGGCTGGACGGATCTACACCGAGCGCCTCTCCGTCCCGCTCGGCGGCTGTTGCGAGCAGATAGCGCGCGACCCTGTAGGCGAGGGTGGCCTTTCCGATTCCCTCCTGGCCGCCTAGCAGCCAGGCGTGATGAAGCCGGCCGGAGCCGTGCGCTTCGGCGAAGGCGACCTCCGCGGCCCCATGCCCCACGAGATCGGTTTGCGTCCGCGGGTGCGGCACGGCCCCCGACCCCTCACCCGCCATGCTGTCGGCCTCCCTCGTGGGTCTCAAGAGGAAGCAGACGCGCGCTGAACGCGCCCCACATGTCCTCCTCGACGGCGTGCGGCTCCTTCCCGGCGTCGAGCACCACGCAACGGTTCGGCTCGGAGGCTGCGATCGCGAGGAAGCCTTCCCGCACGCGCCTGTGGAA
>JAQGJJ010000182.1 GCA_028290695.1 Enterovirga sp. | reverse complement strand
AGTTCCTGCTCGACGCGACGCTCGGCCTCGTCAACCTCGAGCAGAACAACATCATCAAGCTGTTCTCCGTCATGGCCGTTGTGTTCATGCCGCCGACGCTGATCGCCTCGATCTACGGCATGAATTTTAAGCACATGCCGGAGCTCGAATCCTCTCTCGGCTATCCGCTCGCGCTCGTGCTGATGGTCGTTGCAGCGGTGATGCCGTACTTCTTCTTCCGCTGGAAACGGTGGCTCTGACGGATACGCGTCGTCGCGGCGGAAAGGCGGACGCCCTCCCCGACCGCCGCGCTCGGCTCCGGTGGGGCCGTCCGGGGCTGCCGGTGCGCCGCATGGACGCTGCTACCCCGGACGGGTAGAGTCGCGCCGTTCCACATAGCCAGGCCGATCCTTGTCAGAGCGCCATAATCAGGGCCGTCGCGTCATGCTGCTGACCGGTGCCAGCCGGGGCATCGGGCACGCGACCGTCAAGCGGTTCCAGGCCGCGGGGTGGCGCGTCATCACGTGCTCGCGCCATCCCTTCCCGGAAAACTGCCCGTGGGAGGCCGGACCCGAGGATCACCTGCAGGTCGATCTCGCGAGTCCCGCCGACACGCTCCGTGCCATCGCCGAGACCAAGGCGCGGCTCGAGCCCGAAGGCGGCATGCTGCACGCCCTCGTCAACAATGCCGGGATCTCGCCGAAGGGCACCGGCGGCACCCGGCTGTCCGCGCTCGAGACCGAGCAGGCCGACTGGCAGCACGTGTTTCAGGTCAATTTCTTCGCCCCCATGATGCTGGCGAAGGGGCTGTGCGACGAGCTCGCCCGCGCCAAGGGCTCGATCGTCAGCGTCACCTCGATCGCGGGCTCGCGCGTGCACCCGTTCGCGGGCGCGGCCTACGCCACCTCCAAGGCGGCGCTCGCCGCGCTGACCCGGGAGATGGCCGCCGATTTCGGGCCCCTCGGCGTGCGGGTGAACGCCATCTCGCCCGGCGAGATCGACACCTCGATCCTGTCCCCCGGAACGGAGAAGATCGTGGCCACGATCCCGCTCCGCCGGCTCGGCACCACGGACGAGGTCGCCAAGGCGATCTACTTCCTGTGCATCGAAGCCTCCTCGTACGTGAATGGAGCCGAGCTGCACATCAACGGCGGACAGCACGTCTGATGACGCGGGTCGCCGCAGGACTCGCGGCGCTGCTGGCCTACGCCGGCGCAAGCGGGCCGGCCGCGGCCGACCCCTCCGTCTCCATCCTGCCGCTCGGCTTCGCGGCCCGTGAATTCCGCGGTCCGTCGAGCCGGGTCGCGGCCGTGGCCCCGTCGCTCGCTGCCCTGCGCGAGGATCGCTCCCTCCCGGGGCGCCCGCTCGTCGTCGTCTGGGGGGAGGGCGGCGCGGCGGCGCTGACCTGGGCAGGGCGCGAGGTCAGGATCATGCGGCTCGGCGGCTCCGCCTCGGATCTCGCCGCGACCGAGCGGGGCAGGGACGCGATCCCGTTTTCCCGCATCGAGGCGTCGGGGGCGTTCACCGCGACGTTGACCGGGCCGACCCGGATCCATCCGCATGAGGCGCTGGGCAGCGCGACCCATGCGGGGTCGGTCGCCATCGCGGAGCGGCGCCCCGTGCAGATCGGGGCGGAGGCGAAGGCCGTGCCGACGGCCACCAGCACGGTCGCGGCGGGC
Source organism: Enterovirga sp. (assembly GCA_028290695.1). Classification (GTDB taxonomy): domain Bacteria; phylum Pseudomonadota; class Alphaproteobacteria; order Rhizobiales; family Beijerinckiaceae; genus Enterovirga. The sequence continues at coordinate 1,984 of JAQGJJ010000182.1, read as the reverse complement.
GAGGGGGCGGTCTTCGAGGACCGCGAGCCCCGCCTCGTCCAGCTGTCCAACGACGCGACGCCCGAGATCGTCACGGTCAGGTCGTATCTCGACCGGGGTTCGGCGATGGCGGTGATCGCGCGACGGGAGGGCACCTGGCGGGTGGTCGCCGAAACGCCGCCGGCCGGGGGGCCGCAGCAATGGTTGAACCCTGCAGCCGTCGCGGACTTCCTCGGGACGGGGCGGTCCCAGATCGCCATCGTGCGGGCGCCGCACCGGGAGGGGCTGCTCCAGCTCTGGTCTCTCGACGGGGACGTCCTGAAGCTCGAATCCGAAAAGGCGGGCTACGCGAATCACGCCTACGGCAGTTCGGCACAGGACCTTGCCGCTCCCGCGGATGTGGACGGAGACGGCAGGCCGGAGCTCCTGGTTCCGACCGTGGACCGGGGCGCGGTCGCGATTCTCTCGTTCAAGGGCGGGATCCGTGAACTGACCCGCATCCCGCTGCCCGCGCGGGCCTCGTCCGGCATCGCCGCGCTCGGCTCCGGGCCCGACCTGCACATCCTGGTCGGGCTCGAGGACGGGCGCGTCGCCGACATCCGGCCGTGAGCGCGTCGCGGCGCTATCCCGACCGACCGTTTCTCGCCGCCTCGGTCTGCGTCGTCCGGGACGGCAGGGCCCTCGTCGCGGCCCGCGGACGGCCCCCGCTGGAGGGCGTGTTCTCGCTCCCCGGCGGTCTCGTGGAGGTCGGCGAAACGCTGGTCGAGGCAGCCCTTCGGGAGCTGATGGAAGAGGTCGGCGTGGAGGCCGACATGCTCGGCTTCATCAAGCCCGTCGAGGTGATCGAGCGCGACGCTTCCGGCGGCACAAAGCACCATTTCGTGGTCCTGGCCCACGCCGCCCGCTGGGTCGCGGGCGAGCCTGTCGTGGGCGAGGAAGCCCTCGAGGTGCGCTGGGTGACGCCGGCCGATCTGGCCGGCATGCCAACAACAACGGGGCTCGCCGCCATCGTCGAAGCGGCGCTCGCCAGGGCGGGGGAGGCGTGAGCGTCGTTCGCGGCCGCTCGGCTGTTAACCTCTTCGTAAACCCAGGGCTGGCGGGCTGGCCGGCGGCTGCTAGAACGGCCGGGCAAGAGCAGCTCCCGGATAATGATCGATAACGACATGGCCTCCGTCGATGAGGCGGGCTTCGCCAAGCGCGTAGCGCTGACCTATGTGGCGGAGGCATTCGCAGAGGCCGAGCTCGATGGGCTGGACGGCGACTGCATGGTTCAGGCCGCGCTGTTCGCCGCGTTCCGTCAGCTGGTCGAGGTCTATGGCGAGGAGCAGACCGCGGTTTATGCGGAAACCCTGCCCGAGCGCATCCGCGGCGGCGGCTTCTCGACCGCGCCGCGCCACTGAGCCTGAGCATCGCCCGGCTTGAGGGGCGCGTTGGCGAGGCGTAAACGGGCCGGGTCCTGAGGAACGGAGTCGGCAGTGCCGGTCGCCCATCTGTCTGACCGCAGCGTCGTGAAGGTCGGCGGAGCCGAGGCGCGCGATTTCCTCGACCGCCTGATCACCTGCGATCTCGACCGGATCGGACCAGGCGGCGCGCGCTTCGGCGCCCTGCTCACGCCCCAGGGAAAGATCCTCGCGGATTTCATCGCCTTCGACGGCTCGGCTCTCGATTTTGGCTCGTATTTTCTAGACATACCAGCATCTTGCGCCCAAGAGCTCACGAAGCGGCTGAGCATGTACAAGCTCCGCGCCAAGGTCGCGGTCGAGGATCTATCCGCGACCTTCCTGGTTCTGGCCGGCTGGGGCGACACCGCGATGCCGGCAGGCGGGCGCCGTCTGGCGGCAGCCGATCCGCGCCTTCCGGCGCTGGGCTGGCGCGCCATCGTGGCGCGGGACGGGCTCGCGGAGGCCGGCGTGCCGGACGGGGGCGAGGCCGCCTACCACGCGCACCGGGTCGCGCTTGGCGTTCCGGAGGGGGGGCGTGATTTCGCCTTCGCGGACGCCTTTCC
>JAQGJJ010000157.1 GCA_028290695.1 Enterovirga sp. | reverse complement strand
ACCCAGCCGAGCGACACGGCCGCCTGCCAGATCGCGACCGCGAGCACGAAGGCGACGAGCGCGACGAGGCGGCTCGTCCGCGGCAGGAAGCCGCCGCCGCGAAAGCGCACACCGGCCGGCCCGGGGCCGCCCGCCAGCCGAGCTCCGCCCGGCGCCGGGAGGGAGGCCGCGTCAGACATGCGCCATCTCCCGCTCCGCGATGGCGGCCTCTCCCCTGATCAGCGACCAGAGGTGCTCGCGCAGGGACGCTATGCGGGCAGCGGCCGCCGCCGAGGCGCGGTCGCGCTGCGGAATGCCGATGGCCACGATCTCCTTGATGCGGCCCGGACGGCGCGACAGCACCACGACCCGATCGGCGAGCCGCAGCGCCTCGTCGAGGTTGTGCGTGACGTACAGAGCCGTGATCCGCTCGCGCAGCCACAGATCAAGGAAATCCTCCATCAGCAGCTCGCGGGTTTGCGCGTCGAGCGCCGAGAGAGGCTCGTCGAGCAGCAGGATCGCGGGCTTCACCACCAGCGCGCGGGCGATGCCGACCCGCTGGCGCATGCCGCCCGAGAGCTGCTTCGGCACGGCGTCCCGGAATTCGGTCAGGCCGGTGCGGGCGAGCGCATCCGCCACCAGCGCGTCCCGCTCCGCCGCGGACAGGCGATGGTGCTCGAGCGGAAAGGCGACGTTCGCGGCGACGCTGCGCCACGGCAGCAGCGCGAAGTCCTGAAACACGTAGGTGACGGGATTGAGCGAGCCGGCCGGGAGCGCCCCCTCCACGCAAACCCGACCGTCCGTCGGCCGGATCAGCCCGCCGACGAGGCCGAGCAGCGTCGACTTCCCGCAGCCGGACGGGCCGATGAGGCACACGACCTCGCCCTCCTCGACCGCGAAGCCCACGTCCCGCAACACCTCGAGGTCGTCATAGGATTGCTGCCGGATGTCGACGGTCAGACGCATGCCGGGCGGCCGCTCAGTTCGGCACGTCCATGTGCCCATCGACGAAGGAGAGGTCGAGGATCGATTTGGCGTCCACAGCCGCGTCGACGAGCTTCTGCCCCTGGTACCACTTCACCTGCCGATGGATGTCGCCGACCAGGAGCCGGCCCTTCGGGTCGATGAACGGGATGCTGGTGCGCACGGACTCGACGCTCTGGCCCGTGTACTTGGCGATGATCGCGAGGTCGCGCTCGGCGTTCGGCCCCGCGCCGGCCCCGCCGCCCGGTCCCTTGGCCAGGAAGGATTCGTGGAAGGCCTGCGTGCCGCGCTGGTAGGCCTGGACGAACTTCTCGAGGGCCTGGCGGCGGCTCGCGATGGTTTTTGGGGCGGTGAACATGGCGGTGACCTGCCAGGGCGCCTCGTCCGCCCAGCCGATCAGGACGGCATCGCCGGAGGCGATGAGCGGGGTCGCGGCGGTGGCCGGCATGATGGCCGCATCGACCTGCGAACCCTTCAGCGACGAGACCAGGTTCGGGATGGAGAGCATCGGCAGCACCCGGACCTTGCCGATCTCGAAGCCGTGCTTCTCGGCCAGGATGCCGAGGCTGTAATGGAAGGTGGAGCCGATCTGCGTCACGGCGACGGCGCGGCCGGGCAGGTCCTCCATGCGCTTCAGCCCGGCCTCCGCGGCCTTGCGGCTCGCGACCACCGCGACGAGCTTGTAGCCCGTCTCCTCCCGGGCCGAGGCGGCGATGATCTTGAGCGCGCCCTTGCCGGCCAGATTGTAGAAGCCGGCGGTCACGCCGGTCACTCCGACATCCACGTCGCCCGACACCGTCGCGACGGCGACCGGCTGAGCCGCCTCGAAGAACTTGAGCTCGACGTCGAGGCCGGCTTCGCGGAAATAGCCGAGCTCCTGGGCCATGAAGACGGGTCCGGAGCTGACGAGCTTGAGCACGCCGACGTTCAGCTTCTCGGCCGCCCGGGCGGCCGTCACCCCGAGGCCCGCCGCGAGGGCGGCTGCGCCGAGCAGGCGCAGAACGGGGCGCCGCCAGCGCGACATGCTGTCCTGATCCTCTGCCATAGCGTCCTCCCTGCGGGCTTTCGGCCTTGTTCGCGAATGCGTTAAGCCGGCAAGGTGTGGGCCGCAAGCCACCGGCCGGTGGGCCCGTCCAGCGGCCTCTTGCCCGGTCGCCGAGGAGGAACGCCATGACGCTCGATCAAGCTGCCGCTCCGCCGCTGCTCGCGCCCGCGGACCTGGCCGGTCGGCTCGGAGACCGCGGGCTCGTCGTGTTGGACGTGCGGTCGGCCGGGTATGGCGGCGGGCGGGCGGCCTTCGATTCCGGGCACATCCCGGGTTCGGTGCACTCAGACTACGTGGCGGATGGCTGGCGCGAGGCGCAGGGCGCGGCACCCGGCCTCCTGCCGTCGGCCGAGAGCCTGTCCGAGCTGTTCGGCCGGCTCGGCATCCGGCCCGACGATCACGTCGTGGTGGTGCCTGCCGGCATGTCGTCCGGCGATTTCAGCGTGGCGGCCCGGATCTTCTGGACCTTCAGGGCCGCCGGCCACCGCCGGCTGTCGATGCTGGACGGCGGTTTCACAGCCTGGCTGGAGGGCGGCTTCCCGATCGACGAGGGAGCGGCGGTGCCGCCCGAGCCGACGACCTATGCGGTGACGCCCGACCCCTCCGTCCGGGCGCTGCTTCCCGAGGTCGAGCAGGTGGTCGCGGGAGGCGGCGCGGCGCTCGTCGATTCGCGCGGCCCGAAATCCTTTCTCGGCGAGGAGAAGTCCCCCCAGGCCGCCCGCGCGGGACGGTTGCCGGGCGCGGTCAACGTGGAGGGGCTCCGGGCCTACGACGCCCGGGCCAACCGGCTGCGGCCTCGCGAAGAGCTGGAGGCGCTGTTCGCCCCCGTTCCGGCTGGGCCGGCCATTCCCTATTGCAACACCGGGCAGGCCGCCGCGACGGACTGGTTCGTCTTGTCGGAGGTGCTGCGGCGGCCCGAGGTCAGGCTGTATGACGGCTCGATGTCGGAGTGGACGGCCGACCCGTCGCGCCCGGTCGAGACCGGTCCGGACGGCAGCCCTGGTTGAACCGCGACCCCCGCTCGTCCTCGGGCGAGGGCGGCCCGGAGCGACCCGCTGCGCCGTGGCGCCCCGCACGGCCCGGTTCGGCCGACGCGGCCTGCTTCTCGGGCTCGTCTGCTTCGGCTGGCTCGCGGCGGGCGGGCAGGTTCGGGGGGAGGAGGCCGCGCCGCTGACCTTTTCGGTGCGGCCGTCCGGCGTCGAGGGCGCCCCGGCCGAGCCCGAGACGCTGGACGAGAAGCTGGCCCGGCGCGACGGCAAGTTCCGGTTCATCTGCACCGGCTGCGTCCGGGGCGGTCGGACGGAGTCCGCGACGCCGTTCCGGCCGATCGACACGCTGAACTCGCCCCAGCTCACGCGCGCCCTGTCCGGGGCGCAGCCGCCGGAGGAGGAGTCGCCCACGGCGGATTAGGGCCGGCGATCCGAGGCCGATCGCACATGAAAAAGGCCGCCTCCCGGGGGAAGCGGCCTTTCGTTCGTCGGACCGGCGGGGTGACCCGCCGGACGGCTTACGCCGCCTGGATGTTGCCGACCGCCATCTTGCCGGTGCGGCTGTCCGCCTGGGTGTCGAAGGAGACCTTCTGGCCTTCCACGAGGCCGCGCATGCCGGCGCGCTCGAGAGCGGTCGCGTGAACGAACACGTCCTTGCCGCCGTCGTCCGGCGCGATGAATCCGAAACCCTTGGTGTCGTTGTAGAACTTCACGATGCCGGTGGTCATTGTCTGTAGCTTTCAGTTGGGTACACGACAGCCAAGGACACGCCGAATGCGTGCCCTTGCTCCGCTCGTCGATAATTTGGAGAGAAGCCTGAACGTGCGCCCGGCTGTGCCAGGGCAACGGCCCGATTGTCCGGCCAAAGTCGATGTCACCGTATAGCCCGGATCCGGTCCGGTCGCAACGGTCATCTCTCGCGGGGGCTCCGGAGCCGTCCCGCGTCGCCGAGTTTCGGCCAAGCTGAAACCGCGGGCGCCCGCGTTCGTTTGTCTGATATGAGACAGCCCCAGGACGACCCCGACCGGCATCCGGTGATTGTCGTGGCAGAAGACGAGCCTCTGCTCCGGCTGACCGCGGCGGATCAGCTCGAGCGCGACGGCTACCGGGTGATCGAGGTGGGAAGCGCCGCGGAGGCACTCGAGGTGCTGGCTTCCCGGGAGGAGGTGCAGGTCCTGTTCACCGACATCGACATGCCCGGGGACCTGAACGGGTTGGAGCTGGCGCGGGAGGTCCACGACCGGTGGCCGGACGTTCTGCTGCTCGTCACCTCCGGCCGTGTGTCGCTCGAGGACAGCGACGTTCCCGACGACGGCATGTTCATCGCCAAGCCCTACGCCGCAACCGGGCTGGCGGGCGCCCTGAAGGAGCTGAAGCGCCGTCACGAGCGCTGAGCGAGCGGAGATCGGCAGACAGCCGACCGGTCCGGGGCGGACGCGACCCCGCTTTGCCGTGCCGGTCGCCGGGACTCAGGCGGCCGGGGCTTCCTCGGTGATCACGCGGAAGCCCGTCAGGGTGTTCGGGCCGAAGGTCAGGGTCAGGGGGACGTCCGCCGCGTCGCGCCCGTAGGCGATCAGGATGCGGCCGATGCGCGGGTCGTTGTTGCGC
>JAQGJJ010000156.1 GCA_028290695.1 Enterovirga sp. | reverse complement strand
CGGCTTCTTCGATTCCATCAACGCCATCCGGGCGGTGGCGGTGGAATACCGGCAGCCGATCTGCATGATGATCGGCCTTCTCGGGAAGGAGCCGGACGTGGAGCCTCGGGAATCCGGCAATTTCGGGGTGGCGATCGTGGAGCCGATGCTCGACGTCCTGGGCATCCGCCATCAGCTGCTCGACCGGGAGCGGGACGCCGCCTTGATCGCGCCGGCGATCGCCGCCGCCTACGCCGAGTCGCGGCCGCTCGCGCTTCTCATCGGCCGTCCGCCGCGGAGGCAGCCATGAAGCGGGACCTCTGCCTCGCCGAGATCGCCCGGCGGCGCACGGACGAGATCGTGGTCGCCACCTACAATTCGGCCTTCGACTGGATGCGGCTGCAGCCGCACGACCTCAACTACCTGTCCGTGGGCGCGATGGGCCTGGCCTCGTCGCATGCCCTCGGGCTCGCTCTCGGCCGTCCCGACCGGCGGGTGATCGTGCTGGACGGCGACGGCAGCCTGCTCATGAACCTCGGCTCGCTGGTCACGATCGGCGCGGCCGGTCCGGCGAACCTCGTCCATTTCGTGTGCGAGAACGGCACCTACGAGGCCAATGGCGGGCACCCGATCCCCGGAGCCGGTCGGGTCGACTTCGCCGGCATGGCGGAGGCTGCCGGGTACCGCTCGGCGCACAGCTTCCGCGAGTTCGAGGCATTTGAGGCGGCTCTCGACGGCATCCTGAGCGCAACCGGCCCGGTCTTCGTCGCTCTCAAGGTCGAGCCGGGCGAGGCGTCCCCGAAGGACTACAACTACATCCACGGCCCCGAAACGAGGGCGAAGTTCAGGGCGGCTCTGAACCGCCTCTGAGCGAGAACAGGCGTCTGGGAGGACGACATGGTGGCTCCGCGGCAACCGACGCGACGGACGGTCTTGGGCGCGCTGGCCGGGCTCGGAGCGGGCTTCACAAGCCTGCAAGGCGCCGCGCAGACCTTTCCGTCCAGGACCATCACGATGGTGGTGCCCTTCCCGGCCGGCGGCACGGCGGACATGGTGGCGCGGCTGCTCGGTCAGAAGGTCTCGTCCTACACGGGGCAGTCCGTGATCGTCGAGAACGTGCCGGGCGCGGCCACGATGGTGGGGGCCGAGCGGGTTTTTCGGGCGGAGCCGGACGGCTACACGCTGCTCGTCGCCACATCGACGACGCTGTCCACGAACCCGCACCTCTACAAGGCGATCCGGTACGAGTGGGACGCGTTCGAGCCCGTGACGATGCTCGTCCGCCATCCCCTCTCGCTCGACATTCCCAAGCTCCCGGTCTCGACCCTGAGCGAGTTCGTGGCCCTGGTCCGGGCGCGCGAGGGAGGCATCGCGTACGCGACCACCGGACGGGGCGGCTCGTCCCATCTGCTCGGCGAGATGCTGAAGGACGCGCTGAACCTGCCGATGCGGGACGTGCCCTATCGCGGCTCCACGCCGGCGATCACGGACCTGCTGCGGGGCGAGGTGCAGCTCTATTTCGACGGTCTCACGACCTCGCTGCCGCTCTACCGCTCCGGCGACATCAAGATCCTCGCGGTCAGCGGACGCGAGCGCTCGCCGGCCGTTCCCGAGATCCCGACCCTGGCCGAGCTCGGGTACAAGGATCTCGTTCTCGAGAACCTGTACTGCCTGCTCGCCCCCAAGGGCACGCCCCGGGCGGTCGTCGGCGCCCTCAACGGGCTGTTCCGCCGCGCGCTCGAGGAGCCCGACATCCGCAGCCGGCTCGTCCCCGAGAGCGCCGTTCCGGAGCCGACCACGCCCGAAGGGCTCGCCGAGATCATCAAGGCCGACAACGCGTATATGGGCGGGATCATCCGCCGGTTGGGGATCCGGCTGGACTGAGCCGGGCGGCTAGCCGGCCGCCCCCGCTTCCCGACCCTTGAACAGCTCCACCAGGAAATCCACGAACACGCGGGCCTTCGGGGAGATGCCGCGGCTGTGCGGGAACACCGCGTACAACGCCGTATCCGCCTCCGTCGGGCTGACCTCGTACTCGGAGAGTACGGTCTGCAGGGTGCCGTCCTTCAAGGCGGCCCGCACCATGTATTCCTGCAGCACCACGAGGCCGAGGCCGGACAGCGCGGCCGAGAGAAGCACCGGGCCCGTGTTGGAGCGCAGATTCCCGCTCACCGGGATGTCGACCCGCTCGCCGCCTTTCGTGAAGCGCCAGGAATTGCCGTAGTAGTTCGCCTTGAACACGAGGCAGTTGTGGTGAACCAGGTCGTCCGGGTTCTCCGGAATGCCGCGGCGCTGAAAATAGGACGGGCTTCCGCACAGGAGACGCCGGCTCGGGCTCAGCCGCTTGGCGATGATGCGGGAATCGTCGAGGTGACCGAGCCACACCGCGACGTCGATGTTGTTGGCCACGAGGTCCAGGCGCTCGTCCGTGAGGGACACGTCGATGGTGAGCCCGGGATGGCGCTCCAGAAAGGCCGGCAGCGCCGGCAGGATCATGGTGCTCCCGGTCGAGATGCGCAGCGTCACCCGCAGCAGCCCCTTGACGCTGTCCTGGAAGGAAGACGCGTCGCGCTTGGCGGCGTTCAGCTCCTGCACCACGGCGCGGGCCCGATCGTAGAAGATCTGCCCGGCCTCCGTGAGCGACTGGTTGCGCGTGGTCCGGTTCAGGAGCCGCACGCCGAGGCTGTCCTCGAGCGCCTTCACCTGCCGGGCGACCGAGCTGATGGACGCGTCGGCCCGCCGCGCGGCCGCCGAGAAGCTGCCGCTCTCGATCACCTCGATGAAGGCCCTGATGCTGGAAAGCTCGTCCATGAAGCGCGCCGACCCATCGAGGGTGTCGCCCGCCGATCTCTCGCAGAAACGGCAAGGCGGTTGGCGATTAGTACCGGACGACGCAAAGCTCAACACGCCGGCGGCCCTGCAGGCCGCACGGAACATTCGGGAATCGCGGCAAGGACTTTTGCGCAGGATGGGGAAATCTTCGCGCGGTTTGAGTTGATGGCTTCCGCCCGGCGCTGATAGCTTCGGGACAACGCGGCCGGTCGTGCCGCGACGATGTCCGGGCGGAAATGCGCCGTCGGGCTCCGAACGACGATGCCGGCTCACGGCCGGCATGTTCGAGGGGCGCGACGCGCGACGGGAGGGTTCATGTCGAGATCGTGCGAACCACCGCGGAGCGGGACAGCGGCGGCCACCCGGCGCACCGTTCTCGCCGGCGTCGGAGCCGCCATCGCGATGCCGGCCGTGGTCACCTCCCCGCGGGCGAACGAGCAGATCGTCCTGGCCAGCTACGGCGGCACGATCGAGACGTTCATGCGCAACCAGGCCATTCCGGCCTTCGAGAAGGAGACCGGGATCAAGGTCGTGTACGTGGTCGGCACGGCGCTCGCGAACTACTCGCGCGTCCTCGCCACGCGCGGCCGCCCCGAGATCGACGTCTACTGGGCCAACGACCTGTCGCATCTCGGCGGAAAGCTGCAGGGCCTGTACACCAAGCTCGATCCGGCCCTCGTGCCGAACCTGCAGAACGTCTACCCGGTCGCCCGCGATCCGGACGGGATCGGCGTAGCCAGCAACGTTTCCGGGTGCGGCCTCCAGTACAATGCGAAGAAGTTCCAGGAGGCCGGCTTCGCGCCTCCGACCTCATGGCTCGACCTGTGGGATCCGAAGTTCAAGGGGAAGGTCGCGATCTATTCGATCGGCGTGCTCTTCTCCCAGGACTTCCTCGCCATGATGACCCGCATCCTGGGCGGGAACGAGAAGGACATCCGGCCCGCCATCAAGAAGATCCGCGAGCTGCGCGACAGCGGCAACATCGTGGCCTTCGCCAACAGCCCGGCCGAGATGGACAACATCATGGTCCAGGAGCAGGCCTGGATCAATTACAACGCCCAGACCCGCGCCTTGGCGCTGATCCAGGGCGGCTCGCCGCTCCGCTACGTCCAGCCCAAGGAGGGCGGGACCCTCTTCACCGTGCTGTTCGACGTGGTGAAGGGCTGCCCGAACCCGACGGGGGCGCAGAAGTTCATCAACCACATGCTGCGGGAGGACATCCAGACCGGTGCGGCGGCCGCGCTGGGCTACGCGCCCGTGAACCCGAAGGCGAAGATCCCGGCGGCGTTCGAAGGCGTGATGCCGAGCAACGAGGCGGCGCTCGCGACCTTCGTCCAGCTCGACCGCGCCACCATGAACAAGGAGCTCGACGCCTGGACGGAGGTCTGGAACCGGGAGATCGAATCCCGTCGCTGACGGGACGATCATCCTGATGCGAGACCGTCGCCACCTCGTCCCCTACCTGCTTCTTCTTCCTCCGGCCCTGCTGTTCGCGGTCTTCTTCATCTGGCCGCTGATCACGCTGACGGTGATCAGCTTCTACGATTACAGCCGCATGACCGGCATGGTGGAGGTCTTCACCCTCAAGAACTACCAGCGCATCCTTCTGGACGAGTTCTACCTCGCCATCGTGGGGCACACGCTGCAGCTCGCCGCAACCACGGCGGTGCTGACCGTCGTGATCGGCTACCCGGTGGCGCTCTACCTGACGGTCGCGCGGCCGCGGGCGCGGGCGGCCGTGATCTTCTTCATCCTGTCGCCCCTCATGATCAGCGTCATCGTGCGCAGCTTCGGCTGGGTGATGATCGTCGGACCCAAGGGGCTGCTCGAAACGCTGCTGTCGGCGGTCGGCCTCCCGGGTGGCAACATCCTGCACACGGAGGCTGCGGTTCTGCTCGGGCTCGTGAACGTGCTCCTTCCCTTCGTCGTGCTCTCGATCGCGACCGCGCTGCAGGCGATCGACCCGGCGGTGCCGCTCGCCGCCTCGAGCCTCGGCGCGAGCCCCTGGCGCAACTTCCTGAGCGTCACGCTGCCGCTCAGCCTTCCGGGCGTGCTGTCGGGCGTCCTCATCGCCTTCAGCCTCGCCTCGAGCACCTTCGTGACGCCGGCGGTGCTCGGCGGGTCGCAGTTCAAGGTGCTCTCGACCATGCTGTTCCAGCAGGCCGTGGTGCTGCAGAACTGGCCCTTCGGGGCGGCGCTCGCGATCACGCTGGTGTTGATCGTCCTGATGGCGGTGACGCTGCAGTTCAGGCTCGTCGAGCGCGGTCGCTACAAGGCCGTGTTCCAATGATCACCGACCGGGCACGCTCCGTTCTGGGCGTCTACGCCGCCTGCGTGTGTGCCTTCGCGGTGCTGCCCGTCGTGGCCATCGTCGCCGAATCGTTCACGGCCACGAACTATCTCGTGTTTCCCCCGGTCGGCTTCAGCACCCGGTGGTACCGGGCGATCTTCGACCGTCCGGAATTCATCCAGTCCGCCTGGGTGAGCCTCGTGGTGGCGGCCGGCGCCTCCGTGGCCTCGACCGCCCTCGGCACGCTCTGCGCGATCGCCCTTGTCAGGTTCGAGTTCCTCGGCCGTCAGGCGCTGCAATCGCTGTTCATGGCACCACTCAGCCTGCCGGGACTGATCCTGGGGCTGGCGCTGCTGCAGTTCTTCGCGGTCCGCAACCTGCCCCGCGACCTCACCGCGCTGATGATCGGCCACGTGATCGTCACGATGCCGTTCGCCATCCGGTTCGTGACCGTGGCGCTCACCGGCATGAACGCCAGTGTCGAACTTGCCGCCCAGAGCCTCGGCGCGGACCGGCTCACCACCTTCCTGAAGGTGACGCTGCCGCTGATCCAGGCCGGGATCGTGGCGAGCCTCGTCTTCACCTTCATCCTCTCGTTCGACGATGTCGCCGTGTCGCTGTTCCTGTCGAGCGCGAACGCCACGACGCTGCCGGTGCGGATCTACACCTATATCGACCAGAACTACGACCCGCTGGTCACGGCCGTCAGCGCGCTCATCGTGTTCGCGGCCTTTCTCGCGCTCGCGCTCGTCGAGCGGATCATCGGCGTCGGCCGTCTCTTCGGCCTGCGCTGAGGGCGGCGCGGGCGACACCCATCCAGGCGAGGTCATGGCCGAAGTCGAGCTCATCAACATCCGCAAGGCGTTCGCGGGCTTCGAGGCCGTCGCCGGCATCGACCTGCAGATCCACCAGGGTGAGTTCCTGGCGATCCTCGGCCCGTCCGGCTGCGGCAAGACCACGACGCTCGGGCTGCTTGCCGGCTTCTCGACCCCGACCTCCGGGGACATCCGGGTGGACGGCGTCTCGATCGCCGGCATTCCGCCGCACAAGCGCAACATCGGCGTGGTCTTCCAGAGCTACGCCCTGTTTCCGCACCTCAACGTGTTCGACAACGTGGCCTTCGGGCTGCGCATGCGGAAGGTGGAGCGCGCCGAGATCGCAACGCGGGTCCGCCGCGCGCTCGACATCGTCCAGCTCGGGCCGCTCGAGGAGCGCAGCATCCGGCAATTGTCGGGCGGCCAGCAGCAGCGGGTCGCCCTGGCGCGCGCGCTCGTGATCGAGCCGGCGCTGCTGCTGCTGGACGAGCCGCTCTCCAACCTCGACGCGACCTTGCGGGAGCAGATGCGCTTCGAGATTCGGGAGATCCAGAAGCGCATCGGGATCACCACCGTGTTCGTCACCCACGACCAGGGCGAGGCCATGGCGGCCGCCGACCGTCTCGTGATCATGAACAAGGGGCGCATCCGCCAATGCGGCACGGCCGAGGAGGTGTACCGCACGCCGGCCGACGCCTTCGTGGCCGGCTTCATCGGCCAGGCGAACCGGCTTTCCGGCACCGCGCAGGGCCGGGAGGGCGACGAGCAGCGCGTGCGGCTCGCCTCGGGAGAGAGCCTGCTTCTCCCGGCGCGCGGACGCTCCTTCGCCAAGGACCAGCCGGTCGTGATCGTCATGCGGCCGGAGCATCTGGTGGTGCGGACCGGCCTGCCCGCCGACGGGCGCGGGCTGCCCGGCATCGTGCGCCGGGTCACTTTCCTCGGATCGGCCTTCAACCTCGGCGTCGAGGTGTCGGGCGAGGCGATCTCGATCGTTCAGCCGGTCGCCGCGACGCTGCCGGCCGTCGGGGACCGGGTCCATGTCGCCTGGGAGGACGACGCTCCGATGGCGTTTCCGACCGAGGCCTGATCCGGGGGCGGCGCGCCGGGCCTAGAACGGGATGTCGTCGTCGAGGTCGTTCGCGAAGCCGCCGCGGGAGCCGCCGCCGCCACCGCCGCCCGCCATGGCGGGCTTGCGCTCCATCGGACCGGAGCGCCCGAACTCGCCGCCGCCGCGGCTCACCTGGCCGGGCTCGTCCGGCATGTCGCCGCCGCCACCGCTGCGGCTGTCCAGGATGGTGAGCTCGCCCCGGAAGCGCTGAAGCACGATCTCGGTCGTGTACTTCTCCTGGCCGGACTGGTCCTGCCACTTGCGGGTCTGGAGCTGCCCCTCGACATACACCTTCGAGCCCTTGCGCAGGTACTGCTCCGCGACCCGGCCCAGATTCTCGTTGAAGATCACGACCGAGTGCCACTCGGTCTTCTCCTTGCGCTCGCCGGTCGCCTTGTCCTTCCAGTTCTCGGAGGTCGCGATGCGCAGGTTCACCACCGGATCGCCCGAGCCGAGGCGGCGGACCTCGGGATCGCGCCCCAGATTGCCGACCAAAATGACCTTGTTGACGCTGCCGGCCATGGAACACCTCTACTGACGGAAGGCGCGCATTGTTCGGGAAAGCTCCTCCCCGAACAAGCCCGCCAGCGGCTCGCCCCACAGCAGAGCCGCGGTTGGTTCACTATTTGTTCTTAACAATGCAAAATCTCAGGCCGGCGTCAATCCACGTCGAGCGGTAAAATGCGTGCCGCTTTGGAACACCCGAGCGCCGGGGCTCGTTCTTCCGGCAACACGGACACACGGCTCGCCCGGCGAGACGGCCCGACACGAGGTTGAGATCGATGCCCACACGGCTCCTGTGCTTCGCCCTCGGTGCGGTTGCCCCGCTCCTCAGCGTGGGGTGGCTGATCGCCTATCATTAGGGACCCGTCACTCGGGATAGCGCAGGACCCGCCGCTCGCCCGCGTCCGCGCCAGGCATGTCCGGCCGGATGGCAGCCTCGATCGAGCACACGACTCCGGTTGGGGCGAAGTCGATGCGAACCTTGCCGTTGAGGTCGGAGGCGAGGCTGCGCTCGATCAGGCGGGAGCCGAAGCCCCGGCGCGACGGCTCGGACACGGGCGGCCCGCCCGTTTCGGCCCAGCGCAGCCTCAGTCCCTCGACCGGCATTCCCTCGAGCGTCCAGCCTATCGCCACCCTCCCCTGATCGTTGGACAGCGCACCGTACTTCACCGCGTTGGTGGCAAGCTCCTGCAGCGCCATCGCGAGCGCGAGCGCGGTCTGCGGCGTGAGTCGCAGCGGGTCGCCCCCGATGTGGAAACGGTCCTGGCCGCTTCTGCGATACGGCGCCGTCGCCTGATCCACGACATCGTGCAGGTCGGCGCCTTCCCAGTTCTCCCGCGTCAGCACGTCGTGCGCGCGCGACAGCGCCATCAGCCGCCCCTCGAAGGCCGCGAGCCCGTCCGCCGTCGAGACCGGCCCCCTCAGCGATTGAGCGGCGATCGACTGCACGGTGGCGAGCGTGTTCTTCACCCGGTGATTGAGCTCGTGGATCAGCAGCTTCTGGCGCTGCTGCGCCGCCACTCGCTCGGTCACGTCGCGATGCGCGCCGATCAGGCGGACGGCGCGCCCCGCCGCGTCGCGCTCGATCTCGGCCGTGGCCGAGATCCACCGCACCTGCCCGTCGGCGGGCCGGATGATCCGGTATTCGGCGTCGTACCGCATGGCGCTGCCGGCCACCGCCTCGCGGAAGTCGCGTTCCGTCTTGGCCCGGTCCGCGGGATGGATGCGCTGCACCCACGCCTCGTGCGCCTCCCGCTCGGCCTCGGGCGGAAGGCCGTGCAGCCGAAGGTATTCGGGTGATCGGCGGTTGACGAAGCCGTCCCGCAGGTCGACCTCGAGGCCGCCGACCCCGGCGATCCGTTGCACGCGCGCGAGCTCGGCTTCGCGCCGGCGGAGGGCCTGCTCCTGAAGGCGCTCGTCCGTGACGTCCCGGAACGCGATTCCCATCCCGTCCGGCAGCGCGAAGAACCGACCCTGGATCAGGCGTCCCGTCCTGATGATGGAGCCGGCCTCTATGGTGACCGCCCCGACCGAGGTCATCGCCTCCCGGAACTGCCGGCCGAGATCGCTCTCGGACAGACCGGGCACGAGGTCCCACAGGACCCGCCCGATCATATCGGTCCGGCTCATCCCGCAGTGACGCTCCGCGCCCGCGTTCACGACCACGATGCGCCAGCGACGGTCGACGGCGAAGAACGACTCGCCGATGCCGTCGAGGATGGTGACAAGCAGGTCACGGCTGATCGTCACGGTCGCGGGTGCCCAAGCTTGGCCGTCATGAGCAACCGATTATCGCAAAAGCCGCCGCGGCGCATCGCCGGGCTGCCCGCGATCCTGATCCGCAGCAGCAGGTGAACATCACCCGACGGCTCCGTCCCGGAAACCTGAATCTCGACTCGGTCCGATCCTCGACATTCACCTTGTGGAACGGTGCGCAAGGACACCCTCCCGCCCCCATGCTAGCCGGAGCCGCTGTCCAGCCCGGATGCGATACGGTTCGGGGCCACGTCAGCGGCCGCTTCGGGCGAGAGGATGCACAGCCGAATGAACGTCGCCGGCCCCATCCGCCATCGTCTCGTCCCGGCCGGACCGGGGCGCACCGGCCCGGCGGCCCCGGTTCTTGCCGCGGTGCCGATGGTCGGGCCGCCGCGGCTGCGCAAGGTGACGAACCTCGCCTACCTGTCGGCGGTCCTGGCGATCAACTTCACGCTGACCCGGCCGTCTCCGGTGGACATCATGTTCGTGACGGCCCTCGTGCTGTCGCTCGTGTCGCGGCAGATGATCACCCGCAACATCTTCATCTTCGTCACGCTGATCCTGACCTGGCTCGGGTCTCTCTACGTCTCCTCCATTGCGCTGATCAGCAATCCAGAGGTGACGTACTACATGGTGAAGATATCCTTCGCGGTGTCGATCGGCCTGTGCTCCAGCCTCGTGGCGGCGCATTGGAACGAGCTCGACCTGGACCGCTTCCTGAAGACCTACATCGCTTCCAACTGCATCGCCGCAATGCTCGGCGTCACCGGGTTCCTGCTCGGGATCGAGGAGCTGATGTGGGACGGACGGGCGAAGGGCTTCCTGGACGACCCGAACATGTACGGAGCCTTTCTCCTGCCCGGCATCCTCGCCTCGATGTATTATCTAGCGGCCGGAGGGCGGCGGCTTTTGTACGGTGCGGCGCTGGCCCTGCTGTCGCTCGGCCTGCTGATGTCGTTCTCACGCGCTGCGATCGTGGCGGCGCTGCTGTGGGGCGGTGCCTATTACCTGTTCCTAAACCGGCGCAACCTGCCGCGCGCCGCAGGCTATGCGGCGCTCGGCATCCTGGCGCTCGCGCTCCTGGTCGCCGCCAGCACGATCCTCATCGACGGGATGGCGGACAAGCTGGCGGACCGCTCGACGGTCGCCAAGCCCTACGATCTCGGCCATGACGGCCGCTACGGCCGCTACGCCCTGAGCATCGGCTACATCCTGGAGAACCCGTTCGGCCTCGGCCTGCTCACCTGGGACATGTCCTACGACGAGCCGATCCACAACATCCTGCTGTCGTCGTTCATGAATTACGGCTGGGTGGCCGGCCTCGCCTTTGTGCTGCTCCTGGTCTTCACGGTCGCGATCTCGTTGTCCAACTACCGGGCAACCCAGAACCCGGCCGGGCTCGTCGTCTCCGTCGCGTGGCTCGCGATCGTCTCCTGCGCCTTTTTGCACGAGGCGGAGCGGTGGCGGCACCTGTGGCTGTTCACCGGACTGGTTTGGGGGCTGAACGCACGCCACCTCGTCGCGACCCAGCAGCCCACGACGAAGCGGCGGGTCGGCCGCCGGGGCGAGCCGCAATCAGCCGCGATCCCGCAGCGTCGGGCCGCGGCCTGATCGGAGGAGGCCGATTGTCGGTGCCGAGCCGCGCCTGCTAGAACGGCGCCATGCTGCTGTCCCTCTTCACGGAGCTTCGCGCCGCCAAGGTGCCGGTCAGCCTCCGCGAATACCTCATCCTGCTGCAGGCGCTCGACCTGGATCTGGCCGAGAAGCGGGTGGAGGATTTCTACTACCTGGCGCGAGCCTGCCTCGTGAAGGACGAGCGCAACCTCGACAAGTTCGATCGCGTCTTCGGCCACGTCTTCAAGGGCATCGAGACGCTCGCGGCCGCCCTCGACAAGGCGG
Organism: Enterovirga sp.; assembly: GCA_028290695.1. Taxonomy (GTDB): domain Bacteria; phylum Pseudomonadota; class Alphaproteobacteria; order Rhizobiales; family Beijerinckiaceae; genus Enterovirga. Next base: position 5,171 of record JAQGJJ010000156.1, on the reverse strand, counting down.
AGATCCCGGAGGAATGGCTCCGCAAGCTCGCCGAGAAATACCTGACGGAGGAGGAGAAGCGCGAGATCCAGGCGATGGGCTGGGACAAGCTGCTCGAAACCCTGAAGGAGCGTTTGAACGAGCAGAAAGGACGTCACCAGGGCGGCTCGAAGTGGATCGGCACGGCCGGGACCTCCCCGTACGGCGCCTACGGCTACAATCCGGAAGGCATCCGCATCGGCCAGGACAAGAACCGTAATTTCCGGGCGGTGAAAGTTTGGGACCGGCGCGACTTCAAGGATTACGACGACACCGTCGAGCTCGGCGTCCGCAACATGCGGGTCGCGCTGCGGCGGCTGCGCCGTTTCGCGCGGACGGGCGCCCCCGACGAGCTCGATCTCGACGGCACCATCCACGAGACGGCGAGCAAGGGCTATCTCGACGTGAAGCTCCGGCCGGAGCGACGCAACGCCGTGAAGGTGCTGCTGTTTCTCGACGTCGGCGGCTCGATGGACTGGCACATCGAGAAGGCGGAGGAGCTGTTCTCCGCGGCGCGGCTCGAGTTCAAGCACTTCGAGCACTTCTACTTCCACAACTGTCCATACGAGCGGCTCTGGAAGGACAACCGGCGCCGGCATTCCGAGACGATCTCGACGCTCGACGTGCTGCGCACCTACCCGTCCGACTACCGCGCGGTGTTCGTCGGCGACGCCTCCATGAGCCCCTACGAGATCGTCATGCCGGGCGGCTCGGTCGAGCACTGGAATGAGGAGAGCGGGCAGGCATGGCTCGAACGCATTCTGGGCCACTTCCCTAAATCGGTCTGGCTGACGCCCCTGCCCAAGGACCATTGGGGCTACACGCAATCGGTCGCCCTGGTCAGGCGCCTGATCGGCGATCGCATGTTCCCGCTCACACTTGAGGGTCTGGACGGCGCCATGCGGCAGCTGGTGCGGTGACGGCGACTTGCATCAACCGGCCCGCGGGGCCACCTCAGGATCACATTGGCTTCCCGGTTTCCCAAGTCTAGGACCCGCACCCTTCCGTCGCGGGACGAGATCGCGGCTTTCGTCGCGAGCGCTCCCGGCAAGGTCGGGAAGCGCGAGATTGCGCGCGCTTTCGGCATCACCGGCGGCGATCGACTCCTGCTGAAGGAGATGCTGCACGGGCTCGAAGGCGACGGCGCGCTGACGCGGCGCGGCAAGCGCGTGCATGTCGCGGGCGTGCTGCCGGCCGTCACGCTGGCGGACATCACGGGCCGGGACGCCGACGGGGAGCTCGTCGCCGAGCCGGTGGAGTGGGACGGCGAGGCGAAGCCCCGCATCGTGATCATGCCGCGGCGCGGCCGCATGGGCGAGCGGGTGCCCGGGATCGGTGATCGCGCCCTGGTTCGGGTCGACCGCAAGCCCGCCGAGGACGGCACCCATGCCGGCCGCATCGTCAAGGTGCTGCCCCGCGAGAAGCACGAGGCGCTCGGCGTATTTCGGGCCCTGCCCGGCGGTGGCGGCCGGCTGATGCCGGTCGACAAGAAGTCGCTCGGCCGCGAGATGACGATCGCCCGCGGGGACGAAAACGGCGCCCAGGATGGCGATCTCGTGTCCGTGACGCTCGCCAAGGCGGGCCGCTTCGGCCTGCCGCAGGCGAAGGTCCGCGACCGCCTCGGCTCGATGAACTCGGAGAAGGCCGTCAGCATGGTGGCGATCCATGCGCACGGCATCCCGCACGTCTTCCCGGACGATGTGCAGGCGGAGGCGGAGCGCGCCAGGCCGGCGACCCTGAAGGGCCGGGAGGATTGGCGCGACATGCCGCTGATCACCATCGACCCGCCCGACGCCAAGGACCACGATGACGCGGTGCACGCGGCCGCGGACGAGGATCCCGGCAACCCGGGCGGCTTCGTCCTGACGATCGCGATCGCGGACGTCGCCGCCTATGTGCGGCCGGGCTCGGCCCTCGACCGGGAGGCGCTGAAGCGGGGCAACTCGGTCTATTTCCCGGACCGCGTCGTGCCGATGCTGCCCGAGCGCATCTCGAACGACCTGTGCTCGCTGCGCGAGGGCGAGGCCCGCCCCGCCATCGCGGTCAGGATCGTGATCGGCTCGGACGGCCGCAAGCGGCGGCACGCCTTCCATCGCATCACCATGCGGTCGGCCGCCAAGCTGTCCTACGGGCAGGCGCAGGCGGCGATCGACGGGCGGCCGGACGACGCGACCGGCCCCCTGCTGGAAACCATCCTTCGTCCGCTCTGGGCGGCCTACGCCGTGCTCGGCAGGGCGCGCGACGAGCGCGGCCCGCTGTTCCTCGACCTGCCCGAGCGCAAGATCGTGCTGGATTCGGAGGGCCGGGTCGAGCGCGTCACCGTTCCCGAGCGGCTCGAGGCGCACCGGCTCATCGAGGAGTTCATGATCCTCGCCAACGTCGCGGCCGCCGAGGCGCTCGAGAAGGCGAAGTCGCCGCTCGTGTTCCGGGTCCACGACGAGCCCTCGGTCGAGAAGATGCGGGGGCTCGGCGAGGTGCTGGCGTCCGTCGGCTACAAGCTGCCGAAGGCCGGCGCGCTGAAACCGGCGCTGTTCAACGGCATCCTGGGGCGCTTCAAGGGCACCGCGCACGAGCCGTTCATCAACGAGGTCGTGCTGCGCTCGCAGGCCCAGGCCGTCTACGCGGCCGAGAATCTGGGCCATTTCGGTCTGAACCTGCGCCGCTACGCGCATTTCACCTCGCCGATCCGGCGCTATGCCGACCTCATCGTGCATCGTGCCCTGATCCGGGCGTTCGGGCTCGGCTCCGACGGCCTGCCCGACTCGACCTCGGTCGAGGGCCTGGCGAAGATCGGCCAGGACATCTCGGCCGCCGAGCGGCGCGCGATGGCGGCCGAACGCGACACGGTTGACCGGCTGATCGCCTTCCACCTCGCCGACCAGGTCGGCGCGACCTTCACGGGCCGCATATCGGGCGTGACCCGATCCGGGTTGTTCGTGAAACTCGCCGGAACGGGCGCCGACGGCTTCGTCCCCGCCTCGACCATCGGGGCCGATTACTACCGGCACGACGAGGCGCGCCATGCGCTGGTCGGGGACCGGAGCGGCGAGACCTACCGGCTGGGCGACACGGTCGAGGTCAAGCTGGTGGAGGCGGCTCCGGTCGCCGGGGCGCTGCGGTTCGAGATCCTGAGCGGCGGCAGCGGCGGCAAGGCGAAGGCCGGACGGGGTCAGGCCGGGAAGGCCGCTCGCCCGGCGGGCGGAAAGCCGCGTCTCGTCGACGGGCGGGGCACGATCAGGGGACGGGGCCGGTCGTGAGCGACACCCCTGCGAGCCTGGGTCAGTCCCCGGCCGTGAACCAACTGGCCGCCGTGCGTCGGGGCCTGCTCTGCCGCTGCCCGCGCTGCGGCGAAGGGCGCCTGTTCGGGCGCTACCTGAAGGTCGCGGAGGAATGCCCGGCCTGCGGATTGGAGTTCCACCACCACCGGGCGGACGACTTTCCGCCCTATGTCGTCATGTTCATCGTCGGACACCTCATCGGATACGGCATCTACACGGCGGAAACCCGCTTCGTGGACGTGCCGGTCTGGCTCCACGCAGCCCTGTGGCCGACGCTGGCGATCGGGCTCTCCCTCGCGCTCCTGCAACCCATCAAGGGCGCTGTCGTCGGGCTGCAATACGCATTAGGGATGCACGGGTTCGGACCGGCCGCGAAACAGGCTCGGCCGAGTCGTCCGACGGGAGTGGGTGAGTGAGCGATCCGAGGGCCGAGCGGCTGACCGAGTACGTGTCCGGCGTCAGTCGTGAACGCAAATGGCCGAACCAGAGGCCCAAGGACGCAGCCACCCTCATCGTCATCGACCGCAGCGGCGCCGAGCCGAAGGTGCTGATGGGCAAGCGCCATGCGGGCCACAAGTTCATGCCGGGCAAGTTCGTGTTCCCGGGCGGCCGCATCGAAACGGACGACCGCAAGATGCCGGCCCACGGTGCGCTCGCCCCGCGCGTGGAGGAGGCTTTGGCAGCGCGGCTCGTGCGCGGCGGCGCCTCGCGCGGGCGGGCGCTGGCCATGACGGCGCTCCGCGAGACCTACGAGGAAACCGGGCTGATGGTCGGGCGCCCGGCCGAGCCGCTGCCCAAGGGGCCATCCTCTGGGTCCTGGGCGCCGTTCTTCGAGAAGGCGATCCTGCCGGACCTCGCCGCCGTTCATTTCATCGGCCGGGCGATCACCCCGCCCCGCCGCCCGAAACGCTTCGACACGCGCTTCTTCGCCATCGACCGGGAGGCGATCGCGCAGGAGAGCCCCGGCTTCGTCGGACCCGACAAGGAGCTCGTCGAGCTTGCCTGGGTGGACCTCGACGAGGCACGCAAGCTCGACCTGCCGCCGATCACGGTTGTCATGCTGGAGGAGCTCGAGCGACGAACGGAGGAAGGCTTCGGCCACGATCTTCCCGTGCCGTTCTATCATGAGGTGCGCAGGCGCTTCGTCCGCGAGCTGCTCTAGCGTCCCCCGTGCTTCGCCTTGACCTGAGAGCGCGTTTCGGCGAGTAGAAGCTACGATTTGCGCCGGCGAAGGCCGGTTGCGGTGCCTTGGGCGCCCGCCAACCCATTCAGGAGATCGTCATGGCCAAGGCCGTCACCATCAAGGTGAAGCTCGTTTCGACCGCGGACACGGGCTACTTCTACGTCACCAAGAAGAACTCGCGGACGATGACCGACAAGCTCGCGATGAAGAAGTACGACCCCGTCGCGAAGAAGCACGTCGAGTTCAAGGAATCCAAGATCAAGTAAGCCCGTTCCGCGGAACGGTTACCGAGCTTCGAGAAAGCGCCCTCCCCGGGCGCTTTCTTCGTTTCGGGGTCTCGGTCTGACCGAGCCCCGTCCGGCTCGCAAGGAGCCTCAGCGCCCGAGTCGGTCGTCCGTCACGATCCCGAGCCCGCGATCATCCGCCAGCGGGTTTCGACCGCCGCGGCGCGATTCAAGGCGCGCAGGAGAACCTCGCTCGCCTCGCCGGTCGGAAGAATGCTCGGCGCAGGCGGCGGCGCCCTGTTCGGCTTGCGACGCCTCTTCGCCGAACGCGGGGCCGGCGCGGGCGCGAAGGCTTCGGCGACCATGCGGGACTTCTCCGCCCGGGCCTCCCGCAGCAACTCCCGCATCTGGCCGAACGGCCGCTCGTGTTCCGACATGATATCCCCGTTACTCACACCTTTCGCCGAC
>JAQGJJ010000154.1 GCA_028290695.1 Enterovirga sp. | reverse complement strand
GCGCCTGATCGGGCGCGCCCGCGGCGCCGGCCGCCGGGGGCGTGACAGCGCCGCCGGCTTGTGCCACCTCCCGGCCGGGAGGACCGGGAAGGCATGAGCCGAACAGCACGGGATGGCATCGTCAGGACGGTCGGGGGCGGGGCGGGCTTCGCCGGCGACCGCGTGGATCCGGCCGTCGCGCTCGCGGCGTCCGGGCGGGTCGATGCCGTGGTGCTGGAATGCCTGGCCGAGCGCACCCTGGTGCCGGGGCTGCGGGCCCGCCGCCACAACCCGCAGGCGGGCGCCGATCCGCGGCTGCGCCGGCGCCTCGCGCCGCTCATCCCGGCCGCCCGCGCCAATGGCTGCCGCATCATCTCGAACCTCGGTGCGGCCAATCCGGCCGCGGCGGCCGAGCAGATCGCCGCGCTGGCGCGCGAGATCGGCGGCCCCTCCGTCCGGGTCGCGGGCGTCGTGGGCGACGACGTCGCGGCGATGCGGGACAGGATCGCCTGGGAGCGGCCGATCGACGGCACGCTGCTCGGCGCGCACGCCTATCTGGGCACGGAGGGCCTCGTCGCCGCCATCGAGGGCGGGGCCGATGTCGTGGTGACCGGGCGCGTGGCGGATTCCGCGCTCTTCGCCGCCGAGCTGTGGCCCTTCATCGACCGCAACCCGGACGCCTTCGCCAACGCGGTCATGATCGGCCACCTGCTCGAATGCTCGGGCCAGATCACGGGCGGCAATTTCGAGGGGCCGGGCGGCGAGTCGCTCGACGGCGCCGGCTTCGCCCGCCTCGGCTACCCGATCGCGGCCGTGATGGCGGACGGGAGCGCCGAGATCGGCATCCTGGACGGCCGGCCCGGCCGCGTGGACCGGCTCACCTGCACGGTGCAGCTCCTCTACGAGGTGCACGACCCGGCCGCCTACATCACGCCGGACGCCATCGTGGACTTCACCGGGGTGGCGATCGAGGAGGTGGGGCCGAACCGCGTGCGCGTGTCCGGCGCCCGCACGGTCGGCAAGCCGCCGACCCTGAAGGTCTCGGGCTTCGTCGAGCGGCCCGGCACGCTGGCCGACATGGAGCTGTCCTATGCCGGCGTCGGCGCCCTCACCCGGGCCCGCCACGCGGCCGACGCGCTGCGCATCCGGCTGGCGGATCTCGACACGGCCGGGCTCCTGATCGACCTCGTGGGCGTCGATTCGGTGCTCGGCGGCGCATCGCGCGGCCTCAACGCCGCGCCCCCCGAGGTGCGGGTGCACGTCTCGGCCGTGTGCGACGACGAGGAGATGGCTCAGGTGATCGAGGACGAGATCTACACGCTCACCATCTGCGGCCCCGCCGGCGGCGGCAGCGTGAGGAGCGAGCGGCGGCCCCGCATCGAGGTGCTGGACGGCTATATCGACCGCGACCTCGTCTCCACCACGCTCGCCTGGGCCGCGTCGTGAGGGTCGGGGACATCGCCTGCGGGCGCTCGGGCGACAAGGCCTCGACGCTCGACCTCTCCCTCGTGGCGCGCGACCGCGCCGCCTACGAGCTCCTGGAGCGCACGATCACCACCGAGCGGGCGCAGGCGGCCGTCGCGCTCGCCATGCCGGGCCGCGTGACGCGCTACGCCCTGCCCGGGCTGATGGCGCTCAAGTTCGTGATCCACGACGCCCTTCCGGGCGGCGTCTACGCCACCCTGCATGCCGGCCTGCACTGGCAGAAGGCCGCGATCTACGTCCTCCTGGACCTGGAGATCGAGCCGGAGACGGCGTGATGAGCAGGGTCCTGGTCGTCACCGGCGGCAGCGGCGGCATCGGCCGCGCCATCTGCACCCGGGCGGCCCGCGACGGCTACGCGGTCGCGCTCACCTACCGGTCGCAGCCGGCCAAGGCCGAGACCGTGGTGGCCGAGATCACGGCCGCCGGCGGCCGCGCGATCGCGGTCGAGACCGAGCTTGGCCGCGAGGCGGACATCGTCCGGCTCTTCGCCCGCGTGGACGAGGCGTTCGGCCCCGTCACCGCGCTGGTCAACAACGCGGCGCTGGTCGGCTGGGAAGGCCCCGTGGCGGAGGCCAGGGCGGACGACCTGAACAATCTGTGGGCCGTCAACGTCACGAGCTACTTCATCTGCGCCCGCGAGGCGGTGCGGCGCATGTCCACGGCCTCCGGCGGACGCGGCGGCGCCATCGTGAACGTGTCCTCGCTGTCCGGACGGACCGGCGGGCGCGGGCAGCGCATCCACTACGCGGCCAGCAAGGGCGCCATCAACACCTTCACGCTCGGCCTCGCCAAGGAGGTCGCGACCGAAGGCATCCGGGTGAACGGCGTCGTCCCGGCCTTCACGCAGACGGAGATCCACGACGGCTACGGGCCGGAGCGCACCGCCCGCATCGTGGGCTCGATTCCCATGGGCCGGGCCGGGCTGCCGCACGAAACCGCCGCCGCCGTGCTCTGGCTCCTGTCGGACGAGGCGTCCTTCGTCAGCGGCGCGCTGCTGGACGTCGCCGGCGGCGGCTGACCGGGAGCGCCGCCGCCTATTGCGGCTCGATGCCGGCGCTCTTCACGATGGCGGCCCATTTCTGGATCTCGGCCGCGACCTGATCCCTGAGCTCGGTCGAGCTGCTCACCGACGGCTCGATGCCGACCGCGGTCAGCTTGGCCACGATGGCCGGGTCCCGGGCGGCCACCGTGAGGGCGCCGTGCAGCCGCTCCACCACGGCCGGCGGCGTCCTGGCCGGTGCGAAGCCCGCGAAATAGGCCACGATCTCGTAATCGGCGATGCCGGCCTCCTCCATGGTCGGAAGGCTCGGGGCCAGCGCGACCCGGGACCGGCCGGAGACGGCGAGCCCCCGCACCTTGCCGCCCTCGATCTGCGGCACGCCCGATTGCGGATCCGCGAAGGTGAACGAGATCTGCCCGCCGACGACGTCCGTCAGGGCCGGCGGGATGCTGCGGTAGGGCACGTGCACGACGTCGATCCCGGCCCGCATCTTGAGGAGTTCGCCGCACACGCGCGACGAGCTCGAGCCCGAACCGAAGCTGAGCTTGCCCGGATTGGCCTTGGCGTAGGCCACGAGTTCGGCCACGCTGGTCACCGGCAGCGCCGGGTTCACCACCAGCACCAGCGGATTGTAGCCGAGCCGGGTGATGGGGGCGAAATCCGCGAGCGCATCGTAGGGCACGCGCTTCAGCAGGCTCTGGTTCGCCCCGTGCGTCGTGTTGGTGGTGATCAGGACCGTGTAGCCGTCCGGCTCGGCGCGCGCGACCTGCTGGGCGGCCAGCACCCCGCTCGCCCCCGCGACGTTCTCGACGATGATCGTCTGCTTGAGCTCGGCCGAGGCCCGCTCGCCGATGATGCGGGCGACCGCATCCGTCGCGCTTCCGGCCGCGAACGGAACCACGAACTTGATCCCTCGGCTCGGGAACGTGTCGGCGCGGGCGGGCCAGGCCGCCAGCGCGAGTGCACCCGCCATGCCGGCGCCGAAAGCTCTCCTGGTCGTCACGTGTCGCTCTCCCGGTCTGCGCGCTCCGTCGTGCCGGAGCGCCGTTGCAGGGGTCGTACATCAGGAGGGGAGCCGGAGGGAACCGCGGATCGCGGACGGCGGCCTCGGGCCGCC
>JAQGJJ010000151.1 GCA_028290695.1 Enterovirga sp. | reverse complement strand
CGCCGAGAACGGTCCCTTCGCCGACCGTGACGCCCGGCCCGACAAAGGCCTCGGCGGCGATCCACGACTCCGCGCCCACCGAGATCGGCCGGGCGACGAGCTGGAAATCGGGGCTGGCGATGTCGTGGGAGCCCGCGCAGAGATGGGCGCCCTGCGAAACGAGTGCCCCTCGGCCAAACGCGATCGGGGCCATGTTGTAGCAGTTGACCCGAGGTCCGATCACCGCCCCCTCGTCCATGGCCAGATGGGCTGGAAGCCAGATCCTGGCGCTGCCGCGGACGTCGGAGCCTGCTGCCATCCGGGCCCCGAAGGCCCGCAGCAACGCCCGCCGCCAGGGCGCGAGCTGTCGCGGGGTCCAGGACGCCGTCACGGCCCAGACGAGGGTCCAGGCGATGCGCGTCAACCGGTTGCGGAGTGAGAAGCTCGCCCCGCCTCCGCGCGGGTTCGTGGCTGCAGCGTCGAGCACCAGGCCGCCTAGCGGTCGCGCGAACGGGGCCGTGTCGGACCGGATGGGCATTCAGGCGCTCCCGGCGCCGGGCGCTGTTGCGTTCGGCCGCACCTTGCGCAGCACGAACCGGACCTGATTGGAGAACAACTCCTCGTCGTCCCATCCGGCCAGCGCCGCACGTCGATCGGCAGTCAGGTGACGGCGGCCGAGGTCGCCGAGGAGAGGCTCCTCCGACACGATCTCGAAATGCTGGGCAAAGAGGGCACGGTACTCGGCGAGTGACAGCCGGTTCAGGAACGTGTCCGCCGCGCGGCTCTCGCCGGTCAGGTGGCCCCAGGCCGGGCCTCGCGCTACGCCATCGTGCTCGACCTGATGCGGGTACCAGCCCATGTCGTGCCCGCCCGCGATCCCGGGGAAAACCATCGGGGTGACGACCGCGACCCCGTCATCCGCTAAGCGCGCCGCCATAAGCGCTACGACTGACGGCAGGGACTCGGCCGGGATGTGCTCGAGCACGTCCTCGGAATAGATGAAATCGAAGCGTCTCCCCGCCCGGTCCCAGGTCTCGGCTGCCGAGGCATCTCCGACGATGAGACGGGACAGATCGGGCGCAAAGTCGCGGCCGTAGCCCTCCTTCAGGACCCGCGCGAGGTCGCGATATTCGGCTCCGTCGAAGAGGATGCGCCGTGCCAGGGATTTCAGTGCCCGCACGAGGCCGTTACGGCGGGCCACGGCCAGGATTGCCCGCGGGCCGATCGTGTAGCTCGGCGCGTCGAGGTCGATGCCTCGCGCATCCAGGCCGAGCGACTGGAGCGCGAAGAGCCGGAAGGGCCGCTGCCCGAAGCCGAGTTCGAGGATCCGAGCCGTCGCGAGGTCGCGCCCGGAGGTTCCGCGATAGGCCGAGCTGTAGGTTTCGATGTCGCGCCGGACCTCCCGAAACTCGTTCCCGGCACGCAGCCGCTGCCAGTGAAGGAGCGACAGCCGGCCGAGATAGGCGAGCCTTTCGAGGCTCGACAACCCGGCCTGCTGGGAGTTGGATTGCTGAGCCATCCCGTCCCTCGGCGACCGACCGGCGGCTACGAGCGTCCGCCGCCGCCTGGCGGGCGGCGGCTGCGGTGCAGGATAGCCCCAAACGTCCGGTCCATGGCGGGATGCCTGCGGGCTCAGTAAACGCGCGCTTTCGGCTCGATGTAGGCGATGTCGTTCGACATCGTGTAGGTATGCACCGGGCGATAGTCGATCTTCACCTCGTGCTTGGTCTCGTCGACCCAGGCGAGCGTGTGCTTCATCCATTGCTGGTCGTCGCGGTCCGGGAAGTCCTCCCGGGCATGGGCGCCACGGGACTCGGTGCGGTTGGCCGCACTCTCCATGGTGACGACGGCCTGGAGGATGAGGTTCTCGAACTCCAGCGTCTCGATCAGGTCGGAGTTCCACACGAGCGAGCGGTCCGAGACCCGGATGTCGCCCTGTCCGCGCCAGACGTCGTTGATGAGGCCGCGGCCTTCCTCGAGCACCTCGCCGGTGCGGAACACGGCGCAGTTGTTCTGCATCGTGCGCTGCATCCGGTCGCGCAGCTGCGCGGTCGGCGTGCCGCCGTTGGCGTAGCGGGCCTTGTCGAGGCGGGCGAGGGACTTGTCGGCCGAGTCCTTCGGCAGGTCGGGATGCTTCCCGTTCGGCTCGACGATCTCGGCGCAGCGCAGGCCGGCGGCGCGGCCGAACACCACGAGGTCGATGAGCGAGTTCGAGCCGAGGCGGTTCGCGCCGTGCACGGACACGCAGGCCGCCTCGCCGATCGCCATCAGGCCCGGCACAATGTGGTCGGGGTTGTTGCCCTGCAGGGTGACGACCTCGCCGTGATAGTTCGTCTGGATGCCGCCCATGTTGTAGTGGACGGTCGGGATGACCGGGATCGGCTCCTTGGTCACGTCCACGCCCGCGAAGATCTTCGCGCTCTCCGAGATGCCGGGCAGGCGCTCGTGCAGGATCTTCGGGTCGAGATGGTCGAGGTGCAGATGGATGTGATCGCGGTTCTTGCCGACGCCTCGGCCGGCCCGGATCTCCATGGTCATGGAGCGGGACACGACGTCCCGTGAGGCGAGGTCCTTCGCGGAGGGGGCATAGCGCTCCATGAAGCGCTCGCCCTCGGAGTTCGTCAGGTAGCCGCCCTCGCCGCGCGAGCCCTCGGTGATGAGGCAGCCCGACCCGTAGATGCCGGTCGGGTGGAACTGCACGAACTCCATGTCCTCGAGCGGCAGGCCGGCCCGCAGCACCATGGCGTTGCCGTCGCCCGTGCAGGTGTGCGCGGAGGTCGCCGAGAAATACGCCCGGCCATAGCCGCCCGTCGCCAGAATGGTCATGTTGGCGCGGAAGCGGTGGATCTCGCCGGTCGACATGTCGAGCGCGATCACGCCGCGGCAGCGGCCCTCATCGTCCATGATGAGGTCGATGGCGAAGTACTCGATGAAGAAGTTCGTTTGGTTGCGGACGGCCTGCCCGTACAGCGTATGCAGGATGGCGTGGCCGGTGCGGTCGGCCGCCGCGCAGGTGCGCTGGGCGGTGCCCTTGCCGTAGTTCGTGGTCATGCCGCCGAACGGCCGCTGGTAGATCTTGCCCTCTTCCGTGCGCGAGAAGGGCACGCCCCAATGCTCGAGTTCGTAGACGGCGGCCGGCGCATTGCGGACCAGATACTCGATCGAATCCTGGTCGCCGAGCCAGTCCGACCCCTTCACGGTGTCGTACATGTGCCAGCGCCAGTCGTCCGGCCCCATGTTGCCGAGGGAAGCCGAGATGCCGCCCTGCGCTGCAACCGTGTGCGAGCGGGTCGGGAACACCTTGCTGATGCAGGCCGTGCGCAGGCCCGCCTGCGAGCAGCCGACCGTGGCGCGGAGGCCTGCGCCCCCGGCTCCGACGATCACCACGTCGAAGGTGTGGTCGATGATGGGATAGGCGGCGCCGTTGATGGAGGGGCCGGCGCCCCCGTTGCCGTTGTTGGCAGAGCCGTTGGTGGCCATTGCTGTATCCTAGACGGGCGGCAGCGGCACCCGGCCGAAGCTGATCTTGAGGACGGAGAAGAGGCATATCGCCGCGATCACCGCGGCGAAGAAGTTGTTCGCGATCACGGAGGCGATCTTCAGCCCGCGGTCGTGGACGTAATCCTCGATGACGATCTGCATCCCGAGCCGCATGTGGTTGGTCACGGAGATGAGGCAGAGGATCAGCAGAATGGCGACGATCGGGTTCGACACGATCCGGATGGCGTCCGGGTAGGGACGGCCCGCGAGGTTCGCCACGATCACCACGAAGGCCACGATGAGCGGGATGTTCGACATAGCCGTCACCCGGTGCAGCCACCAATGCTCGACGCCGTGATGGGCGGCGCCGAGGCCCTTCACCCGCCTGAGCGGGGTGCGCATGTCGACGCGCGTATCGGCTCTGTTGTCGGCCATGTGCCCTCTCCTCAGCGCATCGCGAGGGCGACGACCCAGATCAGCACGGTCAGGACGACCGAACCGATCAGGGTGAACCGGGCCATCTGCATGCGGGTGCCGGGCTCCATGCCGTGGCCGAAATCCCAGACCAGATGGCGCATGCCGCCGAGCATGTGATGCATCAGCACCCAGGTGTAGCCGAACACGACGACGAGCCCGACCGGCGTTCCGAAGAACCACGATACCCGATCATAGGCGGCCGGTCCCCAGGCCATCGACAGCAGCCAAACGGCCAGCAGGACGGTGCCGAGATAGAGGCCGGTGCCGGTGACGCGGTGGAAGATCGACATCGTCATCGTCCAGGTCCAGCGATAGACCTGAAGATGAGGCGAGAGGGGCCTGGGCGCGTGACGCGCTGCCTGGGCTTTCGCGTCGGCCATGGCTGCTCCGAAGGATGCGGTGAGAACGGCGTTGAGTTTGGAAGCGTTCCTACCTGAGGGTCCCGGGTGCCGCAACGCGGTAAGTCGTTGGTCGACCACATGCCAGCCGTGCCGCGCTGCAGCGCCGGCGCGCGCGACGTTGCTCATGGCAGCACCCCGATGGCTCGCCACCACAGATAGGACAGCGGTGTCGCGAGAAGCAGCGAGAGCAGCCCGAACACCATCGTGAGGCGGGCTGCCTTGGCGAGCGGGACGGCACCGATCTCGGATGCGACCATGATCGGCGGCGCCTGATAGGGCAGGAACACGGTCGAGAAGCCGATCACCTGCACCATTACGACCGTCGTGAGGTCGAACCCGGTTCCTGCGGAGAGTTCCCCGGCCAGCGGCGTGTAGAGCGCGGGTGCGCCGTTCGCGGTCACGAGGGCGGTCAGGGCGGTCGCGATCCCGACCAGCGTTGCGAAGTTGCCTGCGACGCGGCCCGGCTCGAGCGGGGCGACGGACAGCAGCGCGCGGCCGAGCGCCGCGCCCACTCCCGTCTCGGTCACCACCGCCACCACTCCGAGCACGCCCGCGATGTAGAAGCAGATGCGCAGGTTGATCTGGCCGAACGTCTCGGGCGGCACCATCCCGACCCGCGGGGCGAGGCAGATCGTTGCCGCGAGAAGGCCGATCCAGGCCGGTTGGATGCCGTGCCACGAATCGGTCGCCCACAGGGCAAGGGTCGCCGCCAGCACGACCGCGAGGCGCCTCTCGGCTGCACTCCAAGGGGCGGGCGGGGCGCCCGCGCCCTCGGGCCTCGCCACCTTGCCCGGAAACATGAGGCAGATGCAGGCGACGAGCAGCGCGCCCTTCACGATCGCCAGCACCGGGACGTGCAGCGCCAGATAGGGCAGGTACCGCAAGGGCAGCCCGTACAGGCTCTCGGCGGCACCCGCCATCACGAGATTGGGCACGTTGGCGGGCAGGATCGCGGCCGACAGGATCGGGGTCGCGACCCCGACCGCGAGGACCGATCCGATCCGGCCGGGGCTCCCCGGGGCGAGCCCGAGTTCGTCGGCGAGCGAAAGCACGACCGGGACGAGCAGCGCCACCCGGCCCATGTTCGACGGCATCACGAAGGCGAGCAGAAAGGCCAGCGCCACGAGCCCGGCGATGAACACCGGATAGGAGCCCGACAGCGGACGGGCGAGGGCGCGGGCCAGCCGGGCACCGAGCCCTGTTCGGGTCATCGCCGCCCCGACCACGAGGCCGGACAGCACGAGCCAGAACGCCGAAGACGCGAAGCCCGAGAAGATCGCCCCCGGGGAGGCGACCTTGGCCAGCGTCGCGGCCGCGAAAAAGGCGAGCGTTGCCACGATCTCGGGCACGATCGCGGTCGCCCAGGCGACCAGCGCGAGGCCCGATATGGCTCCGGCCGCGATCATCGCGGCCTCTCGGTATTCGTCATGCGCGAAGCCATGATCCCGCTTTCTTCCAAGATCAATCCGTGTGTTCTAAATGGACCCTTCGTGATGGACGA
>JAQGJJ010000239.1 GCA_028290695.1 Enterovirga sp. | reverse complement strand
GCCGCCCGGCGGCGGTCGCGCGACGGCGCAAGACGGGCCAGCGCACGACCCGCGAAAGCCTCTCCCAGCTCTGCGACCCGGACAGCTTCATCGAATACGGGCCCCTCGCCGTGGCGGCGCGCCGCCGCAAGCACAGCGTCGCCGAACTCGTCGAGATGTCCCCGGCGGACGGCGTCGTGTCCGGGATCGGTACGGTCAATGCCGACCTGTTCGGCGCCGCCGGGGCGCGCTGCATGGTGGTGGCATACGACTACACGGTGATGGCCGGCACGCAGGGCCAGATGAACCACAAGAAGCAGGACCGGATGTTCAAGCTCGCCGCGGAATGGCGGCTCCCGGTCGTGCTGTTCGCCGAGGGCGGCGGCGGCCGGCCGGGCGATACCGACCGGCTCGGCCTCACGGGGCTCGACGTGCCGACCTTCGGTCAGTTCGCCAGCCTGTCCGGGCTGGTTCCGCTGGTCGGGGTGGTGTCGGGCCGGTGCTTCGCCGGCAACGCCGCGCTTCTCGGCTGCTGTGACGTGATCATCGCGACGAAGAACACCAGCGTCGGGATGGGGGGCCCCGCCATGATCGAGGGCGGCGGGCTCGGGATCTACACGCCCGAGGAGGTCGGGCCGGTCTCGTTCCAGGTCCCGAACGGCGTGATCGACATCCTGGTCGAGGACGAGGAGGAGGCGGTCGAGACGGCGAAACGCTACCTGTCCTACTTCCAGGGCCCGGTTGCGGAATGGAGCGCGCCGGACCAGCGCCAACTCCGGCGCCTGATCCCCGAGAACCGGCTCCGGGTCTACGATATCCGGGCGGTGATCGAGGGCCTCGCCGACGAGGGCTCGATTCTCGAGCTGCGCAGGTCCTTCGGGATCGGCATCGTGACCGCGCTGGTTCGCATCGAGGGGAAGCCGTTCGGCCTTCTCGCCAACAACCCGAAGCATCTCGGCGGAGCCATCGATGCCGATGCGGCCGACAAGGCCGCGCGCTTCGTTCAGCTGTGCGACGCGCATGGCCTGCCGATCCTGTCCCTCTGCGACACGCCCGGTTTCATGGTCGGCCCCGAGGCGGAGAAGACGGCTCTCGTCCGGCATGTCTGCCGCATGTTCGTCACCGCCGCCTCGATCGGCGTGCCCTATTTCACCGTGGTTCTGCGCAAGGGCTATGGTCTCGGTGCGCAGGCCATGGCCGGGGGGGGCTTTCACGCCTCCGTCTTCACCATCGCCTGGCCGACGGGCGAGTTCGGCGGGATGGGGTTAGAGGGAGCCGTGCGGCTCGGCTTTCGCAAGGAGATGGAGGCGATCGCGGACCCGGACGAGCGCGAAACCTATTTCCGGGACAAGGTCGCCGGCATGTATGCCAACGGCAAGGCGATCAGTATCGCGTCCGTCCTGGAGATCGACGAGGTGATCGATCCCGCCGACACGCGGCGCTGGGTCTCGTCGGGGCTGAACGCGGCTCCCCCGCCGCCCCGCGGCGGCGGCCGGAGGCGCCCCTTCGTGGATACCTGGTAAGCGGACCCGGGTCGTGAACAGAACGGAGAAGCGCATGGCGGCGGAAGAGGGCCCCTATCTCGACCGTCTGAAGTCGCTCTGGTCGGCCGCATGGCCGTCCGGCATGCCGCGCGAGCCCCGCTATCCGCATGGCGAGATAACGCTCACCGAGTATCTCCGGGTCTGGGCCGGACTTCAGCCCGAGAAGCCGGCCTACATCTTCTACGGCCGCGAGATGAGCTACAGGGAGCTCGACGGGCTCTCGGACCGCTTCGCCGCGATGCTGAAGTCTCTCGGGATCGGCAAGGGCGATCCGGTCGCGGTGTTTCTGCCGAACTGCCCGCAATTCGCGATCGCGTTCTTCGGCATCCTGAAGCTCGGCGCCGTCCACGTGCCCGTGAACCCGCTCTTCCGCGAGGCGGAGCTCGCCTACGAGCTGAACGATACGGGCGCGACCGTCATCCTGGCCCTGGACAGCCTGATGCCCCTGGTGCGGGCGGTGCAGGGGGGCACGAAGCTTCGCTCCGTCCTCGTCACCGCCTTCGCGGACATGCTACCCGCCGCCCCGACCCTGCCCCTGCCGGAGCAGCTGACCAAGCTCCGCATCCCCTGCCCGGACGCCACGGACCTTCTGCCGGCCCTCCTGGCCCTTCCGCAGCCGTCAGCCCTTCCACCGGCCGACCTCGATGCGGCCGCGGCCCTCAACTACACGGGCGGCACCACCGGCATGCCGAAGGGCTGCGTCCACACGCAGCGGGACATGATCTACACGGCCGGGACCTCGCTCGCGACGAGCTTCGCGCTCTCGCCCGACGACGTGGTGCTCTGTTTCGTCCCGGTCTTCTGGATCGCGGGGGAAGACCTCGCGCTGATCCTGCCGATCGTCGCCGGCTGTCCCACGGTTCTGCTTGCACGCTGGGACCCGGCAGCCGTGCTGAAGGCGGTGGAATGCTACCGCGTCTCCTGCGCCTACCTTCTGGTCGATAATGCGGTCGAGCTCCTGGAGCACCCCTCGGCGGGAGGGTTCGACCTGACCTCGCTCGACAAGGTCCGCGTCTCGTCGTTCGTGAAGAAGCTGAACCCGGATGTCCGCGCGCGTTGGCGGGCGCTGACCGGCTCGACACTGATCGAGGCCGCTTGGGGCATGACCGAGACGCACACGATGGACACGTTCTCGGTCGGCTTCCAGGAAGGTGATTACGACCTTCATTCGGAGCCCGTCTTCGTCGGCCTCCCGATGCCCGGGACCGAGTTCAAGATCTGCGACTTCGACACGGGCGCGCTCCGGCCGCTCGGTCAGGAGGGCGAGCTGTGCGTGCGCACGCCCTCGCTGCTCAAGGGCTACTGGAACAAGCCCGACGAGAGCGCGGCGGCGCTTCGCGACGGCTGGCTGCATACGGGCGACATCGGCAGGATCGACGAGGAGGGGTTCGTCCACTTCCTCGGCCGCCGCAAGGAGATGCTGAAGGTCCGGGGCATGAGCGTCTTCCCGGCCGAGATCGAGGCCCTGCTCGGCCAGCACCCCGCTGTGCTCGGTTCCGGCGTCATCGGCCGCCCGGACCCCGACAAGGGCCAAGTCCCGGTGGCGTTCGTGCACGTGAGGCCGATCGACGGCACCGCCCCGGGCCGGGACGAGATGGCCGCGTGGTGCAGGACCCGCATGGCGGCCTACAAGGTTCCCGAGATCCGCATCGTGGACGGCTTGCC
>JAQGJJ010000107.1 GCA_028290695.1 Enterovirga sp. | reverse complement strand
AGCCGAGCCTCCGACGGGGGAAACCCGTCCGGAGCCGCCGGCCGCGAGGGAGGGCGACCATCCTTCGTCCCGCGACCAGATCGTCGGCACCGGCACGCGGCCGCATCGCCGCGCATCGCGGGGGCTCGCGACCGACCCGGCGGCGTTGGTAGCGTCGGCGGGACGCCGTCGCGAATGCTGACCTGCGGACCGGCGAGTTCGCCGTCGCAATGGGCCGCCGATTCGCCGCGCCGTCCCGCGAGGCGCCCAGCCGCTGTGCGGGGAGGGGGGCTGCCTGGTTCGTGGGAGCCCGACGCGAGGCTGTGTCTGCCCGGGGCTGTGTCGGCCGACGATCCCGGCCTGCCGCAGCCCCCGGATTCGGGTCCGCAGGGGCGGAGTCGGCCCGATCGCGGCTCCGCCCACAGGAAAGCGCGCCCACGCCGCAGGGGAGCCCCGTAATTTCGCCGGCTTTGATATGGCTTTGTTAACCCTGTCCCGCCTAGCTTAACGAAGAGTAGCCTCCGGTCGCGGTTGCATGAAACGTACCCTCCTGGCGCTGTCGGCGCTTCTTTCCCTCGCCGCCGCAAGCGGCCCGGCACTCGCCCAGCGCCAAGGCGCGCCGGGTGGAGCGCAGGCGCAGCTCGTCGCCACCTACAACGACTGGAGCGCCTACACGGCGCAGACCGGCCGGGCGAAGATCTGCTACGCGCTGTCGCAGCCCAAGTCCCGCACGCCCGCCAACCTGAAGGACACGCCCGCCTACCTGTTCGTGTCGTTCCGGCCGGCCGAGAATGTCCGCAACGAGGTCGCGACGGTGCTGAACTTCGCCACCAAGGAAACCGGCCCGGCCGAGGTGAACATCGGCGGCACGGGCTACGCGCTCGTCACGAAGGGCCAGAACGCCTGGGTCAAGAACCCGGCCGAGGAGCCGCAGGCCATTGCCACTATGCAGAAGGGGCAGGCCGTCGTCGTGACCGCCACCTCGGCTCGCGGCAACAAGACCAGCGACCGCTACTCGCTCGCCGGCTTCTCCCAGGCGCTCGAGCGCGCCAAGAAGGAATGCCCGTAGCCGGGCGCCGCTGACGCGGCCGGACCGTCAGTCGATCCGCACGGGATCGACGTTCACGGCGGCCGGGTGGTCCGGGTCGTCGAGACCCTCGCCGCGGCCTGTCAGAAAATCGAAGTCGCAGCCTTCGTCGGCCTGCAGCACGGTGTCGTGCAGCAGGCGCGCGTAGCCGCGCCTCGCCCAGGGCGGACGCTCTGCCGCCGGCAGGGCGGCCCGGCGGGCATCCAGCTCCGCGTCCGGGACCAGGAGGTCGATCCGGCGCGCCTCCACGTCCAGGCGGATCGTGTCGCCGCTGCGCACCAGGGCGAGCGGGCCACCCACCGCCGATTCGGGCGCGATGTGCAGCACGATCGTCCCGAAGGCCGTGCCACTCATGCGGGCGTCCGAGATCCGCACCATGTCCTTCACGCCGGCCCGCGCGAGCTTGCGCGGGATCGGCAGGTAGCCGGCCTCCGGCATGCCCGGTGCCCCCTTGGGACCGGTGTTGCGCAGCACGAGGATGTCGTCCTTCGTCACGTCCAGATCGGGGTCGTCGATCCGGGCCGCCATGTCCTCGACATTCTCGAACACCATCGCCCGGCCCGTATGCTGCAGGAGCGCCGGCGTGGCGGCCGAGTGCTTGATGACGGCACCGCGCGGCGCGAGGTTGCCGCGCAGAACCGCCATGGCGCCGGTCGGCTTGATCGGATTGCCGCGCGGCCGGATGGCATCCTGGCCCGGCACCTCCTCGGCTCCGGCCGCTACGTCCCGAAGCGTTCCGCCCGCGACCGTGGGGGCGTCCAGGTCAAGGATGTCGCCGAGCTCGCGCAGGAGCTTCGGCACGCCGCCGGCATGGTGGAAATGCTCCATGTAGTGCTGGCCGGAGGGTTTCAGGTCGATCAGCACCGGCACCTCGCGGCCGATCCGGTCGAACGCCTCGAGGTCGATCCGGTGCTCGGTCCGGTTGGCGATCGCGGTCAGGTGCACGAGCCCGTTGGTCGAGCCTCCGATCGCCTGCAGCACGATCTGCGCGTTGCGGAACGCGGAGGCGGTGAGGATCTCGGAGGGGCGCGGGCCACCGGCCACCGCCATCTCGGCCGCCCGCCTGCCGCTCGCCTCCGCGATGCGGATGCGCTCGGCATGAGGAGCCGGCACCGTTGCGCTCAAGGGGAGCGACAGGCCCATCGCCTCCACCATGCAGGCCATCGTGGACGCGGTGCCCATCACCATGCAGGTGCCGACGGAGGGGGCGAGGCGGCCGTTCACCACCTCGATCTCGGCCTCGTCGATCTCGCCGGCGCGATGGGCGCCCCAGAGGCGCCGGCAATCCGTGCAGGCGCCCAAAACCTCGCCCTTGTGGTGTCCGACCACCATCGGGCCGACCGGCAGGACGATGGCCGGCAGGTCCACGGAGGCGGCCGCCATGATCTGTGCCGGCAGGGTCTTGTCGCAGCCGCCGATCACCACGACCGCATCCATCGGCTGGGCCCGGATCATCTCCTCGGTGTCCATCGCCATCAGGTTGCGCAGGTACATCGAGGTCGGGTGGGCGAAGCTCTCGTGGATGGAGATGGTGGGAAACACCATCGGCATCGCGCCCGCCAGCATGACGCCGCGCTTCACCGCCTCCACCAGCTGCGGGACGTTGCCGTGGCAGGGATTGTAGTCGGAATAGGTGTCCGTGATCCCGACGATCGGCCGCTCGAGCGCGTCGTCGGAATACCCCATCGCCTTGATGAAGGCCTTGCGGAGAAACAGCGAGAAGCCCTCGTCGCCGTAGCTCGTCAGCCCCTTGCGCAGACCCTTGGACATCGTCGTTCCACCCTCGGCCCGGTTTCAGCACGCGACGGGTCGGCGCGCTACCCGCCGGCCACGCCCTGCGTGTTCACGTAGAGCGCGTACACGGACTGGCTCGCGGCCATGAAGAGCCGGTTCCGCCTCCGTCCGCCGAAGCAGACATTGGCGCAGCGCTCGGGCAGGCGGATGCGGCCGATGGGGCGGCCGTCGGCGTTGAAGATCATCACGCCGTCGAGCTCGGGCGAGCCCATGCCCCAGCCGCACCAGAGGTTGCCGTCGACATCGACCCGGAACCCGTCCGGCGTGCCCGGGCCGGCATCGATGGCGGTACGCCGGTTCGCGAGCGCCCGCCCGCCCTCGACCACGTCGTAGGCCAGGATGAGCCGGGTCGGCGTCGCGCGGGATTCGACCAAGTAGAGGGTCCGCTCATCGGGCGAGAAGGCGAGGCCGTTCGGCCCGCGCAGGTCCTCCGCGACGACCTTCAGCTCGCCCGTGTCCGGATCGAGGCGGTAGACGTTCTGCGGCAGCTCGGGCGCCGCGACCCGCCCCTCGTAATTGCCGGCGATACCGAAGGCCGGATCGGTGAACCAGATCGAGCCGTCCGACCTCACGACCACGTCGTTCGGCGAGTTGAGACGCTTGCCGGCGAAGCTCTCCGCCAGAACCGTGATCGAACCGTCGTACTCGGTCCGCGTGACGCGCCGCCCGTGTTCGCAGGTCACCAGCCGCCCCTGTCGGTCGCGCGTGTTGCCGTTCGCCCAGTTGGAGGGTTTGCGGAAGACCGAGACGGCGCCCGTCTCCTCGTCCCAGCGCATCATCCGGTCGTTCGGGATGTCGCTCCAGACGAGCTGGCGCTGGTCGCCGAACCAGACGGGACCTTCCGCCCAGCGAAAGCCCGTGGCGAGCCGCTCCACGGCCGCGCTGAAGATGCGGTATTTGAGGAAGCTCTCGTCGAGGATCTCGACGGCCGGGTCGGGGTAGAAGGTCGCGGGTTGCCACATGGGCGTGCTCCTCGGCCGGCCCGGAGCGGCCCGAGCCGGGCCGCCGTGGCGGCGGTGAGGAGCGCCGTCCGGCTCAGGCGGGTGCGTGTCCGCCGTCCCCGTGCAGCAGCGCCTCGAGCGCCAGTTCGTAGGACAGCGGGCCGAACCCGGCAATGACCCCGCGGGCCACGGGCGCGATGGTCGAGCGGTGACGAAAGGGCTCGCGGGCATGCACGTTGGAGAGGTGCACCTCGATGACCTCGGCCTTGGCGCCCGAGATGGCGTCCCGCAACGCGATGGAGGTGTGCGTGTAGGCGCCCGCGTTGAGGATCACCCCGGCCCCGGCCGCGCCGGCCTCCTGGATCCAGGTCACGAGGTCGCCCTCGTGATTGGATTGCCGGAAGGTGATCGTGCCTCTCGCGCCGGCCCGCTCCGTCAGGCGCGCCGCGATGTCGGCCAGCGTCAGGCTGCCGTAGATGCCGGGCTCGCGCGTGCCCAGCAGGTTGAGGTTGGGTCCGTTCAGGACGTGGATCGGCCGCATCGAGACTGGCTCCTGTTACGTGCCGGTGAGCGGGCCGATGTCCCGCATCGCCTTCTTGAGCGCGATCAGCCGGCGGTCCCGGTCGCGGAACAGCTCGGCCGGCTCGCGCCCGCCCCAATCGAAGAAGCCGCGCCCCGCCATGACGCCGGTCCGCCCCTCGGCGCACAGCGCATCCAGCGTCTCGGAGCGGGTCCGCGGGGGAGGGGGCTCGTAGGAAGCGTTCAGCAGCGCCTGCCGCTGCAGCTCGAGGCTGGTGAAATCCGCCTTCGCCAGGTGCCCGAGAACCGGGATGCGGAGCGACAGACCGTGGATCACGGCGTCGTCGATCTCGCGCGGCGTCGCCACGCCCTCGTCGAGCAGGCGGTAGACCTCGGCCGAGATCGCGGACTGGATGCGGTTCGCCACGTAGCCGGGGATGAAGCGCTTCAGCACGATCGGCACCTGGCCGAGGCCGATCACCATCTCGCGCATCTCGTCGAGGAGGGCGGGATCCGTCTGCGGGCCCGGCACCACGTCCACGAGGTCCACGATGTAGGGCGGCGTGTACCAGTGCAGAACGAGCGCCCGCTCCTGCCGGCGGGCCGGAATGAGCGGGAAGATGTCGAGATAGCTCGTGTTGCTGGCCAGAGCGACGCCCGCCGGACAGAGGCGGTCGAGCTCGGCGAAGACGGTCTGCTTGAGGTCGGGCTTCTCCGTGATGGCCTCGATCACGAGATCCGCCCCCGCCACCGCCTCGGCGAGCGTCGGGCAGAGCCGAACGGCGGCCGCGACGCGCTCCGCGGTCCAGGCGGCTTCGACCAGCCCGCCTTCGCGCAACGTCTCGAGGGCCGACCCGATCAGCGCCGGCACGGCGGCGAGGGTCTCGGGGCGGGCATCGGTGATGCGGACGGCGTGGCCGCCGAGCGCGAACACGAGCGCGATGCCGTGCCCCATGAGCCCGGCCCCGACGATCGCCACCGTTCTCATGGGGTGTCTCCCTCCCGGCTGAGCGTCGCGGGTGTCATGGCTCCCAGCCGCAGCGTCGGGCCGCCTCCTGCAGGCGGTTCTCCGCGTCCCGCCGGGCCGCCGGGCTCATGGCCCGGTAGGCCTCCGCGGACGGGGTGAGGTCGGCCGCATTGTGGGACCGGCAGAAAGGGTCGCTCGACCGGCATCCGCCGATCGCGAGCGCAACGACGGCCGCGACGATTGCCAGTCTCATCCTTTCGCAATGGCCGCGCGGCGCCGATCCGTCAATCCGATCCGGCGTGAGCCGGGTTCGGCACCGAGCCGCATGCAGCGCGGCGACGCGACAAGTCGCTGACACGCCTTGCATTCACGGGGCGGGGCGATCCGGCGAAGCGTGTTTTGCTGCATCTGCACATGTATCGATGCATTGCAACAAGTAATGACGAGACGTCCCTGCGCCGTCCGCAAGTCGCTTGCGGACGTTCTGGAATACAATATGCTGTCGATCATGAAGGTCCCGAAACGGGGCCGATCCTCGCGCAAGACGAGGTCATTCGGGAGAGAAACCTATGGCCAGATTCCGATTGCTCGGAAGAGCGCTCGCCTGTGCTGGTCTGGCGGCGGCCGTCGGGTTCGGCTCCGCCAGGGCGGCACAGGCCGCCTGGGCTCCGTCCAAGACCGTCGAGTTCATCGTGCCGGCCGGAACGGGCGGCGGTGCCGATCAGATGGCGCGGGTGCTTCAGGGCATCATCCAGAAGCACAGCCTGATGTCGCAGGCGCTGGTGGTCATCAACAAGGCGGGCGGCGCGGGCGCGGAGGGCTTCCTCGACGTGAAAGGGTCCGCCCGCAACCCGCACAAGATCATCATCACGCTCTCGAACCTGTTCACCACGCCGCTCGCGACGGGCGTGCCGTTCAAGTGGGAGGACATGACCCCGGTCGCGATGCTGGCGCTGGACGAGTTCGTCCTGTGGGTGAACGCCAAGGCGCCCTACAAGACCGCCAAGGACTTCGTGGATGCGGCCAAGGCCGGGGCCGCGAACGAATTCAAGATGGGCGGAACAGGCTCCAAGCAGGAAGACCAGATCATCACGGCCGCGATCGAGCAGGCGACCGGCACCAAGTTCACCTACATCCCGTACAAGGGCGGCGGCGACGTCGCGGCGCAGCTCGTCGGCGGCCACGTGACCGCAAGCGTCAACAACCCGATCGAGGCGGTGGCGCAGTGGAGGGCGGGCGAGCTGAAGCCGCTCTGCGTGTTCGACGGCAAGCGCATCCCGCTGACCGAAAAGGTCACGGACACGATGTCCTGGGGCGACATCCCGACCTGCAAGGAGAGCGGCCTCGACATCGAGTACCTGATGCTGCGCGGCATCTTCATGGGGCCGGGCGCCACCCCGGAGCAGGTCGCCTTCTACGTCGACCTGTTCAAGCGGGTGCGCGAAACGCCCGAATGGAAGGACTTCATGGCGAAGGGCGCCTTCAACACGACCTTCATGGCGGACACCGAATACAAGACTTGGCTCGGCAAGGCGGCCGAGACGCACCGGGCCCTGATGGAGAAGGCCGGGTTCCTGGCCAAGTAGAGCCGCAGGTCACGGATCGGGGCAGGAGAGCCGGCGATGGCGCATCAGGCGGACCGGAGCGAGCACACGGTCTCCAAACGGGTCATGGACCTGGTCGTGGCGGGCGTCTTCATGGCCCTGGCGACGCTCATCATGTGGGACAACTGGCGCATCGGCGCCCGGTGGGAGGATGACGGCCCGGGCGCCGGCTACTTCCCGTTCCGCATAGGCGCGATCATGTTCGTGGTGAGCGCCATCACCTTTGTCCTGAAGCTTCGCGACCGCACGGTCGAGGACGGGCCGTTCGTGGAGCGCACCCAGCTCAGATCCGTGATGCAGGTGCTGATCCCGACCGTCGTCTTCGTGATCTCGATCGGGTTTCTCGGCATCTACGTGGCGTCCGCGATCTTCATAGCCTTCTTCATGGCCTGGCTCGGCAAGTATCCGGCGGCCAAGATCGCCCCGATCGCGATCCTGGTGCCGCTCGCGCTGTTTCTGATGTTCGAGGTCTGGTTCCTGGTGCCGCTGCCCAAAGGCCCCCTCGAGGCGGCGCTCGGCTACTAAGGCCGGGCCACCTCTCCGGGACTCCCAGCGAAGGCAAGACGAGGCCCGTCGAGGCCGATCATTGGGGTGGAAATGGACGCTCTTCTGTCTCTCGTCCACGGCTTCGGCGTCCTCGCCGACCCGATGAACATCCTCTACATGTTCCTCGGCATTTTCCTGGGCGTCCTGATCGGCGTCCTGCCGGGGCTCGGCGGGGCCAACGGCGTCGCCATCCTCCTGCCGCTCACCTTCAGCATGTCGCCGGTGTCCGGCATCATCATGCTGTCCTCGATCTACTGGGGCGCGCTGTTCGGCGGCGCCATCACGTCGATCCTGTTCAACATCCCGGGCGAGCCCTGGTCGGTCGCGACCACCTTCGACGGCTACCCGATGGCCCAGAAGGGCCGGGCCGGCGAGGCGCTTGCGACCGCCTTCACGGGATCGTTCTTCGGCGCCTTCGTGGCGACGCTCCTGCTCACCTTCCTGGCGCCGGTGATCGCCCGCTTCGCGCTCCAGTTCGGCCCGGCCGAGTTCTTCGCCGTCTATCTCCTGACCTTCTGCTCCTTTGTCGGCATGGGGCGGGAATCCCCCTTCAAGGTCATCGCTGCGATGATGCTCGGCTTCGCGCTCGCGGCCGTCGGCATCGACACGGTAACCGGGCAACTCCGCATGACGTTCGGCTCGACCGAACTGCTGCGCGGCTTCGACTTCCTGGTCGCGGTGATCGGCCTGTTCGGCGTCGGTGAGATCCTCCTGACCATGGAGGAGGGGCTCGCCTTCAAGGGCAAGAGCGCGAAGATCTCGCCCCGGGTGGTGCTCCAGGTCTGGAAGGAGTTGCCGAAATACTGGCTCACCGCGATCCGCTCCGCGATCGTCGGCTGCTGGATGGGCATCACGCCCGGCGGGGCGACGCCGGCCTCCTTCATGAGCTACGGGCTCGCGAAGCGCTTCTCGCGCAACGGCAAGCGCTTCGGGTCGGGCGAGCTGGAAGGGGTCCTGGCTCCGGAAACGGCCGCCCACGCGGCCGGCACCTCCGCGCTGCTGCCCATGCTGACGCTCGGCATCCCGGGCTCGCCGACCGCGGCCGTGCTCCTCGGCGGCCTCCTGATCTGGGGCCTGCAGCCCGGCCCGCTGCTGTTCGTGGAGCAGAGGGACTTCGTGTGGGGCCTGATCGCCTCCATCTACCTCAGCAACGTGGCCGGCCTGATCGTCGTTCTCAGCACGGTTCCGTTCTTCGCCGCCATCCTGCGCATCCCGTTCAGCATCATCGCCCCGGTGATCCTCGTGATCTGCGCGGTCGGCGCCTACACGGTCCACAATGCGCTGATGGACATTTCCGTGATGCTGGTGTTCGGCGTGATCGGCTACGTGTTCAAGAAGCTCTCCTACCCGCTGGCCCCCCTCGTGCTCGCGCTCGTGCTGGGAGACATGGCGGAAAGCTCCTTCCGTCAGGCGATGCTGCTGTCGCAGGGCAACATGTCGATCTTCTGGGCCAATCCCCTCGTCGGGACGATCGTGACGCTGGCCCTCGCCATGCTGTTCTGGCCGGTGCTGTCCGCCGCCATGGATCGTCTGCGGTCCCCGGCCCGCTCCCGCGAGGCGGCGCTGCCGGCCAAGTAGCGCCCGTCTCCCTCCCGGGGGCGGCCCCGCCGGTCCGCCTACGCGGCCCGGGCCGGGCGCAGCTCGGCCCAGATGGCGGCCAGCGCGGAGACGAGCCGGTCCATATCCGCGTCCGAATGCAGTGGTGACGGCGTGATGCGCAGCCGCTCCGTCCCGCGCGGAACCGTCGGGTAGTTGATCGGCTGCACGTACAGCCCATAGCCGGACAGGAGGGTGTCGCTGATCGCCTTGCAGCGCACCGCGTCCCCGACCATCACGGGCACGATGTGGCTCGGATTGGCGAGGTGCGGGATCCCGGCCTCGTCCAGGCGGGTGCGGAGCTGGGCCACGCGGTCGAGCAGGCGTTCGCGTTCCGCCGCGCTGGTCTTCAGGTGGCGGATCGACGCCAGCGCCCCCGCGGCGATCGCCGGCGGCAGCGCCGTGGTGAAGATGAAGCCCGAGGCGACGCTGCGGATGAAGTCGCACAAGGCCGCCGAGGCCGCGATGTAGCCGCCGATGACGCCGAAGCCCTTGGCCAGGGTGCCCTCGATCACGGTGAGGCGGTGGCTGAGCCCGTCGCGCTCCGCGATGCCGCCGCCGCGCGGGCCGTAAAGACCGACGGCGTGAACCTCGTCCAGGTAGGTCAACGCGCCGTGCCGGTCCGCGAGGTCGCAGATCGCGGCGATCGGGGCGATGTCGCCGTCCATGGAATAGACCGACTCGAAGGCGATCAGCTTCGGGCGCCCCGGCTCGATCTCGGCGAGCTTGCGGGCGAGGTCCGCGACGTCGTTGTGGGCGAAGATCCGGGTCTCGGCGCGGGAATGCCGGATCCCCTCGATCATGGACGCGTGGTTGCCGGCATCCGACAGCACCACGCAGCCCGGCAGGCGCGAGGCGAGGGTGGAGAGCGTCGTCCAGTTCGACATGTAGCCGGAGTTGAACAGCAGCGCCGCTTCCGTGCCGTGGAGGTCGGCCAGCTCGCGCTCGAGCAGCACGTGGTAATGGTTGGTTCCGGAGATGTTGCGGGTCCCGCCGGCTCCGGCGCCGCAGCGGTCGAGCGCCTCGTGCATGGCGGCGATCACGACCGGGTGCTGTCCCATCCCGAGATAGTCGTTGGAGCACCACACCGTCACGTTGGATGGGCCCCCGTCTCCGTGATGGGTCGCCTGCGGAAAGGCCCCGGCCTGCCGTTCCAGCTCCGCGAAGACGCGATACCGGCCCTCGCGGCGGAGGCCCTCGAGATGCTCCTGGAAGAAGCCTTCGTAATCCATGACGCTCCGAACCCGCGGAATTCTGCACGCGCCGGTGCGCGCCCTGGCCAGGGACGCAGCGGCTTCGGCCCCGGGTTATGCCACAACCGGCCGGGGAGTCGCAGGGCTCGCGAGGAGACGTAGGGACGCGGCCGGATCAGGTCCGGCCGGCCGAGCCTCGCCGAGCCAGTCCGGCCCGCATCTGCGCGGCGAGGCGGCGGGCGCCCGCAACGTCGAGCAGCACCGCGAGCCCTCCGTAGATGACCGCACCGGCCGCCACGAGGAGCGGCAGCGCGACGGCGGGCGGCGCGAGGTCCCGCAAGGGCCACAGCGCGCCCGCCATGGCGGCCGCGGACAGGAGGGCGAGGCCGAGGTCGCGCCACGGCAGGGGGGCCCGGCAGGCCGCCGCCAGCACGGCCAGCGCGGCGCAGAAGCTCGCGAGCTGCGCGGCCGCGATCCCGGTTGCGCTGCGCAGGTCCGGCCAGAGCAGAAGCAGCCCGGCATTCAGCGCGAGCGCGACCAGCGCGGCCCCGATCACCGGGCCGGTCCGGCGGCGCAGCTGGAACACCGGGTTCAGCGCATATTGCACGAGCCCGTAGGCGGCGAAGGCCGGGATGGCCAGGGCCGCAGCCCCGGCAACCTGCCCCCGAAAGGCCGGCGGCACGAACACGGCCTCGAAGGCCGGCCAGACGAGCCAGAGACCCGCCGTCGCCGGCAGCACGATCGCCGCGATGGCGGCGACGTTGCGGCCGACCTGCCGTTCCGCAGCCTCCCGTCCGTGGCGCTCCTCCGCCCGAACCGCGAGCTGAAACAGCGCGAGGTCGAGCGCCGAGCCGAGGTTCTGGAACAGCCGCACGGCGATCTCGGTCGCGAGCGAGAAGTAGCCCGCCTCGGCGAAGCCCGCCCGGGAGGCGAGGACCCCGCGGCTGAGGAGCGGCAGCAGCTGGTAGATCGCGCTCGCGGCCACGAGCGGCAGCCCGTACCGGGCAAAGGTCGCAAGCTGCGCCCGGTCCCACCCGGCGCCACCCGCGGGCGCGGCGGAGGCGTCCCGAGGGCGGAGCAGCAGCACGGCCGCGAACGAGGCCGCCGCGGCCGCGCCGAGCACGATGGCAGGATCCCCGGTCAGCCAACCCGCGCCGACCGTCAGCACAAAGGCCAGCCCGGCCCGCGTGACGAGCAGGACGGCATAGCGCCGGTCCAGGAAGCGCGCCCGCGCCAGCGCAGCCTGATAATCGAACAGCCCGACCGCCAGGCCTGCGCCAGCCGCCGCGAGGAGCAGCGGCGCGGACAGGCCGAGATCGGCTCCGGCCCAGGCCAGCACCGCGGTCGCGAGAACCAGAAGCGCCGCGGCTGCCCCATAGGCGCGGTCCAGCGTGGCCTTCACGGCCGGCCGCTCCGTCCGGACGCGCTCGGAATAGAAGCGGGTGGCCGACAGGCGCAGCCACTCGAACAGGGCCGTGTTGACCACGACCGAGATCGACAGGCCGAGCGCGTAGCGCCCGAAGGAATCGGGGCCGACCAGCCACGCCACAACGAGCGACAGGGCGAAGCTCAGGCAGGCATTGACGAGGAAGACGACGACGAAGGTCATGCCGGGCCGCAGCGGATCCGGCCGAGCCTAGCCCGGGCTGCGCCAAGAAGAGGTTACGGCGTCCGTGCCGGTTCGCGCCGGCCGCGGGCGGGAGGCCGAACCGGCCGCCGTCTCAGTCCGACAGGCGCGCCTCGCCGGCGCAGATCGCCACAAAGGCGCTGAGGACGCCGAGCACGGCGAGTCCTTCAAACAGGAGGGGCGAGACGTCGTGGCCGAAGATGACGATGCCGCCTGCGCTGAGGCCGAAGGATGCGAGGCTCGTCCCGAACAACATGCAGCACCGTCGCGATACGCCGACAACAAAACCGCGAATTCAGCGGTCCGATTCCGGTACCACCGGGGCCGTGTCCGCACAATGCGCTCCGGCCTCCCGATGAGGCGCAGCGGCTACTTCGAGGTCGCCACATAGACGCCGGTCCAGTCGGGCGGCGGCGGCTCGGCCTCGTGGCTCTCGATCCGCTCGGCATAGAGGTCGTAGAGCCCGGCGACGGCGAGTTCCGCCGCGACGGTCCGACAGATGGCGAGCCGCTCGCGCGCTCCGGCCCAGTCCCGGCCGCGGTAGCGGGACAGCATCTCGGCATGGGCGTCGCGCAGCGTCGCGAAGTCCGCCGAGGCCCGGACCCGGCCGTCGCCGAGAAGCGCGAACACCGTTTCGGGCTCGGTCTTTCCCTTCACCCGGATCAGGTCGATCTCGATCACCGCGAAATCGTCCCGCACCCTTGCGGCCGTGCCGGCGCCCAGGACGATCTTGACCCCGTAGAACTTCGACTGTCCTTCCAGCCGGGAGGCGAGGTTCACGGTGTCGCCGAGCACCGAATAGTCGAACCGCAGGTTCGACCCCATGTTGCCGACCACGCAGGTGCCGGTGTTGAGGCCGATCCCAACGTCGAGCGGGATGTAGCTGTGGCCGCCGTTGCGGGCCTCCTCCTGGCGCTCCGCGTTCACGCCCTTCAGCCGGCCGAGCATCGCGAGCGCGGCCGAGCAGGCGTTGTGCTCCTGCCGGGGGTCGTCCAGGGGCGCGTTCCAGAACGCCATGATGGCGTCGCCCATGTATTTGTCGATCGTGCCCTTGTGATCGAGGATCGCGTTGGTGAGCGGCGTAAGGAAGCGGTTCATCAGGGCGGTGAGCCCCTGCGGGTCGT
>JAQGJJ010000235.1 GCA_028290695.1 Enterovirga sp. | reverse complement strand
CGAGCGCCCTGCGCAGCCGCCGCCCCGGCATCGCGCTGCCGCTCACGTCATGAAACCATAGTCGAGAATCTCCTGATGGTCGTGCCACAGGATGCGAACCGCGGTTTCCTCGCCGGCCGCCAGGTTGGTCAGATGGGCGATGATATCGGATGACCCGGTGCTGATGTTGTAGGCCGCCACATCGACATGGAGACCATCGCTGACGAGATACGCATAGACGTCCGCCGCGCTCGCCCCGTATTGGCCCGTCTCGAACCGGAACGTGAAATCGACGGCGTCGATCTTGCTCTCGAAGTCGGAGATCGTGTTCGTGCCCGATGACGCGAGCACGAACACGTCCGCACCGCCGCCGCCGCTCATCGTGCCGTCCGTCGCGCCGAGCAGGATGTCGTCCTCGGCCGTTCCCACGAGGGGCCCGGCGGCCGTGGTCGTCACCGTCGCGGTCGAGCTCAGCGAGGTTCCGGACGGGGATGCGGTCGCCGTGTAGTCGAATGTGGTCGTGCCGCTGTTCAGGACCGTCACGGTATAGGCGGAATGGCTCGCCGGAGCGCCTACGCCCGTGACCGCGAGAACGGTATCGGTGCCGGTCGGGTGATCGTTGGCCAGGAGGGCGGAATCCGGGATGGCGATCAGGCCCGTCTCCTGCGTCAGCACGTTGTCAGGACGGAGAAAGACCCCGGCATTCTGCCCCGGTCCCGAGCCGAGCGTGATCTCGAGCCGACCTTGACCGGTGCCGCCATGGGCGTCCGTGGACTCGTAGGTGAAAAGGTCGGTGTTGCCGAACGAGCCCGACTCCACCTCGTAGAAGTAGGACCCGTCCGAGTACATGGTGAGCGTGCCGTGAGTGCCTTGAACCGTGGCGGATCCGCCGGCCGGCAGGGTTTGGGTGGAGATCCCCTCGATCGCGGACACATGCACGACGTCTCCCCGGTCCGGATCGGCATCGTTTGCGAGCACGCTTCCGCCGAAATTCGCGGAATCGGTTGCAATGGCGTCGTCGGTCGCTACCGGCGCGTCGTTTCGGCCGAGGATCGTGAGCACGATGTCCGTGCCGGCCGTGCTGGTCCCGTCCGAGATCTCGACACGGTTCGTCAGCGTGAGGACGTCGCCCGCGGCCAGGAAATCGAGCGCGCTCTCCGCAATGTCGTAGGCGTAGTACACGTTGCCGGTGTTCGTGTTGTTTGAATCCTGGGTGATCGTGAAGGCGCTCTCGATCGCGCTTACCTGATCGGTCGAAAGGGTCAGGCTCGCGCCGGCCGAGTCGTGGAACGTGTATGTCTGCTCCGTCAGCGTGCCGGTCGGACGGTCGTTCACGTCGGCGTCGGCGAACTGGATCACGCCCGGAACGTGATGGTTCGCGCTCGTTCCGGTCTCGCCGACATATTCGGACAGGCCGAGCCGCTGAAGAACCAGCTGCTGAGCCTCCTCGCCCGTGGTCCCGTTCGGAATATAAAGGCTGACCGCGCGGGCGAGGCCATCCCCGCTGATGTCGAGATTGCTGCCCGCCCCGACGCTGTCGACGAGGCGCGAGATCGCGGCGGCCCCGCTGCCGAGCTCGGCGATGTAGTAGTCCAGGGCGCCGTTGGTATCCTCCGGCACGAGCGCCGCTGCCGTCCGGAACACGACGAAGCGTCCGTCGTCGCTGAGGGCCGCAGCGCTGTACGCTTCGCTGCTTTGGGCCAGCGACGCCACGAAGACCGTCGCTTCCAGATCCCGGTCCCGCAGATACAGCCCCGCCGCGGCATTGCCCGACCCGTCATTGGCGAACAGCACGAAGCGGCCGTCCGGGCTCAGGTCCTTGAGGAGGTTCTGCCCGGTATAAGGTTCTCCCTCGCCGTTTGCGGAGACGAGGGCGGGCTCCGCGGCGCCGCCCGCGACGAACACGTCGTAGCTGCTCGTGGCCGTGCCGAAGCTCTCGTACGCGACGAGGTGTCCGTCTGCGCTGAGCTGTGGCTCGAGCTCGTTGAGGTGGCCGCTCGCGAGCGGGACGGAGCCGAAGGTGCCGTTGGACAGGCTGTAGGTGAAGACCGCCGGCTGGGGCGCGGTCTGGTTCGCTTCCGCGAACACGAAGGCCAGGGTGTCGCCGTCCTGGCTCAGGCGGGGGCTGCCGGCCGCCGCCGTGCCGCCGTCCTGGACGAGGGACTGGATCGGAACCTCGATCGTGCGTCCGCCCAGGACGTCGCGGATCAGGAGCCGGCTGCCGTAGCCGTTCGAGTCGCTGCCCGTTCGGAAGGCGACGTAGGCTCCGTCGGCGCTGACCGACGGATCGTAGCTCGCGGTCGTCAGCTCGGACCCGTCGTCCTCGAGGGAGACGCGCGTCACCGCGCCCGTGGCGGTGTCCTTGAGGAAGATGTCCTGGACGGTGTTGGAGTCGCTGCCGGAGGTCGGCAGGTTGTCGGCCGGGCTCGCGAACACGGCATAGCGGCCGTCCGGGGTGAGCGCGGCCGCCGACGTCCCGCCGGTCGCAAGGTCGGACGTTCCGAGCGAGATCACCTCCAGGCTGCTGACGCCCGTGATCTCGGGAGCCGCGGAGGAAGGGGTCGCGGTGGACTCGACCGTGAAGGTCAGGTCGGCGTCTCCGAAACCGCCGTCGCCGTCCGATACCTCGTAATGGAAGACATCGTCCGCGCTGGTCCCGGATGGGATGTCCGCAGCGTTGTCGGGCGCGTAGGTGAACGATCCGTCGGCACTGATTGTCAGGGTGCCGTAGGAGCCCGAGACGGTCGTGGGTGACCCGCCGACCTCGGTCTGCGACGAATTGGCAGCCGCGATCGAAGAGACGGCCAGCGCTGTGCTGTCGGGATCGGTGTCGTTGTCGAGGGCGTTGCCGGAGGCGGTCTGCCCCCCGGTCACGGACACCGCGTCGGCCACGGCCGTCGGTGCATCGTTCGCTCCGGAGACGTTGACCGTGGCCGTCTGCAAGGTGTTGGCGCCGTGCTCGTCGACGATCCGGTAGGAGAAGGCGAAGGTCACGCTCTCCCCGGCCCGGATGTAGTCGACCCCTGAACCGGCCGTGTCGAGGGTCAGGGTGTGCCCGTCCGGCGCCAGCACGAAGCCGAAGTCGCCGTAGCTCCCGGACGGGTCGGTGAGCGCGAGTTCCTCGACGTGCAGGACGGCGCCGCTGTCGGGATCGCTCGCCATGCCGGTGAGGTCGAAGGAAACGGTGCCGCTGTCCTCGGCGGCGAAGCCGCTCACGGGCTCCCCGGCCGTCGGGGGCTGGTTCACGCCGGTGACCGCGATGTCCAGGGTGGCGGTGCCGGAGGCGCCATAGGGGTCAGTGACCTGGTAGCCGAAGGCGTCGTGAACCGTGCTGCCCGTCTCGACCGCGGTTCCGGCCTCGTAGGTCCAGGTGCCGTCCCGGTGGATGGTCAGTGAGCCGTAGGTGCCCTCGACCGTCAGGTAGGAGCCGCTGTCGGACGGGATCACGCTGAAGCTGCCGGAGTCCCCGGACCGGACGGCGGCGACCTGCAGACGGGTGGTCTCGCCGCTGTCCGGGTCCGTGTCGTTGCCCAGAAC
This sequence comes from Enterovirga sp., assembly GCA_028290695.1. Classification (GTDB taxonomy): domain Bacteria; phylum Pseudomonadota; class Alphaproteobacteria; order Rhizobiales; family Beijerinckiaceae; genus Enterovirga. The sequence continues at coordinate 13,153 of JAQGJJ010000235.1, read as the reverse complement.
CGTTCCGGAGACACTCTGCCCGTCCTCCACGGCCTCCGCATCGTCGGCGGCGCTCGGCGCGTCGTTGGCGCCCGTCACCTGGATCGTGGCCGTCTGTTGGGTGCTGGCGTCGTGTTCGTCGGCGATATTGTACGAGAAGGTGAAGGTCTCGCTCTCACCGGCCGGGATGTAGTCGACCCCCGAACCGGTGCTGTCGAAGGTCAGCGTGTGCCCGTCCGGCGCCAGTGCGAAGCCGAACTCCGCGGGACTCCCGGAGGGGCTCGTGAGCGCGAGGTCCGTGACATGCAGGACGGCGCCGCTGTCGGGATCGCTCGCCGTGCCGGTGAGGTCGAAGGAGACGGTGCCGCTGTCTTCGGCCGCGAACCCGCTCACCGGCTCCCCGGCCGTCGGGGGCGAATTGCCGAACTCGACGTCGTCGACCAACAAAGTCGAGGAGACGTTGCCGTCGCCGGTGTCGAGGACGCCGAAGCCGAAATGGAAGTCGCCCGACGTCGCGGCCGTGTAGCGGAAGGTTTGCCAGCCGGTGTTGCCGTAATTACCCACGCTCTCAACGTCGGCCAGCTCGAAGACCTGGTCCGTCTCCGCCACCGTGAAGAAGCTGAAATCGTTGTAGGGTGAATAATCGCTCGTCGAGAATTGATATTTGAACGTGAATTGCTGGCCGGCATCGAGATGGATGCCGATCGACCGGATCGCCGAACCGACCGTTGCGTCGTAGCTCGTGTTGGTGGTGCTCGGGTTCTCGGCCAGCGCGGCCCCTGGCACGCCGAGGAAGTCGGCGACGTCCTGGTAGGAGGTGCTGGAGGAGGTGAGGAGCTGGCCCACGGCCGCACCGTCCGGAGCGTCGGACATCTCGACCGTCGTGGCGGCCGCCAGCGTGTCCCATCCGACGAACCCGGTCTCGAAACTGCCGTCGAACCCGTCCGTCCGCCCGGTGACGCTGAAGGTCACGGATGCGGTCGACGATGCCTGGCCGTCCGTGACCGTGACCGCGATCGTGTCCGAGGCCGTCTGTCCGTCCCCGAGTTGCTGCCCGGCGCCGGCTTCGTCGAACACGTACCGCAGCGTATTGCCGACCGTGTCGAGGAAGGCCGTCCCGTACTGCCCCGCGATTTGATAGACACCGGAATCGGCGGTGGCCGACCAGCCGGTCAGGTCGTAGGTCGGCAGGCTGTCGGGGTCGGAGATCGTCAGCGCCACGGTCGTTTCGGACGGGGCCGGCGTGGCGTCGCTGTCGTTGATCTCGACGATGGTGGCCGGACTCGGAGCCGTGATCGTGGGTGCATCGTTGGCGCCCGTGATCGTGACCGTGATCAGTTGAGGCGTGCCGTCGGCGCTGCGGACCGTGAAGCTGTCCGCCGTCTGCTCACCGGCCGCGAGGGCCTGCACGCCGCTCGCGTCATCGTCGAGGGTGTAGGTCCAGGTCCCGCCCTGGTCGATCGTATAGGACCCGAAGCCGCGGTCGCTCGGGCTCGCGGTCGCGACCGCCTGGAACGTGTTCTGCGGCCCGTCGGGATCCTGTGCGACCAGCGTGCCGGTTGCCGTCGGCGTGCCCGGGTCGTCGTTTCCGACCCCGCCCGCTTCCGTGACGGCGCCGGTCGTCGTGCCCCCGATCGTGGCGGCATCGTTGGCGCCCGTGATCGTGACGGTGATCACCTGGGGCGTGCCGTCGGCGCTCCGGACCGTGAAGCTGTCCGCCGTCTGCTCACCGGCCGGGAGCGCCTGCACGCCGGTCGCCGTGTCGTCGAGGGTGTAGGTCCAGGTCCCGCCCTGGTCGATCGTGTAGGATCCGAAGCCGCGATCGCTCGGGCTCGCGGTCGCGACCGCCTCGAACGCGTTCTGCGGTCCGTCGGGATCCTGCGCGACCAGCGTGCCGGTTGCGGTGGGCGTGCCCGGAGCGTCGTTCCCGACCCCGCCCGCCTCCGTGACCGCACCGGTCGTCGTGCCCCCGATCGTGGCCGCGTCGTTGACGCCGTTGATCGTGACCGTGGCAGTCTGGTCGACGCCCGCTCCGAACTCGTCGACGATCCGGTAGCTGAACGTGAAGGTGCGCGCCCCGCCGGCCGGGATGCTGTTGTAGGCCGGGTCTGCCGGATCGATCTGCAGACCGTGTCCGTCGTCCGAGAGCGTGAAGCCTGGCGGGAGCCCGCCGCGGCCGTCCCCGTTTGTCCAGGTCAGCGCCTCGATGTGGAGGGCGGCGCCGTTGTCCGGGTCGGAGGCCTGGGCGGCCAGCCCGAAGAGCAGGGCGGGATCGCCCTCGGCAAAGGTCGTCGCGGCAGGTCCGGTCACGACAGGCGCGTCGTTGGTGCCGGTCACCGTCACGGTCGCGGTCTGCTGCGCGCTGGCGCCGAACTCGTCCACCACGTCGTAGGCGAAGCGCGCCGTGAAGCTCTGCCCCTGGCCGAGGTTGTTATACGCGGGACCGCCCGGGTCGAAGGCAAGCGTCGCGCCGTCCCCGGACACGGAGAAGCCGGCCGGAAGGGATCCGGGACCGTCGAGCCAGACGAGGTTCTCGACGTGCCGCGATGAGCCGGAATCGATGTCGCTGGAGAAGGCGAGCAGATCCAGCACCCCGGCCGCCCCGCCTTCCGCAACCGAGGCCGACAGGGGCTGCGTCACGCTCGGCGCATCGTTCGTGCCGGTGACCACGAAGGTCGCGGTCTGGTCGACCCTGGCGCCGAACTCGTCGACCACCTGGTAGGTGAACGTGAACGCCCTGGTCTCGCCCTGGCGCAGGCTGTCGAACACCGCGGCGCTAGTCTCGACCGAGAGGGAGAGCCCGTCCGGTGCAAGCGTGAAGCCGTCCGGCAGCCCGCCGGCCCCGTTCGCCCAGACGAGGTTCTCGACCCGCAGAACCGCGCCGTGATCGACATCCGTGACCTGGTCGGCCAGTCCGAAGACCACGACGCCAGCGCCCTCGCTCGCGCCGCCGCCGGCCGGGCCGCTCGCCACGGGCGCGTCGTTCCGGCCCACGACCGTGACCGTCAGCGTCTGCTGCGTCCGCGCGCCGTATTCGTCCACCACGTCAAACGTGAAGGTGGCCTGGAAGGTCTCGCCTTGCGCGAGCCGGTCGATCGCGCCCGCGTTCGCATCCACCAGGATGGCGTTGCCATTCGGGCTCAGGGCGAAGCCGGCCGGCAGCGAGCCGGGTGCGCCGCCGCTCCAGAGCACGTTCTCGACGTGGAGCGTCGCGCCCTGGTCGACGTCCCCCGCAGAGGCCAGCAGGTCGAACGCGGCCGTGCCGGTACCCTCGACGGCGACGCCGCTGAGCGCCGCTGCCGTCGTTGGCGCGTCGTTCTGTCCGGTGATGGTGAAGGTGAGCGTCACCTCCCGCGTGACGCCGGTATCGGGGTCGCGCAGCTCGTAGGTGAAGCTGTCGAGCCCGATCGCCCCCTGCGCGAGCGGCGCCGCGCGCAGCGGCAGGTAGGCATAGGTGCCGTTCGCCGCGATGGCGAGCGTGCCGTAGGCTCCGGCGATCGTGGTGGGGCCGGAGCCGGCAACCGCGACGTTGCCGGCCGGATCGGAGGAGGAGCCCGCCCGCACGAACACCACCTGCTCGGGCTGATCCGCGGGGGTCGCGACTCCCGCGGCCGTCGGCTGCGCCGGAGCCGCCTGCGTCTGGGTCGCGTAGCTGATGACCAGCTCGTTCGGATTGGTCGGGACGCTTTGCGAAGCCAGCGGCGGCGTGGCCGGCAGGGGAGGGGGCGTCGTCGCGCCGTTGCCGTCGGGCGAGGACGAGCCGCCCCCGCCGCCGCCGGCCGGGCCTGCGGGCGCGGGCCCGGGTGTCGTGCCGGGAAGACCCGGAATGATCGGGTTCGCCTGGCCGAGCGAGAAGATCTGATAGACCTGCGCCACCACGAGCTGCTCGGCCTGCTGCTCGGCGAAGGTCTGCGCCTCGGTCGTGACCTGGCCGGCCGGGGTCACGGTGGTCACCTGCCCGGCCGCGGAGATCGTGGCGATGACGCGCCCGTCCCGGATCAGGTCGAAGCGGCCGGTCTCGCCGTTCTGCTCGCGAACCACCGCGAAGCGGGTGGTGCCGTTGTTGGCGTCCACGTCCGCCGTGACCAGGGTGCCCCGGATGCCCATCGTGGCGACGGGCGTTCCGACCCGCATGTCGCCGGTCTTCGCGACCTGCCCGGCCAGGAAGCTGACCGAGCCCTGCACGATGTTCAGCAAAGCTGAGCTTTGCCCGCCGGACGGCGAATACACCATGTCGTTCAAGGCCATGCGGGCATTGGCCGAGAGGTTGAACACGGAGCCGTCGATGAAGGTGATGCCGAGCGAGGAGCCGCGGTCGGTCTGGACGACGTCGCCGCGGAAGACGGGGTCGCCCTGGTTCAGCGTGACCGGCGTGCCGTTGCGGATCGCCGTCGCCGTCCCGGTCACGGTCTCGACGCGGCCGATCGCGCTCGGCGCCGGGGAGGGGCCGGCCTGCGCCACCCGCAGGCCCGTCTCCGAGATCGCCATCGCGGCGATCACGTCGGGTCCGAGGGAGGCACCGTCCGGCGAGCGCAGTTCCGGCCGCCGCTCGACCCGGAAATAATCGTGGATCACCAGGCTTCTGGCGTCGTCCGTGATGACGAGATCGAACCCGGCCTTCCGGTACTCGCCCTGGAACATCAGGTGGGCGTCCGGAACGGTGATCGGGACGCCGCTTGTTGCGTCGATGTCGGTGTGGGGCCTCCCGTGCGGGACCGCTATCGGGCCGAACAGAGCCGGCTGGGCAAGGTCTTCCGTTAACACCGGTTCGCCTTCGTACGGCCGCCGCGCGAGCGGACGTTAAGAGAACATTAGCATTTCCAGGAAGACGCGTCAGCTCTTCTCTACTTCCCGAGTCGACGGCCGCCCCGGTCAGGCTCCGGGCAGTCGACGCCAGTCGGTCCGGTGCACGGTTTCTTAGGCTTAACGCTTCCTTCAGCGCGCCGCCCCTAGCGTCCCGGAGGGAGCGCGCCCGTCGCGTCCGGTCGGCGTGCAGGACGGTTCAGAATGGATTTTGCAACCGGCCTCGGGCTCATCGGCGGCGTCGGCGTCATTGTCGGGCTGATCATGATCGACGGCGGCAACTTCGCCGCCTATTTCGACAAGCACGCGGTGATCGTCATCTTCGGGGGCGCGACCGCCGCCACCATGACCCGTTTCCCCTTCTCGGTGATCGCCCACGGGCTGCCGATGGGCATCAAGGTGGCGTTCGGCTCACGCACCATGCACCCGCGCGACCTGATCGAGGAGCTCGCCAAGATCGCCGACACCATGCGGCGCAGCGGCCCGATGGCGCTCGAGGCCGTGCAGATCGACGACCCGTTCCTGGCGCAGGGGGTGCGCTACCTCGTGGACGGCTACGACAAGGAGTTCATCCGCGAGACGATGGAGAAGGATCGCGACAACTTCCTTCAGCGGCTCGACGAGGGCTCGAAGGTCTATCGCGCCTACGGCGATTGCGCGCCGGCCTGGGGCATGATCGGCACGATCCTGGGCATGGTGACCATGTTCGCCAACATGTCGGACCCGTCCAAGCTCGGCCCCGCCATGGCGACGGCGCTGCTGGCGACGCTCTACGGTGCGCTCATCGCCAACATGGTCTGCCTGCCGCTGGCCGATAAGCTGCACATCAAGATGGAGGAGGAGGACATCTCCCGCTCCCTCATCATCGACGGCGTTCTGCTGCTCCGGGATTCGAAAAGCCCGTCGCTCGTCAAGGAAATGCTGGTCGCCTACCTGCCCGAACACCACCGCGCCGAATTCGCGGAAGCCGCCTAGAGCCGGGGCGGGACGTGGCACGCAAGAAAAGGGGCGGCTCGCACGGGGGGCACGGCTGGTTCGTGACCTTCGCGGATCTCATGGCCCTGCTCATGAGCTTCTTCGTGATGATCGCCGCCTATTCGACGCAGGACCAGAAGAAGCTGCAGCTCGTCGCCGGCTCCATGCGGGACGCCTTCGGCGTGAATCGCGAGAGCCGCTATGCCGGCATCGTCGAGCAGGATGGCGTCCCGGTCAGGGCGCATCTGAAGAACGCCCAGAACGTTCCTCCCGAGAAGGCGAGCGATCGTCCGAGGCCAGGCCAGGCCGATCCGACGGAATTCGAGGGATCGGCGGGGGAGCGGGCGTTCTCGATCGCGTCCGCGACCCTGCGGCAGGCCCTGCAGGATCTGCCGGAAATCGCCGAGCTGTCCAAGAACATCATCGTCGAGAGCACGAAGGAGGGGCTGAACGTGTCCCTCGTCGACCAGGACGGCCGATCCATGTTCGCAACCGGATCGACGCAGCCGTACGAGCGCACCCGCAAGATCCTCGAAGGGATTGCGCCGACGCTGCGCCGCCTGAACCAGCGCGTCTCCGTGACGGGCCATGCGGCGTCCGTCCGGCCCGGTCAGCTTCCCGAGGGCCCGGCCTGGGACCTGTCGGCGGGGCGCGCGGTGGTTGCGCGCGAAGTCCTGGGTGCCGGCGGGGTTCCGGACGACCGGTTCGCGGCCGTGACCGGCAAGGCCGACACGGAGCCGATGTTTCCGGACAACCCGTTCATCGCGGCCAACCGGAGGGTCACGGTGACGCTGATGAACGAAGCGCCGGCGCTTCCGCCCGGCATGCGGCCCTGACGGGCGGCCGGCTCACGCCCCCGGGGCGGCTCCCGGCCTGGAAGCCCCGTCACCCCCCGCCCCTGGCCCGGTCCGGGCCCGTTCCTGGGCGATCGCATCGGCGATGTGCTGGAGGGCGGCCTGGACCTGCTCCATGCCGCCGATGTTCATGGCGCCCGGCCCCGGCATCGGAACGATGCCCTGGGCGACCAGCGCGCCGAAGATCGCGTAGTTGAGATCGCTCTGGACGCGGACCTGCTTCGTCACGTCGTCCACGAAGCAGACGAGATCGAGCTCGAGGGATGCGTCGCCGATCTTCTTGAACACGACCCGCGGCGGCGGCTCCTTCAACACGTCCGCGTGGCGCGAGGCCTCGGCCACGAGGAGTTCGGCCGTCCGGGCCGGGTCCTTGTCGCGGCCGATCGTGATCGAGATGATGACCCGGCCGCTGCGGTCGCCGCGCACGCGGTTCTTCACCACGCCCGAGATGAGGTTCGAGTTCGGGATGATGACGCTGGACCGGTCGAAGGTCTCGATCTCGGTCGCCCGCACGCTGATGCGCCGGACATAGCCTTCGCCGTCGCCGATCACGACGAGGTCGCCGACCCGGATGGGCCGCTCCCAGAGCAGGATGAGCCCCGAGACGAAGTTGTTGACGATCGATTGCAGGCCGAAGCCGATGCCGACCGAGAGCGCGCCCGCCACGATGGCGATCTTCTCGAGGCCGAGGCCCAGATAGGACAGGGCGAGTGCGGCCGCGGCGAAGAAGCCGACATAGCCCGCGGCCGTCTGGATCGAGTTGCGCAGCCCCGCATCGAGCTCGGTCGTGGGCAGAAAGGTCGCGGCGAGCCAGCGCTGGACGATGCGGGTGGCGAAGATCGCCCCGCCGAACAGGACGAGCGCGAAGATCGTCGTCGAGAGCGAGATGGTGACGTCCCCGACCTTGAAGCCGAAGAAGGCGGCCCTGAGGTTGGAGGCGATGTCCGCGGATTCGAGCCCCCAGGGGGCGAGCGCCAGCATGGCGGCGACGATGGCCAGGACGACCCGGGCCGCCCCGGTGAAGAGCACGCCGAGCTGTTCGAGCGCCCGACGCCTGAGGCCGAGATTGGCCTGCAGGGTCGTCGCGAGGGGCGTCTGCTTCCGCAGAGTCTCGCCGACGAACTCGTCCACCAGCGCCACGGCCAGGTAGAACAGGATCGCGAGCGAGCCGATCCAGGCGACCTGTTCGGTCAGAAAGGACGCGAACGCGATGTGCCCGCTGAGCACGGTGCCGACGATCGCGGCCACGATCACCCACCCCATCAGCCGAACCGGGCCGGCGATTGCCGGCTCCGTCGGGATATAGGGCCCCAGGCAATCCTCCTGGCTTTCCTCCGTCACGGCGAAGCGACGGAGAAGTTCGGCCAGGATGCCGGCGGCCGTGAGCGCAACCAGCGCCCGCACGAGCACCGTGACCGGCAATCCAGCGGCAATTGCCCGGTTGCCGGCATCCAGCACCCCCCCGGTCGCGACCACGACCGCGAAGGTGACCGTGAAGGACATCATCCGGGAAGCGGTGAGATCGGTCGTCGGCAGCAATCGCCAGGCCGGCCGGTCGGGCGCCAGAACCGCGTCGAGCGCGGCATGGACGAACACCACGAACGAGATTCCCGTGAGCACGGCGCCCAGAACCGGGTTGAGCCGCGGCGGGAGGAGATCGGCCGTCGTCACGACATAGTGGATCACGATGCCGCCGAGCGCCCAGGGCAGCGTGCCGAGCACGAGGCGGCCCACCGCGACCCGCAGCCTTCGCCTGCGGTCCACCTCCGCGAGCTCGGCCGAGCGGTTCGCGAAGCGAGGAGCCACGTGCTTGCGGGCGATGTGGAATGCGATCGTGAGCCCGAGGGCGAGCGCCAGCAGGGTGAGGCTCAGCGGCGAGGCCCGCGCCCCGAACCGGCCCGCGCTGTCCTGCGCCATGATGGTGAGCGCGCGCAGGTCGCGCGGCAGGGACTGGCCCGCCAGCATCCAGAGATCCGGGCTGAGGAAGCTGTAGCTCCGCTCGAACAGCGCGGTCGTGAAGGCCGTCCTGCGCCGGTCGCTGATCTGCGACGCGAGCTGCTCGGCCTCCAGCAGCAGCGCGCGGGCGAGCCGGCTGGTGTCGTCGAACTCGGCCAGCGCCGCTTCGCGCTCCGTCCGGTCCCGGGCGACGTCGGCGCCTTCGGGCGCGGCCCCGTCCTTCGGCTTCGGGCCGAGCTGATCGAGGCGTGCCTTTGCGGCGTCGAGTTGCGGGGTCAGCTCCTCGATGATGCCCCGCACGGTTTCCGCGAGCGGATCGACCTGGGCCCGAAGCGTCTGCAGGTCGGCGTTCGACAGCGACGGCCGCTGCAGGGCCGCCGCCACCTGCTCGAGCTGGGCCCGGGTGGCCTCCAGCCGCGGCTTCAGGGGCGATGGCGGCCGTGGCACCGCCGCGGCGGCCGGGGCCGGGGCGGGAGCCTGCGCCCAGGCCCCGACAGGGGCGCCAACCACGACGAAAGCCGCCAGGACGGCGGCAAGGATCGTTTTCAGCAAGTGAAGCCCGAACGTTCGCGAGCCGGCCCGGTGACTGGGTGGCCGACTCCGGCGACGATGTTCGGCGACCGGGGTGCCCCGGTCAACGGGTCGGCGAGCTTCCAGCGGTTCCGGAGGCCGGGGCGGACGGAGACGGATAGGCCGGATTCTCGGCCGGGACGCGGGACGAGTTGGACGAGCTCGCGGCCGGCGCATTGGATTGCTGCGACGAGGATTGCTGCGGGCTGGTCGGCGAGGTCGAGCCGCTCCAGCTCATGAGGGTGACCATGTAGATGGCCAGCAGAACCAGGCTCGCCCCGAGCACATACAGGACGGGCCGCCCGCGTCCCCCCTGTCGCGCACGCTGATCGGCAACCACCTTGGCCATGACGTCCTCGAATCGAAACGGTTCGCGAGGTGAACGCCGGCCCGGGATGCCGGTTCCGGCGAGGCTCCCGGTTCAGGCGGCCGAGGGTGTCGTGGCCGGACCGGCGGGCTGGCCGTGGATCGCCGCGGCCTCCGGGGCAGCGCCGGCCAGCCGCTCCGCCATGAGGGCCTGCATGGCGGCCCATGTCCGATCCCAGGAGGTCGTGGCGAGTTGCCGGTCGACGCGCGCGAGCCAGGGCCCCTTCGGGCGACCGAGAACCTCCTCGAGCTTGCGCACGACCTCGTCCGGATTCGCGGCGATCTCCACCAGGCCCGCGTGGCCGTAGGGCCGGATCACGTCGGCGATGGGGGTCGAGACGACCGGTATTCCCGCCGCGAGGTATTCGGGCGTCTTCGTCGGACTGATGAAGCGCGTGGACTCGTTGAGCGCGAACGGCATCAGGCCGGCGTCCCACCCGGCCAGATACGCCGGCAGCTCGCCGTAATCCTTCGGCCCGAGCCAGTGGATGTTCGGCCGGTCGGGCAGGGTGTCGGGGTCGATCTTGGCCACCGGCCCGACCATCACGAGGTGCCAGTCCGGCCTCGCCTCCGCGACCGACGCGACGAGGTCGAGGTCCATGCGCTCGTCGATCACGCCGAAGAAGCCGATCCGCGGGTGCGGGATCGGTTTCTGGTCCGGCGGCGGCGCGCCCGATCGGGTGCGGGCCGCGGCGAAATGGGCCGTCTCGATGCTGGACGGGAAGGCATGGACGCGGGGATGGCGGTCGCGCTTCGCCTCGTAGAGGCTCAGGCCGCCGGTGAAGACGAGATCCGCCCGCGCCAGGAGGGCGGCCTCGTTGGCCAGCATCGCGCGCGAGGCGCCGCGAAAGGCCGAGAGCTCGTCCATGTTGTCGTAGACGCACAGATCCGCCGTCCGGTGACCCGAAAAGGGCAGCGCCATCGGCGTGTAGTACCAGAACACCCGACAGGGGGCGTCCTCCTCCGCCAGCAGCCCGTCGAGCAGGTCGCGCTGCGCGGCGATCTGGTCGGCCGCCCGCCGCCTGGCCAACACCGGCACGGCGACCCGGACGCCGTCCGGCGTGTCGGACATGGCGAGGTGTGGCGTCGCGTTGCGGCGGAAGACCGGTTCCTCGAGGTAGACCACCCGGAAGCTGCGGGTGGCCCTGGCCAGAAGGTGCTGCGGACGCTGGCGGACGAAGTCCCAGCGCAGGTGCGAGAAACAAAGGAGGAGCGGGCGCCGTCCGGCTTTGTCGGGTCGGTCGGCTGCGACCCGGTCCCGGTCGCGTCCACCGGTCGGCAGGGCGGGAGCGGAACTGTCAGTCATTCATCGTCCGAGCGGCCTGAACGGGCGTGTCCCACCGGACGGGAAGGTGTCCGAACCGGAGCGAGCGGCTGCATGGACTGTTTCCGATGGCCTCGGGACAAGCAAGGGAAAGCCGCGGGCGCTGCCTCACCGGGTGCGCTTGCGCCGCCCGCGGCCGCCCGACAGATCCGGCAGAAGCTGGCGGATCCGCCCGATCTCGGCCCAGGGATCCGCCTTGCTGCGCTCGAGCCGGGCCGGAAGCGACGCGAGCGTGATGTCGGCGCCCTTGAGGCCCGGCGACAGCTCATCCCAGCCGAGCGGCACCGAGACGGGAGCAGACGGCCGCGCCCGGGTGGAATAGGCGCCGATGGCGGTCGCCCCGCGTCCGTTGCGCAGGTAGTCGACATAGATCAGGCCGCGCCGGGCCTGCTTGGACGCTTTCGACAGGTAGCGACCCGGGCTGTCGGCCTCCATCGCGAGCGCCAGCGCCTGCGCGAAGCCCTTGACCTCGTCCCAGCCGGCCTTCGGCGTCAGCGGCACGACGACGTGCAGGCCCTTGCCGCCGGTGGTCTTCACGAAGCTCTCGAGCCCGACGCCGAGCAGGCGCTCGCGCACGTCCCGGGCCGCCGCGATCACCTCCGTCCAGGCGACGTCCTCGGCAGGATCGAGGTCCATCGTGATGCGGTCCGGCCGCTCGACGTCCGCGACGGTGCTGCCCCAGGGATGGATCTCGAGAACGCTCGCCTGGACCAGCGAGACGACGCCCCGGATGTCCTCGACGTACAGGATCTCCTCCACGCCGTCCTTATCCGGGATCGGGCGCCGCTTGATGTCGGGGCCGAGCCCCGCCCAGGCATGCTTCTGGAAGAAGCAGCTCTTGCCGACGCCATCCGGGCAGCGAACCAGGGACAGCGGCCGCCCCACGAGGTGCGGCAGGAGCCGGTCGGCGATGCGCTCGTAGAATTCGGCGAGCTGTTGCTTCGTGATGCCCTCCTCCCAGAGCACCCGCTCGGGATGGGTCAGCGCCACCCCGGCGACCTCGGCGCCGTGCTTGACGCGTCCGCGCCGGGGGGGAGCCGGGGCGGGCGTGCTCCCGGCCGGCGCCGTATCCGGGTCCGGAGCCGCGTCCCGGGGCATCTCGCGGACGATGTCGGCCGGGTTCTTGTCCTCCCGCAGCCCCTTGAACGCCGCGTGTCGCAGCCGGCCTTCCCCGGTCCAGCCGCGGAACTCGATCTCGGCCGCCAGCACGGGCTCGACCCACACCACGCCGCGGCGCTCGGCCGCCGTGAGCCGGTCGCCGAAGGGGGAGGTCGGACGGGCGGCGGCATCGAGCTTGCGCCAGATCGCCCGCGCGGAATCGGCCGTGAAGCCGGTGCCGCTGCGGCCCGCGTGCTTCAGCTTGCCGGACTCGTAATAGCCGAGCACCAGCGATCCCACCGCGCGCGCCGAGGCGGTGGACGGGACATAGCCGCCGACCACGAATTCCTGCCGTTCGGCGCACTTGATCTTGACCCAGTCCTGGGTGCGGCCCGACCGATAAGGGCGGTCGCGCCGCTTCGAGATGATGCCTTCGAGCCCGAGCCGGCAGGCATTGCGCAGCATGGCTCCGCCGTCGCTCTCGATGTGCTCGCTGAGCCTGAGCGTCCCGGTCGCGCCCGCCGGGACGATCCCGGACAGGCGCGCCTTGCGGTCCTCCAGCGGCAGCTCGCGAAGATCGACGCCGTCCAGGAACAGGAGGTCGAACGCGTACAGGAGCGCAGTCCGGGCGACCTTGCCGTGCTCGTCCGACAGGGCGTTCTGGAGGGCGGAGAAATCCGCCGTCCCGTTCGGGCCCTCGATGATGGCCTCGCCGTCCAGGATGACCGTATCCGCCGGCAGTGCCGCCACGGCCTCGGCGATCCCGGGGAAGCGGGCCGTCCAGTCGTGCCCCCGGCGGGTCGTCACCCGCACGCCCTCGTCGGTCTTGAACACGATCAGCCGGTAGCCGTCCCACTTGATCTCGTGCACCCAGTTCGGCCCCTCCGGCACCGTGGCGACAAGCGTCGCGAGCGCCGGCTCGACCGCGCTCGGCAGGGCCGCCTTCCCGGCCTGCTTCTTCGCCCGGGCGGCGGCGGGCGCGGTGGCCCGGTCGGGCTCCCCGTCGGCGACGGCCGCTTTCACCGTCTTGCGCCGGGGCGCCCCCGCCTGTCGGGGGGAGGCGGCCTTGCGGGCCGCAGGCGCGGGCCGCTTCGGCTGGGGCTCCGCCTCCGGTTCGGCCCGGTTGGATTGCCACACGGCGCTCCCCCGATCCGATGCGATCTCGTCCAGGCTCCGGCCGGTGACCACCGAGAGGGGCTGCTCCTCCAGGATGTCGGGCTGATCGGGC
>JAQGJJ010000089.1 GCA_028290695.1 Enterovirga sp. | reverse complement strand
GCCCGAACCAGCCGGACCAGCGGCGTTCCAGCCAGCGCGCCGCGCGCTCAAGCCGCGGCTTCAGGCCCGGAAAGTCCTCCGCCAGCAGCGCGAGGCCGAGCGGCAGCATCCAGATCCCCAGGATCGGCAGGATCGACAACAGGCCGCCGAGCACGAGCAGCGCGCCGGCCAGCATCCGCACGCCACGTCGCGACGGCTTGCGCAGCCAGGCGATCGCCCCGCCGATCCAGGCCGGCATGCGGGCCAGAAGGGCTTCGATCCGGGCATCCCAGGCAACGGCGAGGTGGTTCATGTCGCGTCCGAGCGGCACCGCGCCGCCTTCGCCGAGACATGGGCGCTGGGCGCGCGAATGGAAGAGTTCGACGGAGCGAGGCCGGCCCCGCCCCTCACATCAGGGCGTCCGCCAGCAGTCCCGCGAACAGCAGCGCGCCGGCGTCCCGGTTGGACCGGAACAGGCTCAGGCACAGCGGCGGGTCGTCCGGGTCGAGGCGCCGGACCTGCCAGGCGAGGTGGGCCGCAAAGGCCACGAGCCCGAGCCAGCTCGGCCAGCGCGCATCCGTCAGCCACAGCGACAGGGCGATCAACAGGGTCGCTCCCCCGTAAAGCGCCGCGATGGCGGTGCGGCTGTGCCGGCCGAAGGTCCGGGAGGTCGAACGGACGCCGATGACGGCGTCGTCGCGCTGGTCCTGGTGCCCGTACACGGTGTCGTAGCCGATGCACCAGCAATAGGCGCCCCAGTAGAGCAGCACCGGCGCCACCGCCAACGAACCGAACAGGGCGGCCCAGCCCATCAGCGCCCCCCAGGCGAAGCACAGCCCGAACACCGCCTGGGGCAGCGCGAAGACACGCTTCATCAGCGGGTAGACGGCGACCGGGAGCAGCGACAGGCAGCCGAGCGCGATCGCGAAGCCGTTGAACTGGAGCAGCACCAGGAGGCCGACGAGCGATTGCGCCACCGCGAAGGCGAGCGCCGGCTTCAGCCCGATCCGGCCGGATGCGAGGGGCCGGTTGCGGGTGCGCTCGACGCGGGCGTCGATGTCGCGGTCCAGGATGTCGTTCCAGGTCGAGCCCGCGCCCCGCATCACGAACGCGCCGACCAGAAACAGCCCGAGGTGCCAGGGCAGTTGCTCGGTGCGGCCCGACACCCCGGCGGCGATCGCGGCGGACCACCAGCACGGCCACAGCAGCAGCCACGATCCGATCGGGCGGTCGTAGCGCGCCAGCCGCAGCCACGGCTTCAGCGGCGCCGGCGCGAAGCGGTCCACGAGGTTCGACGGCGGCGCGTCCGCGACGGCCGGGTCGGCAAGGTCAGGCATCGGCAGGTGCGTCCTCGTCACCGGAAACGGCAGCGGAGCCCCGCAACGACGCCCCGAGCTCCTGGATCCGCCGCGTCATAGCGCCGAGATCGTCCGGATGCAGCCCCGCCGCGCAGCCGATCGCGGACGGCACATGCGCGAGCCGGGCCTGGAGCGCCCGTCCGGCCGCAGTCAGGCGGATGCGCACCTGGCGCTCGTCCCGCCCGTCGCGCTCCCGCCGGACGAGGCCGGATCGCTCCAGCCGCCCGAGCAGCGGCGTCAGCGTGCCGGAATCGAGCAGAAGCGGCGCGCCGATCTCGGACACGGTGCGGCCGTCCTCCGCCCAGAGCAGCAGCAGCACGAGGTATTGCGGATAGGTGAGCCCGTGAGGGGCCAGGAGGGGACGGTAGGCCCGGTTGACGGCATGCGCGGCCGAGTAGACGGCGAAGCACAGCATGTCGGTGGGCAGGGGCGGCGGGGTGGCGTTCACGATCGGGTCCTCGACCCGGGCAGGATGCGCGGCCTATAGATTGTGCGCAATTGAAATCGTGGTAGATGGATTGCGCGCCATCGATCGGACGGCTCCGCCGCCTGGCGCAGGAGGTCCCCCCATGGTGAAGGTGCTCTACACGGCTCACGGCTCCGCGACGGGCGGCGGTCGCGAAGGCGGCGCGGCCGTCACGGACGACAAGGCGCTGGACGTGAAGCTCTCGACCCCGAAGGCGCTCGGCGGCTCGGGCACGGCCGGCGCCACCAACCCTGAGCAGCTGTTCTCGCTCGGCTATTCGGCCTGCTTCCTGGGCGCGCTGCGGTTCGTCGGCAACCGCGACAAGATCCCGGTTCCGGCGGACGCGAAGGTCGACACCGCGATCGGCATCGGTCCGCGAGAGGACGGCGAAGGCTTCGGCATCACGGCTGCGGTGACCGTCACCCTGCCGGGCCTCGATCGCGCCCAGGCCGAGGACCTCGTCCGCCGCGCCGACATCGTCTGCCCCTATTCGCACGCCACGAAGGGCAACATCGAGAAGACTCTAACGGTGGCATGACCGGCGGGCAGGCGGCGCTGCCCCGCGCCGAACCACCCTTCCGCCAGAAGGCCGAAAACCAGCGCACCACCCTCGCCCGGGTGGGAGAGGGTGGACGGCGAAGCCGACCGGGGTGAGGGTCACCCGGGAGGGACGGCGCGTGCCTGCACCAAGGCCGCGACGCCGATCCCTTCCCCTGGCCGCGCGAGCGGCCCCGGCCTCGTCCGGTCAGAGTTGGCCTTCGGCCGCCACCAGCAGGCCGCGCTGGCGCATCAGCGCCTGCGGCGACGGCAAGCGGCCCCGGAATGCCCGGTAGGCGTCGGCGGGCTCGCGCAGGTCGCCCGCCGCATAGACGTAGCGCTTCAGCCGGTCCGCGACCGCGGGATCGAAGATGTCGCCCGCCTCCTCGAACGCCTCGAAACCGTCGGCGTCGAGCGTCTCGGACCAGAGATAGCTGTAATAGGCGGCCGAATAGCCGTCGCCCGCAAAGACGTGCGTGAAATGCGGGGTGCGGTGCCGCATCGTGATCGTGGCCGGCATGCCGAGCCCGGCGAGCGCGGCCGCCTCGAAGGCGTCGACGTCGAGGTGGTCGGCCGAGGGCAGCAGGTGAAACTCCAGGTCCACCAGCGCGGAGGCCGTGTATTCGACCGTCGCGAAGCCCTGGTTGAACCTGCGGGCGGCGAGCACGCGGTCGATCAGCCCGTCCGGCATGGCCTCGCCGGTGCGGTAATGGACGGCGAAGCGGCGCAGCACGGCGCGCTGCTCCATCCAGTGCTCGAAGAGCTGCGACGGGAACTCGACGAAGTCGCGCGGCACGCTGGTTCCGGCGATGGACGGGTAGGTGACATCGGACAGGAGGCCGTGCAGCCCGTGCCCGAACTCGTGAAACAGCGTGCGGGCGTCGTCGAAGGACAGCAGCGAGGGCTCGTCGCCGGAAGTCCGGGCGAAGTTCATCACGTTGACGATGATGGGCCGGACGTCGCCGTCGAGCTTCCGCTGGCCCCGGAAGGAGCTCATCCAGGCGCCGGAGCGTTTCGAGGGCCGGGCGAAGTAATCGCCCAGGAACAGGCCGACATGGCGGCCCTCGGCATCGCTGACCTCGAACACCCGCACGTCCGGGTGGTAGACCGGCACGTCGAAGCGCTCGGTGAAGGACAGGCCGAACAGACGGCCGGCGCAGTGGAACGCGGCCGCGATCGCGCCCTCGAGGGTGAGATAAGGCTTCACCTCCGCGGCATCGAGGTCGAAGCGCGCCTTGCGGACGCGCTCGGCGTAATAGCGCCAGTCCCAGGCGGCGAGCGCGAAAGTCCCGCCCTCGGCCTCCACCATGCGCTGCAGGTCGGCCTCCTCCCGGCCGGCGAGGCCGCGCGCGGCGCTCCACACCGAGCGGAGCAGCCCCAGCGCCGCCTCCGGCGAGCCCGCCATCGTGTCATCGAGCCGGAAATGGGCGAAGCTCGGATAGCCGAGGAGCCTGGCGCGCTCGGCCCGCAGCGCCACCGTTTCGGCCACGATGGCCCGGTTGTCGGTGTCGCGGCCGCCGGCGCCGCGGGCGATCCAGGCCCGAAACGCCGCTTCGCGCAGGTCGCGCCGGGCCGAGAACTGGAGAAACGGCTCGATGGAGGATCGCGACAGGGTGACGGCGTAGCCGGCGAGCCCGCGCTCCTCCGCAGTGCCCCGAGCGGCCGCGACCACGAAGTCGGGCAGGCCCTCGAGGTCGCCCTCCCGGTTCAGCGGGAGAACGAAGGCCTGCTCGTCGGTCAGCACGTTCTGGCCGAAGCGGGTGCCGAGCACGGCCAGGCGCTCGCCGATCTCGGCCAGGCGCGCCCGCACCTCCGGCGGCCGCCCGGCGCCCTGGCGCACGAAGATCGTGTGATAGCGCGCGAGCACGCGGGCCTCCTCGGGGCCGAGCCCGAGCTCGTTCCTGCGGGCCCAGAGCGCGTCGATGCGGGCGAAGAGCGCGTCGTCCAGGTAGATGGCGCTGTTGTGCTTCGACAGAACGGGCGCGATCTCGCGCTCGATCGCCTTGATGGTGTCGTCCGTGTCGGCGCCGGTCAGGTTGAAGAACACGCCCGACACCCGCGCCAGCAGGCGGCCGCTGCGCTCCATCGCGGCAATCGTGTTGGCGAAGCTCGGCGGCTCCGGATCGGCCTTGATGGCCTCGATCTCCGCCACGTCGGCCGCCAGCGCGACCTCGTAGGCCTCCCGGAAACGGGCCCGGTCGATGCGGTCGAAGGGCGCGATCCCGAACGGGCCCGTCCAGGTCTCGAGAAGGGCGTTGTCGGTCTGACTCACAGAGAGGCCTCGTGCGGCGGCGGTCGCGGCCCTGCTTCGCATTGTGGCCGGGGCCCGGCAATCGACGGGGCGCGGCGTCCGGCCCGGACGCCGTGGCCCGGCCGGGCGATCAGACCCGCGGGTCGCCGGGCGGCAGCACGGGCCCAGCCGGGCGGGAGAGGCCGTCCGGCCGGCCGGGAGCCTCGCCCGGCCGCTCCTCCCAGCATCGCCGCGCCAGGAATTGCGGGCCGAGCCGCTCCCGGGTGCGCTCGTAGGCAAGCCTCGCCACCGCGACGAACCGCGCCTTGCGCTCGCTCGCACGGTGCGCGGCCTCCGCAGCCGTCGTCCAGGGCCAGTTCATGCGTTCCTCGTCGGCGAGCGGGTGGCGCGGTTCAAACGCGCTCGATGACCGTCGCGGTTCCCATGCCGGCGCCGATGCACAAGGTGACGAGGGCCGTGGTCTTGTCCGTCCGCTCCAGCTCGTCTAGCACCGTGCCGAGGATCATGGCCCCGGTGGCGCCGAGCGGATGGCCCATGGCGATGGCGCCGCCGCAGACGTTCAGCCGGTCGGGGTCGATGTCGAAGGCCTGGCGGAAGCGCAGCACCACGGACGCGAACGCCTCGTTCAGCTCGAACAGGTCGATGTCGTTCGTCGTCATGCCGCTGCGGCGGAACAGCTTTTCGGTGACGTCGACCGGGCCCGTCAGCATCAGAGCCGGCTCGGAGCCGATATTGGCGAAGGCCCTGATGCGGGCACGCGGCTTGAGCCCGGCCGCGACCCCGGCCTCCCGGTTGCCGATGAGCACGGCGGCGGCACCGTCCACGATGCCGGAGGAATTGCCGGCGTGGTGGACGTGGTTCACCGCCTCGATCTCGGGATGCGCATCGATCGCCACCGCGTCGAAGCCGCCCATCTCGCCCATCTGCACGAAGGACGCCTTCAACTGCCCGAGCGACTGCATGTCGGTCTTGGGCCGCATGTGCTCGTCATGGGCCAGGATGGTCAGGCCGTTCACGTCTCGGACCGGCACCACGGATTTGGCGAATCGGCCCTCTTCCCACGAGCGGGCGCTCCGCTTCTGGCTCTCGGCCGCGTAGGCGTCCACGTCGTCCCGGGAGAAGCCGTATTTGGTGGCGATGAGATCGGCCGAGACGCCCTGCGGCATGAAGTAGGACTTGATGGCGATCGCGGGATCCGCGGGCCAGGCGCCGCCCGAGGCGCCGATGCCGATGCGGCTCATCGATTCGACGCCGCCGCCCACCGCCATGTCCTGCTGCCCGGCCATGACCTGCGCGGCCGCGAAGTTCACGGCGTCGAGGCCGGAGGCACAGAAGCGGTTGATCTGCACGCCCGGCACGTGGTTGCCGTAATCGGCCACAAGCGCCGCCGCCCGGGCGATGTCCCCGCCGGCCTCGCCGACCGGATCGACGCAGCCGAGCACCACGTCGTCCACCAGCCTCGTGTCGAGGCCGTTCCTGTCCTTGATGGCCCTGAGCGCGGTTTCGGCGAGCCGAAGCGCGGTCACCTCGTGGAGCGAGCCGTCCGACTTGCCGCGGCCACGCGGGGTGCGGACGTGATCGTAGATGTAGGCTTCGGGCATCGGACCTTCCTGCCGTTCGGCCTCGCGGGAGGCACGCGGCAAGCACCATATAGGAGCTGCGGGCTAAAACATCTCCGCCGGCAGAGCCATGATCGAGTCCGAGCCGTTGCGGATGCGCCGCAGCAGCGCGCCGGTCTCCGGCATCATGCGGTCCATGAAGAAGCGGCCGGTCGTGAGCTTGGCGTCCATGCGGGCGGCGACCCCGTCGCCCTCCCGCTTCCGGGCGATCGCGGCCTTCGCCATCCGACCCCACATGTAGCCGAGCGCCACGAGCCCCATGAGGTGCATGTATTCGGTCGCGCCCGCACCGGCGTTGTTCGGCTTCGCCATCGCGTTCTGCATGAACCACATGGAGGCGGCCTGAAGATCGGCGAGGCCCTTGGCGAGCGGTTCGGCGAAGGGCTTCAGGGCCTCGTCCGGGCCGGCCTCCCTGCAAAACGCCTCGACCTCGCCGAAGAACGCCATGACGGCTCGGCCGCCGTCCCGCCCGAGCTTGCGGCCGACGAGGTCCATCGCCTGGATGCCGTTTGCGCCCTCGTAGATCATCGCGATGCGGGCATCCCGCACGAACTGCTCCATTCCCCACTCGGCGATATAGCCGTGGCCGCCCAGCACCTGCTGCGCCCTGACCGCGTTCTCGAAGCCGAGATCGGTCAGCACACCCTTCACCACCGGGGTCAGAAGCCCGAGCCGGTCGTCCGCGGCCTGGCGTTCGGCCGCGTCTTCCGACCGGTGCGCCACGTCCGACGAGAGTGCCGCCCAGAGCGCAAGGGCGCGGGCCGCCTCGTTGAAGGACCGGATCAGGAGCAGGTTCCGGCGCACGTCCGGATGAACGATGATCGGATCGGCGGGTCGGTCCGGCGCCGCGGCTCCGGTGAGCGCCCTGCCCTGGAGGCGCTCCTTCGCATAGGCGGCGGCGTTCTGGTAGGCGACCTCGGACTGGGCGAGCCCCTGGATGCCGACCGCGAGCCGGGCCTCGTTCATCATCACGAACATGGCGTTGAGGCCGCGATTGGCCTCACCCACGAGCCAGCCCTGCGCACCGTCGTAGTTCATGACGCAGGTGGCATTGCCGTGGATGCCCATCTTGTGCTCGAGCGAGCCGCAGGAGACGCCGTTATGCGGACCGAGCAAGCCGTCATCTGCCACGAGGAACTTCGGAACCACGAACAGCGAGATGCCCTTCGTCCCGTCCGGAGCTCCTTCGATGCGGGCCAGCACCAGGTGGATGATGTTCTCCGCGAGATCGTGCTCCCCGGCCGAGATGAAGATCTTGGTGCCGGTGATCGCGTAGGAGCCGTCGCCGTTCGGGGCCGCCTTGGTCTTGAGAAGACCGAGGTCGGTGCCGCAATGCGGCTCCGTCAGGTTCATCGTGCCGGTCCAGGCGCCCTCGACCATGCGGGGGAGATAGCGGCGCTTCTGCTCGTCCGAGCCATGCTCGATCAGGGCGGCGATCGCGCCCTGGGTCAGCCCCGGATACATGCCGAAAGCTAGGTTCGCGGAGGAGACGAACTCCTGCATCACCGTGTTCAGCACCATCGGGAGGCCCTGGCCGCCGAACTCGACCGGGGCCGAGAGCCCCATCCAGCCCCCGCCCGCATAGGCCTCGTAGGCGGCCTTGAACCCGGACGGCGTGGTGACAGAACCATCGGCGTGGCGCGTGCAGCCCTCGCGGTCGCCGACCATGTTCAGCGGCGCGATCACCTCCTCGCACAGCCTGGCGCCCTCCAGCAGCACCGCCTCCATGACGTCCGGGGGCGCATCGGCGAAGCCGGCGAGGTTGCTGTAGCGCTCGATCGCGAGCACGTCGCGCAGGATGAAGGTGACATCCTCTACGGGTGCCTTGTAGCTCGGCATGGATCGCCCCTTCGGGTTCGCGGCATGGCTCGGGCAGATACCCGAACGGTGGGGAAGCGGAAATGCTGTGGGTTGATCAGTAAACCGGCTTGAACCGCCATTAACTGCTTGTTTACCTAGACTGGCAAAATTGGGCCTGCGCCACGGGCCGTCAATCATTCGTTCACGAACGAGGATCCGACGCTCTGGAGTCCTGGCTATCCGTCCGGTGGGGGCCGGCGGGTCGCCTGTGTATCCCCCTGTTCGGCGACGAGCGCACATATGAGCCAAGGCTTTCCCAAGCGGAAGCAGGATTCCACAGGGCGGGAATCCCAGGATGCGCCGGACCGGTCCGGCCGCAGCATCGACGAGTGGCTCGCCGCCGCGGTCGCGGAGCAATCGCGCCGTTCGGAGGCCCGCGAACCGGAGACGGGCGCGCGGGCTGCGGAGGACGAGGCGCACGGTCTCGAGAAGGAGGCCCCTTCGGACGCCCCCCGGCCGACACGTGCGTCCGGCCCGGACAGCGACCGACGCGTCTACGAGACGGCGGCCAAGACGGCCGCGGCGCTCGGCTCCGTGACATCCTGGATCGAGCGTGCCCAGGAGCAGCTCGCCGAAACGGCGCGGGCCAGCGAGGCGGCCCAGCAGCACACAACGGCCGTCGTGACGGATGCGATCGACACGATCGGCCAGAGGCTCGAAGACATCGAGCGCAAGGTCGGGCATCGCGGCAGCTTCGACGCCCTGCGGACGGTGGAACGGCTCGATCTCGGCACGACGGCGGAGCCGGGTGCGCATCCGGGACAGCGTGCCCAGGACGAGGGTTTCCGCTCCCTCGAGAGCCGGATCCGGGAGATCGCCGACCGGCTGGAAGCGCCCCGTCCGATCGGGCGGCGCGGGCTCGAGCCCCAGGCCGAGGTCGAGGCCGCGGTTGCCGAGATCCGGGCCCGCCAGATGCAGCTCGAGCGACCGGCCGCCCCGCCGTCGGCCGAAGGCGGCACCCGGCCCGACCTGAAGGAGCGGTCCGAGCTCGCCCAAAGGCTGCGGGCGGACATGGACCGGATGTCCCGCCGCATCGCGCCCGAGGCTCCGGCGCAGATCCCCGGCCTCGACAATCTCCGCCGCGAGATCGGCGACATGCGGACGTCGCTCGGTTCCCTCGCAACCCGCGAGCACCTGGATGCGGTCGAGCAGTCGATCGCGTCCCTGACCCGCGATCTCGCGACCCGCAGCTCGGACGGGGAGGTCGACGGCGCCGGCGTCCAGGTCGACGCGCTGGCGGCCGAGGTCCGGCGCCTCGCCGAGGTCCGGGATTCGGGCGAGCTGTCGTCCAAGCTGACGCGCGACATCGACGTGCTGTCCCACAAGCTCGACATCATCGGGGCGAGCGGGATCGACCCGGCCCAGATCGAGAGCCTGTCGGCTGAGGTCGGAGAGGTCCGCAGGCTTCTCGCCACCGTCGCGACCCCGTCGGACATCGCGGGGCTGAGCGAACAGATCTCCGAGCTGAAGCTCGAACTGGCCCGGATCGGCAGCCGGCAGGTCGATACCGGCGATTTCGCCTCGCTCCGTTTCGCCTTCGAGGAGATGCGCGATTCGCTGCGCCAGGAGGGTGGTTTCGGGTCCGGCGATCTCGCGGGCGCGTCGCTGGCGCTGCAGCAGGCCGCACGGGAGGAGATCCAGCCGGTCGCCGGGATGCTGGCGACGCTGGCCGAGAAGATCGACCGCATGGAGCGGCCCTCGACGGACCCGGACGCGCTGGACCAGCTCGAGCGCCAGATCTCTGCCCTGACGGCCTCGATCCTGGAGACGGCAGGCCGCGATCCGGCTCTGGCCGAGCTCAGCCACGCGATGCGCGATCTCATGGGCGAGATCTCGAGCTGGCGCGACGGGACCGTCGAGATCGCCGAGCGGGCTGCCCGAAACGCAGTTGCCGAGACGCTCGGCAACTGGCGGGCGGGGGACGCAGGCGAGAACGGTCCCGCGAGGGGACCGACTCCGGCCCCGGCCCCGACCGGCGCGGATCTCGATGCGGTCAATTCCCGGCTGGAGGATGTCGTCCGGCGCATCGGGGGCCTCGATGCCCCGATCGGCCGGGGCTACGGCTCCGGGCCAGACGCCGCCCCGCCGGCGGACCGCAGCGCCCCTGAACAGCCGGCGGAGGCTCGCCGCGCAGAGGATGCGCTGCTTCTCGGCGCCGCGCCGGAGCCGGACCGCCCGAGCCAGACCGATTCGGACGAAATTCTGCTGGAGCCCGGAGCGGAACGGCCACGCGCCGGCGCGGCGGGCCCGGTCAGCGCTCCGGCCGAGGCCGCCGACGCGCGCGACGTCAAGGCAAGCTTCATCGCGGCAGCCCGTCGCGCCGCCCAGGCAGCCGCTGCGGATGCCAACCGCGGTCGCACCGTCAGGCCCGGTCCCCAGGGCGAACCGGCGACGGACACGGCCACCGGGCAGCAGGGCCGCCTACGGTCGGTGCTCGACCGGCTGCGGCGCCCCCTCCTCATGAGCGCAGCCGCGCTCGTGGTCGCGGTTGGAGGCTATCGGCTCCTCCAGGAATCGGCGTTCGAGCCGTCGGAGGTCGCGTCCCTCGGACCGGCGCGGGACCAAGGCGCCCCTCCGACGATCGGCCCATCCGGTTCCAGCCCGGCCGCCACGCAGCCGCGAACCGAGATGCCGGAGCCCCAGACGACCCAGTCGGCACCGCCCCGGGAGGATCGCAACCTCGCAGCCGGCGCGCCCGGGCTGCCGCTCGCCAGTCCGGCGGTCGGCGAGCGGATGCCCGACGGCGTCGCGGCCACGCCGGAGGCGCGCGAAACAGCCGTTCCGTCGACCCCCATGGTTCAGGCGGCGGCGCCCAACCTCGCGCCGGCGTCCCCCCTCGGCTCGAAGAGCGAGACCTCCGCGCTGCCTCCGCTCGGAAACCCGTCGGGAGCCCCGTCCGCGACCGCCGCACGGCCCACGCCCGAAGGCGGGGCTGCACCCTCCACCGCCCTCAAGCAGGCGGCGCTCGCCGGCGAGCCGCTGGCGCTCTACGAAATGGCGGCCCGGACACTGGACGGCCGGGGCGTTGCGCGGGATCCGCGGGCGGCCGTGACCCTGTTCGAGAAGGCGGCCGAGAAGAACTTCGCCCCGGCGCAGTACCGCGTCGGCAACGCCTACGAGAAGGGTGCGGGCGTCGGGCGCGACATCGAGATCGCCCGCAAGTGGTACCTGCGGGCGGCCGAGAACGGGAACGTGCGGGCCATGCACAATCTCGCGGTACTGATGGCGGAAGGCGGAGGCGGCAAGCCGGACTATTCCGGCGCGATCGGCTGGTTCCAGCGTGCGGCCGACCACGGGGTCAAGGACAGCCAGTTCAACCTGGCAGTGCTGTTCGCGCGCGGCCTCGGAACCGGCCAGGACCTCGTGAAGTCCTACACCTGGTTCGCGATCGCGGCCGTGCAGGGCGACGAGGAAGCGAGCCGCAAGCGGGACGAGGTCGCGGGCCGCCTGTCCGCGGCGGATCTTGCGCGTGCCAAGAGCGCGGCCGAGCGCTGGCAGCCGGTTCCGTCCAACGCGGCCGCCAACGAGGTGCAGGCCCCGCCGGCGGCCTCCCCATCGTCGCCCGACGGCGCTAAGAAGCCCGGGCGCGACGGACGGGCCTGATCCGCCGCTCAGTCGGGGTTCAGGTCCTCTGATGTGAGGTGTCGACGGCGCGGGGCCGAAAGGCCGGCCGCGCTTGCGCCATTTTGGCCGCCGTCAGGATCAGGATGTGCAGATCTACCTGCCGATCGCCGAGATGCCGGTCAGCGTTCTGCTGCTGCTCGGCATGGGAGCGGCGGTAGGCTTCGTTTCCGGACTGTTCGGGATCGGGGGCGGCTTCCTGATGACGCCCCTGCTGATCTTCCTCGGCATCCCGCCGGCCGTCGCGGTCGCCACGCAGTCGGCGCAGATCGCGGCGTCCGCCACCACCGGCAGCCTCTCGGCCATCCGGCGCGGCTCCGTCGATCTGAAGCTCGCCTCCGTCCTGGTCGCCGGCGGGTTCGTGGGCACCACGCTCGGGGTCTGGTTCTTCGCGGCCATGCGACGCGCCGGCCAACTCGATCTCGTGATCGTCGTCTCCTACGTCACGCTGTTCACGGTGATCGGCGGCCTGATGCTCGCGGAAAGCATCCGGGAATTCTGGTCCACGCGCCGCGGCCGACCGAGGCCGCGCCGTCGCGGCGGGCAGCATCCGGCCTATCTGGGCTGGCCTCTCAGGATGCGGTTCCCGCGCTCGAGGCTCTATTCCAGCATCATCCCGATCGCCGGGGCCGCGCTGGCTGTCGGCTTCGTCGGCGCGGTGCTCGGCATCGGGGGCGCCTTCATCATGGTGCCGGCGCTCCTCTATCTGTTTCGCGTGCCGACCGCGGTGGTGATCGGCACGTCCCAGGTCCAGGTCCTGTGCACCGCTCTCCTGGCCGTGGTGCTCCAGGCGACGCTGAACGGCGTCGTCGACATCGTGCTGGCGCTGATCCTCATCATCGGGGGCGTGTTCGGAGCCCAGTTCGGATCGCAGGCCGGCCGCGCCTTGCGGGCCGACCTGTTCCGCTTCCTGCTCGCCATCCTGGTGCTCGGAGTAGGCTTGCGGTTCGTCGTGGAACTGGTCGTGCGGCCGGCCGAGCCGTTCTCGATCACCGGATCGGATGTCCGCCGGTGAAGCGGCGCGCATTGGCAGGCTTCGGGCTTGCGCTCGGGCTGTGCAGCGCAGGCCCCGCCGCGGCGGAGCGCCTCGTCCTGTCCCTTTCGGCCAACGAGGTGGCCATCGGTTCGAACTACACGGGCACACGGCTTGTCGTGTTCGCCGTGATCGAGCGCGACTCGCAATCCGTCGCCCGGGCCGGGCCGTACGAGGCCGTCGTCACGGTTCGCGGGCCTCGGGAGGCGATCACCGTGCGGCGCAAGGAGGCGCTCGGCCCGGTGTGGTTCAACCGCAGCCAGCAGAAATTCGTGCAGATCCCGGCCTTCCTCGGGGTCTTCTCCTCGCGGCGGGTCCAGGAGTCCATGAGCGACGGCCTGCGGCGCCGGCTCCGCATCGGCATCGATGCCATCGTGGGTGCGCCCGAGTTCACGCTCGATCGCGGCGGCGAGGACGAGCCGTTCCGGGCCGCTCTGGTTCGGCTCAAGGGCCGGGACGGCCTTTACGTGGAGGACCCGCGGGGCGTCGCCTTCGTGACCCCGGATTTTTTTCGGGCTCCGATCCCGCTTCCCGCAACGGCGCCCGTCGGCAATTACGAGGTGGAGGTCACCCTCATCGCGGACGGCGTGATGCTGGCCCGGCGGAACGCGAGCTTCGAGCTGGTGAAGATCGGCATCGAGGAGCAGATCACCGAGGCCGCGCGCGATCGCGGGCTCGTCCTCGGGCTGGTGACGGCGGCGATGTCCCTCCTGTTCGGCTGGATCGCCAGCGTGATCTTCCGCCGCGATTGATCAATCGCCGCACAAGGCCGCGCGAGCGAGGGCGAAGATGCGGTTGCGGCCGATGACGTGGGCCGTGAACCCGGCCGGAAAGAGGGGCGAGAAGGCCCGGTCGCAGGCGTTCAGCCCGCCCGCATAGGCGCCGAACGCCGGCAGCACGCAGCGCTCGCCATCGCACAGAAAGGCTCGCGACCGCACGGAGCGCCCGTAGAGCACGACCTTGGCGACCGGGTGGAGATGGCCGGCGAGTTCCCGGCATCGCCCGGCCGCCGGATGGTGACGCAGCGTCAGCGGCCCGAGCGTCACGTCGGCGGTCACGGAGCCGCCTATGCCGGGCGGCAGATCCGGGTCGTGGTTGCCGGTGATCCAGGTCCAATCGCGTCCCGAAACGATCGCGGCCAGCCCGTCGCGCTCGGGTCCGCCCAGGCGGTCCGGCCCGCCCTTGTCATGGAAGCTGTCGCCCAGCGCCACCACCCGGGCGGGCCCATAACGGGCGACCACCTCGGCCAGGGACGCGATCGTCTCGCGGGTGTCGTAGGGCGGCAGAAAGGAGCCGCGCCGGGCGAAGGCGGACCCTTTCTCCAGGTGCAGGTCCGCGACGATCAGCGTGCGCTCGGCGATCAGGTACAGCGCCCCGGACGGATCGAGCAGGCATGCGAGCCCGGCGATCTCGGTCTCGGCCGCCATGCGCTGCTCCTCCCGCGCCACCGCGGCTCCCCTCACGCCAGTGCCTCCTCGATCAGCATCGCTTCCGCCTCTGCCAGAATCTCGTCAGCCGCTTCGCCCGTTACGCTCTCCCGCCCGATCTCCAGGATCAGCGAGATGGCCAGCGGCGACACGCGGTCCAGCGGCTTATGCCTGATTCGTCCCGCGATGCGGGCCAGCATCCCGCCGAGCCGCTTCACATCCAGGAGACCGGTCGCCGCATCCGCCCGCGCGGCCCGCAGCAGGATGTGGTCCGGCTCGTGGCGCCGCAGCACGTCGTAGACGAGATCCGTCGAGATCGTGACCTGGCGGCGCGTCTTGCGCTCTCCGGGGTGGTT
>JAQGJJ010000069.1 GCA_028290695.1 Enterovirga sp. | reverse complement strand
TTCGCGGCGGCCCTTCCGGTCGGGTCCGTGACCTTGACCGGCCGCAGCCTCGCGTTCGCCGGCGAGGCCGCGGACATCGTCTCCTACGAGGCCGCCATGCGGATCGCCCGCGCGCCGCCCCCCGGCTACACCGTGGCGTCGCTCGGGATCGTGCCGCCGCTGGTGCAGCCCTTCACCTGGAGCGTCGCCCGCGAGGGCGGCAGCCTCGTCCTGGGCGGGCTCGTGCCGTCGGATGCCGCCCGCGAGGCGGTTCTCAAGGCGGCGGCCGCGGCATCGGACGGGGGCGAGGTCGTGGACCGCACCCATGTCGCCCGCGGGCTCGACCCGGCTTTGTCCTTCGACCGGATGGCCGAACTCTCGCTCGACTGGATCAGGCGGTTCGACGGCGGCGCCGTGAGGCTCGACGGGCGCGTGCTCAGCGTCGAGGGCCGCACCGGGGCGCGCGACCTCGTTCCGGGGATCGAGCGCGACATCCGGCGCGCGCCGCTCTTCGGGGCCGAGCTCGGGCGGGTGGCAATCAGCGCGGTTCCGCCCTCGCCTTACTGGTTCGGCGCCAAACGGGCGGGCGGGCGCCTCGTGCTGCGGGGCTACCTGCCGGCGGAGGCGGACCGGGCCGCCATCCTGGACATCGCCGGGCGGCGCTTCCCGACGGAGGCCCTCGTGAACAATCTCCACCTGGCGGACGGCGCCCCGGCCGGCATCCGGCATGCGGCGGAGCTCGGCCTGCTCGCGCTGTCGTCCCTCGCCGAGGGCGAGACGTCGCTCCGGGACGCGAGCCTCAAGCTCGCCGGCCGGGCGCTGTATCCGCAATATGCGGCCCGCACCCGCGAGGCGGTCAGCGGCGGCGTGCCGGCCGGCTGGGCCGCGGCCGTGGACATCAAGGTCGTGCCGGAGAACCCGCTCGACAGCACCGCCTGCGCCGATCTGCTGGCCGAGCAGGTCCGGCGCGAGCCTGTCCGGTTCGAGCCGGGTTCGGCGGAGCTGGGCCCGTCGGCCCGCAAGGCGCTGGAGCGCCTGGCCGGGGTGATCCGGCGCTGCGGCGAACGGCGCATCCGGGTCACCGGCCGGGTCGAGACGGCCGGCGACATCGAGCCGGCCCGGGAGCTCGCGACCCGGCGGGCGGCCGCCATCGTGGCGGCGCTGGCGCCGGCCGAGATCACCGCCGCGCTGGAACCGGCCGGGATCGCGGCACGGGCGGGCGGGCGTCCACCGGCCGAGGCGGATGCCGTCGCCTTCGAGGTGCTGCCGTGATCGGAAGCCTTCGTTTCCTCGTGGAGCAGCTCTGGCCGGCCCTGGCGCCCGCGGCGCTTTTCGGCTGCGTGGTCGGCGCGGCCAGCGGATCGAGCCGGCCCATGCGCAAGATCGGCGCCGCGGCCCTGATCTTCACCCTTCTGCTCGCGGCGGCGGGCGCGGCAGTGTCGCTGTCCCAGCAGGTCGACGGCATGCCGGGTCTCTGGCTCGACATCGGGCTGCTGATCGTGGCCGCCTACGGGGCCGGGTGTCTCCTCGGCTGGGTGTGCCGGCGGATCACGGCAGGAGGCGCGGCGCCCCCGCCCGCCGCCGCAACGCCGGTCACACCGGCCGAGCCCGTCTCACCGGCCACTACGGCGGCGTCGGTCGCACCGGCCGGGGCTGTCGCAGCGCCCGATCGATGAAGCCGCGGATCGGGTCGAGCAGCTCCGGTCCGCCCAGCAGCGGCGTGTGCCCCTGATCCGGCACCGTGACGAGGTCGAGCCCCGGATGGGCCTGCCGCATCGCTTCCGCGGTGCCCGCTGACAGGAGGTCCGAGCGCTCGCCCCGGACCAGCAGCACCGGAACGGCCTTGAGCGCCTCGAACAGCGGCCACAGATCCGGGATGTCCGTGTCCGGGCCGACCGCCTCCAGCGTCGCGGCCAGCGCCGGGTCGTAGGACAGGACGAGCCGGCCGGCCTTGGTCTCCCAGGTGGCGGCCGCCCAGGCGAGCCAGTCCCGGTCGCGCAGGTTCGGGAACTGCGCCCCGAACAGCCCCTCCAGGATGCCGGCGCCCTCGTTCAGGTCGCGCGGATCGCCGAGCTTGCCGACATAGCCCTTGATGCGCAGGAGGCCCCGGCGCTCGATCACGGTCCCGATGTCGTTCAGAACGGCGGCCCGCACCAGCCCGGGCCGGGCGGACGCGGCCGCCATGGTCACGATGCCGCCGCGCGAGGTCCCGACGAACACGGCGTCCGGTATCTCGAGCGTGTCGAGGAGCGTCAGCAGGTCCGCGGTCTCGACCGGGACGCTGTAGCGCGACGGGTCGGGATCGCGATCGGAGCCGCCGCGGCCGCGGTAATCCACCGCCAGCACGTGCCGGGGCACCGTCTCGTCGAGATCGGTGAGCGCGGAGGCGAGGTCGTGGAAGTCGGCCGCGTGGCGCGCGAGGCCCGGAAGGCAGACGACCGTCGGGGAGCCGCGGTCGCCGTAGCTGCGGGCGTGCAGCCTCAGGCCGTCGGATGATCTAGCCCAGACGTCGAGAAAGGGTCGCTTGGCCATGGCCGGACGGTATCGCCGGCCGGCGCCGCGTCAAGGCGCGACGAGGCCCCGCTTCAGATCGCTCTCCATCAGGAGGGCGCTGCGCTCCCCGAGCCGCCGGCGGTACACCTGCATGTTCTCCATAACCCGCTGGACGTAGTTGCGGGTCTCGGAGAACGGGATGCGCTCGACCCAGTCGATCGGGTCGACGTCCGGCTTGCGCGGGTCGCCATAGGCCTCGATCCACTTGCGGACGTTGCCCGGGCCGGCGTTGTAGGACGCGAAGGTCAGGATGTAGGAGCCGCGCCAGGAATCCATCAGCTCGCCCAGATGGGCGGAGCCGAGCCGGGCGTTGTAGGCCCCGTCCACCAGGCGCGAGAGGTCGAAGGCGACGCCGAACTTCCGGGCGGTCGCCTGTGCGGTCGCCGGCATGAGCTGCATCAGGCCGCGCGCGCCGGCCGTGGACTGGGCGCTCGGGTCGAAGGCGCTCTCCTGGCGGGCGATGGCGTGCACCATGGCCGGGTCGACCCGGTCGCCGACCGTCTCGAAGGCCGGGATGCCGATGGTCGGGAAAGCGTGCTCGTCGAGCGGCAGCCCGCGCTGGGTCGCGGCCTTTCCGAGCACCAGCAGGCCCTTCGCGTCCCGGTAGGCGAGGGCGAGCTCGCCCGCCGCATCGACCTCGGCGACATTCGTGCCCTTCTTGGCGAGCTCCACCATGAGCGGGACGGCGAGATCCCGCAGCCCGGCCGCGTATAGCAGCCCGATCGCCTGGGTGATCGGCGCGCCGGCGGCCGCGATGCGCTCGGGGCTCGCCGGGTCCGGGCGCGACCGGATGGTGAGCTGCCCGGAGCCGAGCTTCCCGGCCGCGAGCTGACCGTAATAGGTGATGCCCTGCCGGGCCGCCTTTTCGTAGAACTCGCGCGCCTCGGCCGCGGCGCCTGCGGCCTCCGCGGCCCGGCCCTGCCAATAGGCGGCGCGCGCCAGCGAGATCGGCGTCTGGGCGATCTGGGCGACGCGGTCGAAATGCCGTGCCGCGACCGCCGGCTCTTTGGTGAACCACAGGGCGATCCAGCCGGCGTGGAACTCGGCCTCGATGCGCTTCTCGCTCGCCTCGGCGGCCTGGTCGACCACGATCCCGTAGGCGCCCTTCGGGTCCCCGCCGTCCAGCAGCTTGCGGGCCACGAGCCGGCGCTCGACCCACCATTCGTCCCCGTCCACCAGGACCTCGGGGTCGCGGGTCAGGCCGGCGAACAACTTGGCGGCCTCCTCCGTCTTCTCCGCCCGGCGCAGGAACATCACGCGCGAATACAGAAAGGAGGTATCCGCCCGCAGGTTGGCCGGCACGGCGTCGAGAAGCTTGCCGGCATTGGTGGCCTTGCCGACAACCGCAGCCCGCGCCTTCACCAGGGCATCGTAGCCCTTGCCGGCATAATCCGCGGCCCGCTTGGCGGCCTCCCAATTCTCCTTGAACAGGAGCCGCTCCATCCGGAAGCGGTGGTCGGCCTCGGTCAGGTCGTTGGGAAACTCGGACACCATGCGGGCTTCGAGCTCGCGCCCGAACAGGTCGTTCCGCCACGCGGTCCTGATCAGGGCGGCCGCGTCCTGCGGCAGGCCGTCGGCCTTGAACACCTGGGCCAGGGCGAGCTTGCCGGACGCGCTTTGCGGCCGTTCGCGCGCAAAGAACGCCCGCACCACGTCGGCGCCTTTGCGCTCGGACACGAGCGCCTCCTCGGCGCGGCGCCGGGCCCAGCCCGCGCCCGGCCAGTCCGGGTAGTCGCGCAGAAAGGCCGCGAGGCGGTCGAAATCGATGGCCGAGCCGCCATACCGGATGGCCGCCCAATCCAGCAGGGGGGTCGCGGACGCGGAGACCCGGGAGCGGATCCGGTCCCCGATCTCGATCTCGCCCTTGCGGTAGGCCGCAATGGCGTCCCGGACCGCCAGGACGTCCGGAGCCTGGCCGTCCGGCAGGAGCACGGCGGCCGCCGTGTCGGGGAGGGCCTGCCCGGCACCGGCCTGCTGGCCGCCGGGCGACACGGCGCCCGGCGGCGCCGCGGCCAGGGGAGCAGCCTGCGCCGACGACGCGGGCGGGATGCTGCCGGTGGTCAGCGGGCCGGCGGCGGGCCCCTTTTCCTGACCGGATGCCGGTGCGCCGAGCACCGCCCAGGCGATCGCGGCCGCGGCGACGAGCGCGGTCGTTTGGCCGCAGGGCCGCGGGGGGATGGGGTGGCGGAGGGGCATGTGGGTCATTTGGCGCCCGACAGGGTTGACGAATCCTTGCGGCCGGAAGAGCGCGTTTGCGCGGCCCTTTCGCGGCAACTATGTCTCATGCGCCCGGAGCGCCGGAGAACGGCTCGGTCGAGACGGAAGGAAACGGGATGACGGCAACGCGGTTCAGAGGCTCGATGACCGCCCTGGTGACGCCGTTCCGGGACGGCGCGGTGGACGAGGACGCCTTCCGGGCCCTGATCGAGTGGCAGATCGAGAGCGGCACGCGCGGCCTCGTTCCGGTCGGCACGACGGGCGAAAGCCCGACGCTCAGCCACGAGGAGCACAAGCGGGTGGTCGAGATCTGCGTCGACCAGGCGAACGGGCGCGCGCTCGTGATCGCGGGCGCCGGCTCGAACTCGACCGTCGAGGCGGTGGATTTCGCCAAGCATGCCGAAGAGGCGGGCGCGGACGCCGCGCTCGTTGTCACGCCCTATTACAACAAGCCCACTCAAGAGGGGCTTTTCCGGCACTTCAAGGCCGTGAACGATGCCATCGGGATTCCGATCATCATCTACAACATACCGCCACGCTCGGTGATCGACATGTCCGTCGACACGATGGCCCGCCTTTACGAACTCGGCAACATCGCCGGCGTGAAGGATGCCACCGGCAATCTCGCCCGCGTGTCGCTTCAGCGCTGGAAGCTCGGGCCAGACTTCATCCAGCTTTCTGGCGAGGATATGACGGCGCTCGCCTATAATGCCGCCGGCGGGCACGGCTGTATTTCCGTCGTCTCGAACGTTGCGCCCCGACTCTGCGCCGATCTGCACGAAACGTCCCTGGCCGGCGATTACGGGGCGGCCCTGACCGTCCAGGACCGCCTCGTGCCGCTGCATGACGCGATCTTCATCGAGCCCGGGCTCGCGGGCGCGAAATGCGGCCTGGCGCTGCTCGGGCGCGGCACGGAGGAGATCCGCCTGCCGCTGCTGCCCGTCACCCCGGGGACCCGCTCGGCCATCCAGGCCGCGATGGTCCATGCGGGCCTGCTGAACACCTGATGGCGAAGGACAAAGCACCCGGCCGGGTGGTCGCGGACAACCGCGGCGCCCGCTACCATTACGAGATCACCGACACGGTCGAGGCCGGCATCGCGCTGGTCGGAACCGAGGTGAAGTCGCTGCGGGCCAACAAGGCCACGATCGGGGAGGCCTATGCCGGACCATCCGGCAACGAGATCTTCCTGTTCAACGCCAACATCCCGGAATACCTGCAGGCCAACCGCTTCAACCACGAGCCGCGGCGGCCGCGGCGGCTGCTGCTGAACCGGCGCCAGATCGACAAGTTCATCGGCGCGACCCAGCGGGAGGGGTTCACGCTCGTGCCGCTGAAGCTCTATTTCAACGAGAACGGGCGGGCCAAGATCGAGCTCGGGCTCGGCCGCGGCAAGAAGCTCCACGACAAGCGCGAAAGCGAGAAGAAGAAGGACTGGGAGCGCGAGCGCGGCCGCCTCATGCGGGACAAGGGCTGACGCCCGCCCGCCCGCGCGTCCCTAGGCCAGGACGCGCTCGACCCGGTTGACCGCGGGCTTGGCCCGCAGCTCCGACACGATCGCGTTCAGGTGCTTCAGGTCGAACACCGACAGGTCGATCGTGACCTCCGTGAAATCCTCGGTGCGGCGCTTCATCGACACGTTCTCGATGTTGCCGTCATGGTCCGCGATGACCTGGGCGATCTGCGCCAGGCTGCCCGGCTCGTTGATGGATTGCAGCGCGAGCCGGCTCGGGAAGCGCCGCTCCTCGCCGGGCTCGATGTCCCAGCGCACGTCGATCCAGCTCTCGGGGTCGTTGTCGAAGGCCGCCAGCGCCTGGCTCTGGATCGGGTAGATCGTGACGCCTTCGCCGCGCGTCAGGATGCCGACGATGCGGTCGCCCGGCACGGCGCCGCCATTCGGCGCGAACCGGATGGGCAGGTCGGGATCGATGCCCCGGATCGGGATGGCGTGCGGCGCGGGCCCGCCGCCGTTGACGCCGCCGCGGGACGAGCGGGCCTCGTCGCGCGCCTCGCCCCCGCCGCGGCGCTCGTCCTTGTAGTCCGGGTAGACCCCCCGCACGACGTCGCCGGAGAACATCTCGCCGCGCCCCACGGCCGAGAGCACGTCGTCGATCGAGGTGCGGGCGAGGCGCGGCAGGGCGCCCTTCAGCTTGTCGTCCGAGAAGGCCTTGCCGGCGCGCTGGAAGGCGCGCTCCAGGATCTGGCGGCCGAGCCCGGCATATTGGCGCCGCACGGAAGCCCGGGTGGCGCGCCGGATGGCGGCCCGGGCCTTGCCGGTCGCGACGAGCGATTCCCAGGCGGGCGGCGGCATCTGACCGTCCGCCCGGACGATCTCGACCTCGTCGCCGTTCTGCAGCTCGTTGAAGAGCGGCGCCATGCGGCCGTTGATCTTGGCGCCGACGGCCGAGTTTCCGACATTGGTGTGCACGGCATAGGCGAAGTCGATCGCGGTGGCGCCGCGCGGCAGCGCGATGAGCCGGCCCTTCGGCGTGAAGCAGAACACCTGGTCGTGGAACAGCTCGAGCTTGGTGTGCTCGAGGAACTCCTCCGGGCTGTCGCCCTCGGCCAGGAGGTCCACCGTGCGGCGCAGCCACTGGTAGGCGCGGCTCTCGGAGCCGAGATGCGAGGGGTCGGTCTTGCCGTCCTTGTAGAGCGCGTGGGCGGCGATGCCGTATTCGGCGATCTCCTCCATCTCCGGGGTGCGGATCTGGAGCTCGACGCGCTGGGATTGCGGCCCGATGACGGTGGTGTGCAGCGACCGGTAGTCGTTCTGCTTCGGGGTTGAGATGTAGTCCTTGAAGCGCCCCGGCACCATCGGCCAGGCGGTGTGGACGATGCCGAGCGCCTGGTAGCACTCGCCGATGCCGTCGACCACGATGCGGAACCCGAACACGTCCGAGAGCTGCTCGAAGGCGACCGACTTGCGCTCCATCTTGCGCCAGATCGAGTAGGGGCGCTTCTGGCGGCCGGACACCCGGGCGTCGATGCCGCCCGCCGCGAGCTTGGCCTTCAGACTCGTCTCGATCTCGCCCGTGAGCCCTTCGCTCCGGTGCGTCAGATCGGAGAGCCGCTTGGTGATGGTCTCGTGCGCCTCGGGCTTCAGCGTCCTGAAGGCCAGGTCCTCGAGCTCGTCGCGGATCTCCTGGATGCCCATGCGGCCCGCCAGGGGCGCGTAGATGTCGAGCGTCTCCTCGGCAATGCGGCGCCGCTTCTCGGGCGGCATGAAGGCCAGCGTCCGCATGTTGTGCAGGCGGTCCGCAAGCTTCACCAGCAGCACCCGCAGGTCGGCCGCGATGGCGAGAAGGAGCTTGCGGAAGTTCTCGCCCTGCGCGGCCTGCTTCGAGACGAGGTCGAGCTTCTTGAGCTTGGTCAGGCCGTCGACGAGCGAGCCGATCTCCGGGCCGAAGATGCGGTTGATCTCGTCGAGCGTCGCGCCCGTGTCCTCGATCGTGTCGTGCAGGACGGCCGCGATGATGGTGGCGGCGTCGAGCCGCAGGTCCGTCAGGATCGCCGCGACCTCGAGCGGATGGGCCACGAAGGGGTCGCCCGACGCACGCTTCTGGCTGCCATGGGCCACCATGGCGTAGATGTAGGCGCGGTTGAGCAGAGCCTCGTCAGCGGAGGGGTCGTAGCGCTTGACCCGCTCGACCAGCTCGACCTGACGCATCATCTCGGGTTTCGCGACCTCATCCAGCCTTGTCGGAGTTCAACTCCGTATCGGGCAGCCTAGCTCCCGATGCAACAACCTGGCTCGGCTTCGGGCCGCCGTGCGGCAACGCGGCGCGACCGGCCCGCACCGGTGCCCCGGCCGGCGTCACGCCCGCACCGCGTACGGGTTGCGGGCCAGGATCGCCCCGTCCACCCGGGTCACGTCGCGCAGCCCGCACATCGCCATGGAGACGTCGAGCTCCTTGCGGATGATGTCGAGCGCGAGGGTCACGCCCCGTTCGCCCATGGCGCCGAGCCCGTACAGGAAGGCGCGGCCGATGAAGGTGCCGGTCGCGCCGAGCGCCAGCGCCTTGAGCACGTCCTGGCCGGACCGGATGCCGCCGTCGAACAGGATCTCCATCCGGCCGCCGACTGCGTCGGCGATGGCCGGCAACGCCTCGATAGAGGAGAGCGCCCCGTCGAGCTGGCGGCCGCCATGGTTCGACACGATGAGCGCGTCCGCGCCGCTCCGCACCGCGAGCTCGGCGTCGTCCGGGTCCAGGATGCCCTTCAGGATCAGCTTGCCGCCCCAGCGCTCCTTGATGCGGGCCACGTCGTCCCAGTTCAGCGTCGGGTCGAACTGCTCGGCCGTCCAGGCCGACAGGGAGGACAGGTCCGTCACGCCCTTCGCGTGCCCGGCGATGTTGCGGAAGGTGCGGCGCTGCGTTCCCAGCATGCCGAGGCACCAGGCGGGCTTCGTCGCCAGGTTGATGAGGTTGCGGAGCGTCGGCTTGGGCGGCGTCGAGAGCCCGTTCTTGATGTCCTTGTGGCGCTGCCCGAGGATCTGCAGGTCGAGAGTCAGCACCAGCGCCGAGCATCCGGCCGCCTGCGCCCGCCCGATCAGCCGGTCGATGAAGTCGCGGTCCTTCATCACGTAGAGCTGAAACCAGAACGGCCGGTCGGTGTTCTCGGCTACGTCCTCGATCGAGCAGATCGACATGGTCGACAGCGTGAACGGCACGCCCGCCTTTGCGGCCGCCCGCGCCGCCAGGATCTCCCCGTCGGCATGCTGCATCCCGGTCAGCCCGGTCGGCGCGAGCGCCACCGGCATGGCGACCGGCTGGCCCACCATGGTCGAGGCCAGCGTCCGGTTGGTCATGTCGACCGCGACGCGCTGGCGCAGCTTGATGGCCGCGAAATCGGCGCTGTTCGCCCGGTACGTGCTCTCCGTCCAGGAGCCGGAATCCGCGTAATCGTAGAACATGCGCGGCACGCGCCGCTCCGCCACGACCCGCAGGTCCTCGATGCAGGTCACCGGCCCGCCTGGCGACAGGGCCTTGGCCAGCCGGGACGGCGGCCGCGAGGACGGCATCTGCGTGGCGTGGAGGGACATGAGCGATCTTCCCGGTCTGCTTGTCGTCTGTATCGGCCCGCGGGGCGGGCTGTCTCTCTATTGCGCGAGATCCCGCCCGATGATGAGGATCCCGAGATCCTTCGCGGGCGTGAAGTCGCGCTTCCTCATCTCGAAGCGGGTCGGCGAGATCTTGCGCACGCCCTCGCCGCAGAAGCTGACGAGGTTCGACGGATGCCCCTTGTCGACCACGAGGCGGAAATCTCCGATGGGGCCGGCCCAGTTCGCCCCGGTCGTCAGGACGTAGGCGATGCGGGCCTCCCCCGGATGGCTGTCCGCGACCCGGCGGGCGGCCGAGAGGAAGTCGGAATCCATGCAATAGCTCGCCTGGTAGCGGGCGAAGTCCGCCTCGCGCCGGAAGGCGGGAAAGGCGAGCGGCGTCACGACGGAACGGCCGACCACGGGCCGGTAGCTGTGCTCGACCGTGATCTCCCGTCCGGCCGGAAACGTCTGCCGCCAGTGATACGTCGTCTTGAGCGTCCAGCGCGGCACGGCATGGTCCTTCATGCCCCGTCCGGTATCGTCGTAGCTGTCGACCGCCACGAGGCCGAGCGCGACCAGGTCCGCCCAGCGCTCGCGCGGGAGGGCGTCGAGGGCGCGCTGGGTCTCCGGCGAGAGCGGATGGAGCGGAATCCCGAGCTGGCGCAGCCTGTCCGTCCGGTCGATCCCGGCTGCGATAACGCGCCGCTCGACCTCCGTGGCGACCGGGGCGCCGTTCACCCGGGTCGCGAACCCGACGAAGTTGTCGCTCTCCGCCTCCGGCAGCGCGATGTTGGCGTCGGGCGCCCCCGTGAGATCCGGGAGCGGAAAGGCCACCACGGTCGACACGTCGCGAGGCGCCGTGTCCAGGAACCGGTAGGCGACCCGGATCTCGCGAACCGAGACCGAGAGGTCTTCCGCGACCATGCGGATGTCGGGGCTCGACGAGAGGACGAGCCCGCCGGCCGACAGCTCGGCGGTGGAGTCGTTCGCAGCCGCGCCCGCAGCCCAGCCGACGAGGGCGAGGCAGGCGACGGCGCGCCGGATCATGCGGTCGCCCGGAGCCGCGCGAAACCGGCCTCGAGATCCGTCCTGAGGTCGTCCAGATCCTCGAGCCCGATGTGGAAGCGCAGCGCCGGGCCCTCGGCCTGCCAGGTCGTCGCGGTCCGGTAGGCGGCGGGGTCGAACGGCAGGACGAGGCTCTCGAAGCCGCCCCAGGACGCCCCGATCCCGAACAGCTCGAGCCCGTCCAGCATGGCGGCGAGGGCGGCCGGGCTCGCGGGCTTCAGCACAACCGAGAACAGCCCCGACGAGCCCTTGAAATCGCGCTTCCAGATCGCGTGGCCCGGATCGCTCTCGAGCGCCGGATGGAGAACCCGGGCGACCTCCGGGCGGGCCGCGAACCAGCGCGCCATCTCCAGCGCCTGCTTCTCGTGCTCCTTCAGCCGCAGCGCCATCG
Source organism: Enterovirga sp. (assembly GCA_028290695.1). GTDB lineage: Bacteria > Pseudomonadota > Alphaproteobacteria > Rhizobiales > Beijerinckiaceae > Enterovirga. The sequence goes on along the minus strand of JAQGJJ010000069.1, from coordinate 5,128 downwards.
TGCGCAGGCCGCGCAGGCCGAGAAACACGTCCTCCGGGCCGGCGCACATCGCGAAGGCCTGGAAGGTCTGGCGGAGCGGCTTCGCCCAGCGTTCGTTGGCGGAGGTGAGACCGAGCAGGAGGTCGGAGCCGCCCGACAGGTACTTGGTGCCGGCCTCGATCGCGATGTCGACGCCCATGGCGTGGGGCGGGAAGAACAGCGGCGTCGCCCAGGTGTTGTCCATCAGCACGGCCGCGTCGCGAGCATGCGCGACGGCCGCGATGGCCGGGATGTCCTGCATCTCGAAGGTCTGCGAGCCCGGCGCCTCCGTGACGACCGCGCGGGTGTTCGGCCGGAACAGCGCCTCGATCCCGGCCCCGACGAGCGGGTCGTAGTAGGTCGTCTCGACGCCGAAGCGCTTCAGCACGCCGTCGCAGAAGATCCGGGTCGGCCGGTACGCGGAATCCGAGACCAGCAGGTGGTCGCCCGCCCGGCACACGGTCAGGAGGGCGATGGTGACGGCGGCGAGCCCCGAGGGGGTCAGGACGGTGTCGGCGGCGCCCGCGAGGCTCGACCAGGCGCGCTCGAGCGAGGCGATCGTCGGCGTTCCCTGCGTGCCGTAGGTGAACTTGGCGCGCCGGGCGAGAAAGTCCTCCGTATTCGGGTAGAGCACGGTCGAGCCGCGGTAGATCGGCGTGTTGACGAAGCCGTGCTGCTCGAAGGGCTCGCGCCCGGCATGGACGAGGCGCGTGCGCTCGCCAAAACGCTCGAGGTGGGACGAAGGATGCTGGGCCATGATGCTCGCGCGGTGGGGCGGCGACTTGGCCGCCTGCCGCCTGCCGCGTCAAGCGAAGGTTGCAGGCGGCTCGACTTGACCGGGCCGGGTTTGTCCCCTTCGATGGCATCAAAGCTGCAGGCGGGATCGACCCGGCAGCCGTACCCAACGAAACGACAGGCACAAGCAGAGTGGAGATCATCCGGTCATGAGCAAAAGAATCGCGTCGCTGGCGCTCGCAATGGGGCTCGGCCTCGTCGGAGCGGGGCTCGGAGCGACGACCGCTTCGGCGCAGGCCACCCTGGCCAACGTCAAGCAGAAGGGCTTCCTGCAGTGCGGCGCGAACACGGGTCTCGCCGGCTTCGGCGTCCCGGACGCGCAGGGCAACTGGTCCGGCTTCGACGTCGATTACTGCCGGGCCATCGCGGCGGCGATCTTCGGCGACCCGACCAAGGTGCGCTTCACGCCCCTCGCCGCGAAGGACCGCTTCACGGCGCTGCAATCGGGCGAGGTCGACGTTCTGATCCGCAACACCACCGTGACCATGTCGCGCGACACGACGCTCGGCCTCGATTTCCCGGCGGTCAACTACTACGACGGCCAGGGCTTCATGGTGCGCAAGAAGCTGGGCGTGGCCTCCGCCAAGGAGCTCAACGGCGCCTCCATCTGCACGCAGCAGGGCACCACGACCGAGCTGAACCTCGCTGACTACTTCCGGGGCAACAACCTGAAATACGAGGTCGTGGCCTTCGCCACCTCGGACGAGACGTTCAAGGCCTACGACACGGGCCGCTGCGACGCCTTCACCACGGACGCGTCCGGCCTGTATTCCGAGCGCCTGCGCGCCTCGGCGCCCGACGACCACATCGTCCTGCCGGAGATCATCTCCAAGGAGCCGCTCGGACCGGGCGTGCGCCAGGGCGATCCGCAATGGGCCGATCTCGTGCGCTGGACCCACAACGCGCTGCTCATCGCCGAGGAGTTCGGTGTGACAAAAGCGAACGTGGACCAGATGGTGAAATCGGATAACCCGGAGATCAAGCGCCTGCTCGGCGCCGAGGGCTCGTACGGCGAGTCGATCGGCCTGACCAAGGACTGGGCGGTCAGGATGGTGAAGGGTGTCGGCAATTACGGCGAGATCTTCGAGCGCAACATCGGCGAGGGCTCGCGCCTCAAGATCAAGCGCGGCCTGAACGCCCTCTGGAACAAGGGCGGCATCCAGTTCGCGGCCCCCATTCGCTGACCCTAACGGGGCGCCGCCCGGCGGCGCCTCCTTGACCGGGCCCCGGTCCTGCTCCGCTGCAGGACCGGGCTCCAAGCAGTAACCGGCCGGAGATACAGGCTTGTCGACCATCGCGAGGGCCCCGGAGCCCGCCAAGGCGTCCCTCGTCAACGACCCGAAGGTGCGCGGGCTCGTGTACCAGGCGGTGCTGGTCGTCGTGGTGGTCGGGCTGGTCTGGGCCGCCGCGACAAACGCGGTCGAGAACCTCCGGGCCGCGAAGATCGCATCCGGCTTCGCGTTTCTGAACTCCACCTCCGGCTTCGACATCGGCCAGACGCTGATCCCGTACTCGGCGACCTCGACCTATGGCCGCGCCTTTCTGGTCGGGCTCCTGAACACGCTCCTGGTGGCCGCCATAGGAGTGGTGCTGGCGACGCTGCTCGGGTTCGTGCTCGGGGTCGCGCGGCTGTCCTCCAACTGGATCGTGGCCCGGGTCGCGACGGTTTACGTCGAGGTGGTCCGCAACCTGCCGCTGCTGCTGCAGCTCCTGTTCTGGTACATCGCCGTGCTGCGCTCCCTGCCGGAGCCGCGGGCCTCCGTGAATCCCGGGCTCGGCGTGTTTCTCAACAACCGCGGCCTGTTCGTGCCCAAGCCGATCGTCGAGGGACACGCCTGGATCGTCTTCGCGGCGGTCGTGATCGGCATCGTGGCGTCGATCGCCTACGCCACGGCGGCCAGCCGCAAGCAGACCCGCACGGGGGAGCAATCGCCCGTGCTGCTCGTAGCTCTCGGCCTCGTGATCGGGGTGCCGGCCCTTCTGTGGATCGTGCTGGCGGTCGTGGCCGGCAATCCGATCGACTTCGACATGCCCATCAAGGGCACCTTCAACCTCCGGGGCGGGCTCCAGATATTTCCCGAGCTCGTGGCCCTGACCCTCGGGCTGGTGATCTACACGGCGGCCTTCATCGCCGAGATCGTGCGGGCCGGCATCCTGGCCGTGTCGAAGGGGCAGACGGAGGCAGCGCACGCGCTCGGGCTGCGCAGCGGCCCGACGCTGCGGCTCGTGGTGATCCCGCAGGCCATGCGGGTGATCATCCCGCCGCTGACCAGCCAATACCTCAACCTGACCAAGAACTCCTCCCTGGCGGTCGTGATCGGCTACCCGGACCTGGTCCAGGTCTTCATGGGCACGGTGCTCAACCAGACCGGCCAGGCGATCGAGTGCGTGGCCATCACCATGGCGGTGTACCTGACGGTATCCATCGCCACCGCCTCCCTGATGAACGCCTACAACAGCCGCATGGCGCTGATCGAGCGATAGGAGACGCACATGGCCGTCCAGTCGCTCTCGGGATCGTCCCTCGCCTATGTCCAGGCGCGGCAGAGCGAGCCCCTGCCGCCGCCGAGCCTCATGCGGGGCCCGATCGCCTGGATCCGGCAGAGCCTGTTCTCGTCGGTGTCCAACACGATCCTGACCCTGGTCGTGCTGTACCTGCTCTACCTCGTGGTGCCGCCGGTGCTGCGCTTCGCGATCGTGGACGCGGTCTGGACCGGGGCGGACCGGGCGGCCTGCCGCGAGGACATGGTCGGCCATCCGGTCGGCGCCTGCTGGGCCTTCGTGGTCGACCGCATCGGCTACTTCACCTACGGGGCCTACCCGGTTCCGGAGCGCTGGCGGGTCAACGTCTGGTTCGCCATGCTGGCGCTCGGCGTGGTCTGGATGCTGTGGCTGAGGGCGCCCAGGCGGGACATCGGCGCCGCCTATTTCTTCGTCGTGTTCCCGGTCGCGTCCTTCATCCTGCTGACCGGCTGGGGCGCGGTCGGGCTCGAGCCGGTCTCGACGGCCTTCTGGGGCGGCATCCTGGTGACGCTGCTCGTGTCCGTGATCGGCATCGTGTTCTCGCTGCCCTTTGGCATCCTGCTGGCGCTCGGCCGGCGCTCGAAGCTGCCGGTGGTGCGGCTCGCCTCCGTGATCTTCATCGAGGTGATCCGCGGCGTGCCGCTGATCACCGTGCTGATCATGGCCAACACGATGCTGCCGCTGTTTCTGCCGGCGGGCGTGACGGTGGACAGGCTGCTGCGGCCGCTGGTCGGCGTCGCGATCTTCTCCGCCGCCTACATGGCCGAGGTGGTGCGGGGCGGTCTCCAGGCGGTGCCGAAGGGCCAGTACGAGGGCGCGATGTCGCTCGGCCTCGGCTACTGGCGGATGATGGTCCTGATCGTGCTGCCGCAGGCGCTCCGCATCGTCATCCCGGGCATCGTCAACACCTTCATCGGCCTGTTCAAGGATACGAGCCTCGTCTACGTGATCGGCGTCTTCGACCTCATGAAGACGATCGAATCGGCCCGCATCGATCCGATCTGGGCCGCCCCGACGGTCTCGAACACGGGCTACGCCTTCGCGGCCCTATTCTACTTCGTGTGTTGTTTCGGGATGTCGCGGTATTCGCTCATGGTGGAGCGCAAACTCGCGGCCGGGCAAAAGCGGTGAGCAAGATGGCGGCAGGGGCAGAGCAGAGTTCAACGACGGCCCGTCCGGGGATGTCCGGCGAGCCCATCGTCGAGCTGATGGGCGTCAACAAGTGGTACGGCGAGTTCCACGTCCTGCGGGACATCAACCTGTCGGTCGCCAAGGGCGAGCGCATCGTGATCTGCGGCCCGTCGGGCTCCGGCAAGTCGACGATGATCCGCTGCATCAACCGGCTGGAGGAGCACCAGAAGGGCCGCATCGTCGTGGACGGCACGGAGCTCACCAACGACCTGAAGAAGATCGACGAGATCCGGCGCGAAGTCGGCATGGTGTTCCAGCACTTCAACCTGTTTCCGCACCTCACGATCCTGGAGAACTGCACGCTCGCCCCGATCTGGGTGAAGAAGATGCCGAAGAAGGACGCCGAGGAGGTGGCCATGAAGTACCTGCGCCGGGTGAAGATCCCGGAGCAGGCCAACAAGTATCCGGGCCAGCTCTCGGGCGGGCAGCAGCAGCGCGTCGCCATCGCGCGCTCCCTCAGCATGTCGCCCACGATCATGCTGTTCGATGAGCCGACCTCGGCGCTCGACCCCGAAATGGTGGCCGAAGTGCTCGAAACCATGGTGTCGCTGGCACGCGACGGCATGACCATGCTGGTGGTGACGCACGAAATGGGTTTTGC
>JAQGJJ010000241.1 GCA_028290695.1 Enterovirga sp. | reverse complement strand
CGACCATGCGGGACTTCTCCGCCCGGGCCTCCCGCAGCAACTCCCGCATCTGGCCGAACGGCCGCTCGTGTTCCGACATGATATCCCCGTTACTCACACCTTTCGCCGACCCTAGCCGTTGACACCTAGCGAATCGAGTCGGCTCGGCGTCCGGTCGCGGCGCGCCGCCGGTTAGGTGGTCAGACCGCTCCGCAGGTGGAACATCGACGGCAGCCGGCGGGACGCGAGGCGCCGCAGGATGCCGCGGTTGTCCCGGGCGGCCTGCAGCTCGGGCCCGAGAACGGCCGCCGGACGCGGGACCGCCACCTGAATCGGAATGGTCGCCTCGAGGGTCTCGATGGAACGCAGGGCGACCTTGCGGGCGGTCGCGACGTCCGCGTCCCGGTTGAGAGCCTTCAGCAGGGACAGGCTCGCCTCGCGGACGGTCTCCGAGGCGTCCGCGACATCCGGGTCGTGCCCGGTCTCTCGCGCGAGCTTGGTCAGATGCCCGCCGATCGCAGCTGCGACCATCCTGGCGTTCTCCCGCTTCGCCGTGCCGATGAGTGCCCGCATGGTCCGGACGTGGTGATCCCCCTGCCGCATAGTTATCCCCGTTACGCACAACTAGACCGACGTATTAGTCTTGACACTCGCCCAGGTCGAGTCCCCGATTCGAATGTGTCGGACAGCTCCCGCGTCCAGACGAGCGGACGACGCGCTCCCTCCCCCGAGCGGCGGTCTTATCGTGGCGGCGCGAGGTCGATCTGAGTTACGATAAGCTCGGAGATGCCGGCCGGGGGGCTGATCGATGAGGGCTTTGGGAGCTGGATTGATCGGCGCGCTCGCTGCCCTCGGCGGTGCGGAAGCACAACCGGCTCCGCCTGTCCCGGCCTGCCGGTCGATCCTCGACGCGTCCGAACGGCTTCACTGCTACGACGAAGAGGCGAACTTCGACTTTTCTGCAGTGATCTCGCGCGAACTCGATTGCGGGCGTCCCCGCAAGGTCGCGGATGTGCTGAAGCTCCTCATCCGGAGAAGCCTCATCCGGTCCATGGCGTTCCATGTCGCCGACGACGTGAACTACTTCGCGCTGGCCAAGCCGGAGAAGGTGGACGGGCTCACGGTGATCGCGGTGTTCGGCTTCGACGACAGCGGACAGTTCCCGTTCGTCCGCAGCCGCGGCACGGCGTCCGGCCCGGTGTTCGGGGTGGTGACGCGCGACAGCCAGGCGGAACTCGACGCATGGCGGCTTCGGCACAGCCCGGCGCTGATGATCGACGATACCGGCAGCAGCATGAAGGGCGCCAAGGACGTCGCGTGCCTGCGATTGGCCCCTGTCCCCGCGCCCGCCTCCGCCTCGGGCGCGCGCCGTCAGGCGCCGGCCCAGACGACCAGACCGGCCGAGGACCCGTTCGAAGCCGGGCTCGCGCCCAAGCTTCGTTAGGGGTGGCCGGTCGGGAGCGGCTGTGAGGAGGCAATACCGCTCCCGAGCCGGCCTAGCCCTCGAAACCCAGGAGATGCGGCGGACCTGAGCATCGGAGGGCTATCCTCGACGCTGCTCGAAAGCGGCGTCGGTTCGAGGAGGAAACTACAGATCCTCCGCCCCCGATCCAATACAGATCACTCTCTTGCTGCTGTTAGATGGTTGTAAAGGTTAAGCGGTGACCTTTACCGCTCCGGCGTTAACCTTCATGCGGCGGCGGCGATCACCCGGTTTCGGCCGCTCTCCTTGGCCTTGTAGAGGGCGAGATCCGCTCTTTTCATGATCTCGGCCGAGCTGATATCGAGGCCCTGGCGCGCTGCCACGCCGATCGACACGGTCACGCTCAGCTCTCGCCCGGAGCCGCCCCCCTTGAACAGCTTCGCGTCCACCCGTTCCCGGATGCGCTCGGCCACGACGCGCGCCTCTTCCAGGGATGCCTCGGGCACCACCACCACGATCTCCTCGCCGCCGTAGCGCGCCACGAGGTCCACGTTGCGGGTGAGCGTTCGGATGCGGGTCGCGAATTCGCGCAGCACCTCGTCGCCGACATCGTGCCCGAAGGTATCGTTGATCAACTTGAAGCGGTCGATGTCGAGCAGCAGGACGGCGAATTCGGACCCGCGCCGGACCGCCTCGTCGAACAGCGTCGCGAGATGCACGTCGAGATAGCGCCGGTTGTGGAGCCCGGTCAGGCCGTCCGTGACGGCGGCGTCCATCGAGAACTGCACGCTGTCGCGCAGCCGCTCGGCGAAGCGCTTGCGACGCACCTGAGTCCGCACGCGGGCGACGAGTTCGTTCCGGTCCACCGGCCGAACCAGGAAATCGTGCGCGCCGATGTCGAGCCCGCGCAGCACGCGCGCCTTCTCGCCCATGTCGGCGATGAGCACGACGGCAGCGTGCCGGGTCCGCTCCAGCGAACGCAACTGCCCACACAGGCGCAGACCGTCGAAGTCCTGCAGGTCCAGGCTGACCAGCACGACGTCGAAATCGCTTTCGGCCGCCCGGATGGTTGCGTGGTGCGGGTTCGTCTCGACCTCGACGCGATGGTATTGCGACAGCGCGGCCGAGAGCCGCTCGTAGGAGCTCGGCCGGTCGTCGACCAGAAGAACGCGGCCGTTCTGCCCCGTTTCCGCCGTTGCCGCAGCGAGCGGATCGCCGAGGCCGTAGGTCCGCGAGCCCATGAGGCGGGCCCGCAGCTCGTCCGTTACGGCCTTCAGGCGCACCAGCGAGCGGACGCGGGCGAACAGCGCGACGTCGTCCACCGGCTTCGTGAGGAAATCGTCCGCGCCGGCGTCGAGCCCGCGCAGGCGGTCGCTCGGCTGGTCGAGCGCCGTCACCATCACGACCGGCAGATGCGCCGTGGCGGGCGAATTCTTCAGCCGGCGGCAGACCTCGAATCCGTCCATGTCCGGCATCATCACGTCGAGCAGCACGAGGTCGCACAGGCCCCGTTCGCAGACGTCGATTGCGTCCGGCCCGTTCATCGCGGTGACAACGTCGAAATATTCCGCCGAGAGCTTCGTCTCGAGCAGCTTCACGTTCGTGATGATATCATCCACCACGAGCACACGGGCCGACATGACGTTCTCCTGGCCTCAGGCAGCGTTGAGATAGGTACGGACCGTCTCGAGAAACTTGGCGACCGAAATCGGCTTGGACAGGTAGGCCTCGCAGCCGCCCTCGCGGATGCGTTCCTCGTCGCCCTTCATGGCGAACGCCGTGACCGCGATGACGGGGATCGAGCGCAGATCCTCGTCTTCCTTGATCCAACGCGTGACATCGAGGCCGGAGACTTCCGGCAGCTGGATGTCCATGATGATGAGATTCGGCCGGTGCGCGCGGGCGAGGTCGATCGCCTCGATGCCGTTGCCGGTCCGCAGAGTGGCGTAGCCGTGAGCCTCGAGAAGGTCGCCGAACAGCTTCATGTTCAGCTCATTGTCCTCCACAATGAGCACGGTCTTCTTCATCGGGCGAATCCTGGCCGGCCTGGAGCATTGTGCGGCGACGCAGAGACTCGGTCCGGGCTGCACCAAAACTAGCCCGGACATGTTGATGAAAGGCAAATCGGGCTCGATGCGGACGATCAAGATCAAAAGCGCAGCGCTCGATCCCGAAGCCGTCGCGCTCACCGCCTTCGATCGTCTCGTTGCGGAGCCGGAGCGGCTGGAGCGCTTCATGGCGATGACTGGCCTCTTGCCTTCCACCATCCGTCAGGCGGCAGGCGAGCCGGGGTTCATGGCTGCGGTTCTGGACCATGTCTCGGGGGACGAGGCCCTGCTGCTGGCCGTCGCCGCGGAAAGCGGGATCGATCCGCAGACGATCGAGCACGCCCGCCAGCGCCTGTCGCCCGAGGCGGAGTTCGACCCTTGAGCCGGGAGGCGTTGCCCTCGCTCTGCCGGGATTGCGACGCCGCCGACCAGGCGCTGCCCGGCGGGCGTTGCGCCGTGTGTGGCTCCCCCCGGATCCTGCGCCATCCCGAGCTCCACGAGCTCGCCATCGCGCATGTCGATTGCGACGCGTTCTATGCCGCGGTCGAGAAGCGCGACAATCCGGCCTTGCGGGACGTGCCGCTCATCATCGGGGGCGGCACGCGCGGCGTCGTCGCCACGGCCTGCTACATCGCCCGCACCTACGGCATCCGGTCCGCCATGCCGATGTTCAAGGCGCTGTCCGCCTGCCCGCACGCCACCGTGGTGAAGCCGAACATCGAACGCTACGCGGCGGTCGGCCGGGAGGTTCGCGGCCTGATGCTCGAGCTGACGCCGCTGGTCGAACCGATCTCGATCGACGAGGCGTTCCTGGACCTCACCGGCACGGCGCGCCTCCATGCGGCGACGCCCGCGCGGGTGCTCGCCCGCTTCGCGGACCGCGTGCAGCGCGAGATCGGCATCACGGTCTCGGTCGGTCTGTCCTATAACAAGTTCCTGGCCAAGATCGCTTCCGACCAGGAGAAGCCGCGCGGCTTCTCTATCCTCGGCCGCTCCGACGCCGAATCCATCATCGCCCCCCGGCCGATCTCGATCCTTCCTGGCATCGGCAAGCAGACCGAGGCGCGGCTCGCCCGGGCCGGGCTGCGCATCGTGCGCGACCTTCGCGAGCGATCGCCGGCCGAACTCGTGGCGCTTCTCGGGCGCGACGGCGAGCGTCTGGCCCGGCTGTCCAGGGGAGAGGACGCCCGCCGGATCGAGCCGCGCCGGGAGGCGAAGAGCGTCTCAGCCGAGACGACCTTCAACACCGATACCGGGCGCTTCGAGGAGTTGGAGCCGATCCTGTGGCGTCTCTGCGAGCGCGTGTCGTCGCGGCTGAAGAAGGCGTCGCTCGGGGGCCGCAGCGTGGTCCTCAAGCTGAAGGATCGGGATTTCCGCCTGGCGACCCGCACGCGCTCCGGCCTGCCGGCGACGCAGCTCGCCAAGCGGCTGTTCGAGCCGGCCCGGACGATGCTGCGGGACGAGTGCGACGGCCGCCTGTTCCGGCTGATCGGGATCGGCGCGGCAGACCTGTGCCCGGCGGAGGAAGCCGACCGCGGCGACCTCGCCGACGCGACCGTCGCCGAGGAGAGCCGCATGGAGGCGGCGATCGACAGGATTCGCGACCGTTTCGGGGCCGCCGCCGTGCAGAAGGGCCTGGCGTTCCCCTTCGGTCAGCGCTGACAGGCGCTTTCTGGCAGGAGCTCGAGCCTGGTCATGACGCCCTTCAGCGCGAAGTCGCCGTAATCCAGCTTGAGCGCCCGGCTGATGCCGTTCTCGTAGACGTCGAAGCTGAGGACGTAGACCGGCGTTTCGTCGCGCTTGCCGTCCTTGAAATAGCTCATCGTGACCGGCCACCGGTCGAGCTTCGCGAGGCCGGGCTGGCGCGCGGCCTCCTCGAGGCTCGAGCCGTCCCCGGCGGGGATCCGCTTTCCGATCACCGCCAGGGTCTCGTAGATCGTGCGGCCGTCGTCGGACCCGTCGAAGATCTTCTCGGAAAACGTCGTGTCGCCCTTCCGGGCAGCCTCGATGAGACGCTTCATCTGGGTGTTCGGGAAGACGGCGCCGGCTGCTAGCGCGGCCGTTTCGCGCTTCGGCGACCGGAGCCGCACCGAGAGCCCGCCGTCGGGCTTGCGCTCGGCGGTTCCGTCGACGCTCTGCGTCGCCGCACCCTCGCCGGAGCCGGTGTCGTTGCGGAACCGGAAGCTGCGGCCATCGCCGCTCTCGAAATTGGCGGTGCGCAGGTCGGAGGTCCTGGTTCCGGCCTCCCCGCTCTGCAACTCCGTGCGCTGCCGGAACTTGAGCGCATAGCCCTCGCAGGCGTCCCCGGTGAAATCGAAGGCGATCAGCCCGCGCGCCGATTCGATCGTGCGGGCGCCGCCGCTCTGCTCGAGCGAGAGCTCGTAGATGGCCCGGTGGGGGGCGAGCCGCACCGGGGGGGCCTCGGCCTGCACGGCGGACGCGGCGAGCAGGCCGGCGACGGCGAGCGCGGGGGCAAACGGGAACCGCATCATCTCTGCAACGCTCCTGCGACCGGTCGTGACGAGGCGGGCGAGCCGGCCACGCCTTGCGGCCGACGCTCCTCTCCGCCAGAAGACGACACCTACTGGCCGGACAATGATGACATGAGCAAGGTCGACGCCACACTCGCCGAGCTCGGGATCGCGCTGCCGAATCCCGCCGCACCCGTCGCCAACTACGTCCCGTATGTGCGCTCGGGGAACCTCGTCACCATCTCCGGCCAGATCTGCTTCGGCCCCGACGGAAAGATCGGCGCGACCCATCTCGGCCGCCTCGGTGCCGACGTCACCCCGGAGGACGCCCGGGAGGGCGCCCGCCTGTGCGCCATCAACGTCCTCGCGCAGCTTCGGGCCGCGGTGGGCGATCTCGACCGGGTGCGGCGCTGCATCCGGCTCGGCGGCTTCATCGCGAGCACGCCGGAATTCACCGGCCAGGCCGGCATCATGAACGGCGCGTCCGACCTCATGGTCCAGGTGTTCGGCGACAAGGGCCGCCATGCCCGCTCCACCATCGGCGTGGCCGCCCTCCCGCTCGGGGCGGCCGTCGAGGTCGAGGCACTGTTCGAGGTCGAATGACCGCCCCCTCCTGGCTGGTCGCGCGTCCGATCGCGCATCGCGGCCTGCACGACAGGGCGGCCGGCCTGCCCGAGAACACGATCGCGGCCGCCGAAGCCGCGGTGGCGGGGCGATTTGCCATCGAATGCGACGTGCAGATCTCCGCCGACGGCGAGGCCATGGTGTTCCACGACCACGACCTTCCGCGCCTCACGGGGGCGGAGGGGCCGGTCCGGGCCCGAACCGCGTCGGAGCTGTCCGGGCTTTCGGTTTGCGGCACCTCCGAGCGCATCCCGACACTGGCGGCGTTTCTGGACCGGATCGCCGGCCGAACCCCTGTCGTCGTCGAGGTGAAGAGCCGGTTCGACGGGGACGAGCGGCTCGCACGCAGGGTGATGCAGCTACTGGCCTCGCGCGCCGAGCCGGTCGCGGTGAAATCCTTCGATCCCGAGATTGTCGCAGTGCTGCGGCGGGACGCCCCGTCCCTGCCCCGCGGCATCGTCGGCCAATCCGCCTATGACGGCGCGGAGGCGGAGAGGCTGGGCCCAGACCGGGTCAAACGCCTGACGGACCTCCTGCACTGGCCGGAGACGGTCCCGGACTTCATCTCCTGGCGCCATCTCGACCTGCCCTGCGCCGCCACCTCGCTGCCGCGTTGCCTCGCCGGGGTGCCGGTCATGACCTGGACGGTGCGGAGCGCCGCCGACGGCGCGCGCGCCCGGGCCCATGCCGACCAGATCGTCTTCGAGGGCTTCACACCTGATTGAGCGGGCAGGCCTCCGCCTTGCCGGAGCCATTGTGCGGCTGCACCATTGCCCATGCTCTCCGGATCGCGGCCCGTGTCCGACCTGACCGTCTCCATCGCACCGGCGTTGTCGGCCGTCGGGGCCGCGGAGTGGGATTCCTGCGCGGCCGGACCGTCCGGCGCCGTCGACAACCCGTTCGTCTCGCACGCCTTTCTGTCGGCCCTCGAGGAATCGGGCTGCGTCGGGGGGCGCACCGGCTGGAAGCCGGCCCACCTCCTGGTCCGGCAGGAGGGTGAGCTCCGTGCGGCCGCGCCCTGCTACCTGAAGGCGCATTCCATGGGCGAATACGTCTTCGACGGCGGCTGGGCTGACGCCTACGAGCGGGCCGGCGGGCGCTATTACCCGAAGCTGCAGGTCAGCGTGCCCTTCACACCGGCGACGGGGCCGCGGCTGATGGTGGGCCGGAACGATGATCCGGTCCGCATGAGGTCGGCCCTCGCGGCCGGGCTCGAGGCCGTCGAGGCTCAGGTGGGGGCCTCCTCCATCCACCTCACCTTTCTCGAGGAGGAAGTGGCTCGGGAGCTCGAGGGACGCGGCTACCTGCTGCGCACCGACCAGCAGTTCCATTGGGTGGACGAGGGCTTCGGCGATTTCGAAGGCTTCCTCGGCGCAATGTCGTCCCGCAAGCGCAAGGCGATCCGCCGCGAGCGGCGCGACGCCCTGTCGGCCGGGATCGAGATCGAATGGGCCACCGGGCGAGACCTGACGGAAGCCCATTGGGACGCGTTTTTTGCCTTCTACATGGATACCGGCTCGCGCAAATGGGGCCGGCCCTACCTGAACCGCCGCTTCTTCTCCGTGCTTGGCGAGCGGTTGGCCGACCGTGTTCTTCTGGTCATGGCGAAGCGAGGCGGCCGCTACATCGCGGGCGCGATCAATTTCATCGGTGCGGACGCGCTCTACGGCCGCAACTGGGGCGCGATCGAGAACCACCCCTTTCTGCATTTCGAGGTCTGCTACTATCAGGCCATCGACTTCGCCCTGTCGCGGGGGTTGAAGCGGGTGGAGGCGGGTGCGCAGGGCGAGCACAAGCTCGCGCGGGGCTATCGGCCGGTCACGACCTATTCGGCGCACCACATCGCCGATCCGGGACTGCGGCGCGCGATCGCGGACTTCCTCGCGCGGGAGCGGCACTACGTCGAGGCCGCCCACGAGGAGTACGAAGCCGCGACCCCGTTCAAACGCGATGGCGGCTGACGTTGTCGCAGCGGCACCGGACGGCTAAGCGACCGCGGGACTGCCGAAGCCGAGCGATCCGCCGATGACCTACGACCCGTCCAACGTGTTCGCAAAGATCCTGCGCGGCGAGATGCCGGCGGAGACCGTCTACGAGGACGAGCATACCCTGGCCTTCATGGACATCATGCCCCGGGCGGACGGGCACACGCTCGTTATTCCGAAATCGCCCGTCCGCACCCTGCTGGACGCCTCGAAGGCCGATCTCGCCACGCTGTACGCGACGGTGCAGATTGTGGCGCGGGCGACGGTCACAGCCATGGGCGCGGACGGGCTCACGATCCAGCAGTTCAACGAGCCGGCGGGCGGCCAGGTCGTGTTCCACATGCACGTCCACGTGCTGCCGCGCTGGAACGGGGTACCGCTCCGCCCCCACACGGGGGACATGGCGCCCGGCGACACCCTCAGGGCCCATGCCGCGAAGATCCGGGCGGCATTCCAGGCCTGACGCGGCCCGCGGCTGGTCGCCCCCGCCAGGTGAAGCTGTATTACACCTCGCAACTAAACTCTAGGTTGTAGTCGGCCGAAGGCCGTGCAATCCATGAGGCGGCGCGAACGCGCGCCTCATGGAGGAGCACAATGGCGGAGCGGCATCGTCGCGACTTCTTCTTTCTCGCCGACCAGAACACGCTGGTCGGAGCGGTCGAGCGACCGGCAACGCCCAGTGAGCAGGACAGCGCGTTCCGGTTCTCCCAGATCGTGCGGCGCGGGGCGGCTCCCTCGAGCGATGCCCTGCTGCGGGCCCTGGCCGAGGCGATGGTGAGCGTGCCTCCGGAGATCGACGGCGACGTACCGGCCGGCTTCACCTATCTCGGCCAGTTTGTGGACCACGACCTCACGCGCGACGTCACGAAGGTTCCGTTCAACACCTCACTGACGGTCGACCAGCTCTCACAGGGCCGAAGCCCTGCGCTCGACCTGGATTCCGTGTTCGGCCTCGGCCCGAACGCCCCGGACAGCCCGCACCGGTACCAGGCCGACGGAGCCCAGTTGGTGGTCGGCAAGACGGCCGCGGCGGGGCCGGGCCCGATCGCGGCCTTGTCGCTCGACGGCTTCGACCTCCCCCGCCTCGGAGCGCGCGCCGCGACGGACACCCAGCGGCGCTCGGCCGACATCCCGGACCCCCGCAACGACGAGAACCTCTCGATCGCGCAGCTTCACCTCGCCTTCATGCGGTTCCACAACTTCAACGTGCGCAAGCTCGCGGCGAAAGGGATCCCGAGCGCCCTCCTGTTCGAGAGCGCGCGCGAGGATACGGTGAAGCATTACCAGTGGATGCTCGTGAACGACTTCCTGCCCCGCATCGTCGACGCCGACGTTCTGCGCAGCGTTGTCCAGGACGGTCGGAAGATCGTTCAGCCGAGCTCGGCGACGACGGCGACGATGCCGATCGAGTTCTCGGTGGCCGCCTACCGGTTCGGCCATTCCATGATCCGAGACGCCTATGACTGGAACCTGTTCTTCAACGACCGCCCGGGCCCCCCGACAATCGCGCGGGGCTCGCTGCTGAACCTGTTCCGGTTCAGCGGCACCAGCGGCAACCTGTCTCCGGGAAGCGACATCAACAATCCGCTGGACGGCGACTTCGAACGGCTGCCGAGCAACTGGGTCGCGGACTGGACGCGATTGTTCGATTTCGTCGCGGACGCCGCCATCCCGCAACTCGCACCCGAGCCCGGCGCCTCCCTGAACATCGCCCGGCGGATCGACCCGCGGTTGACGGACCCCCTGGCGGCGCTGCCGCTCGGCTCCTTCGGCGGGCGCGGCTCCGTCGTGGCGGACGACCTCGAGAGGAACCTCGCCTTCCGCAACCTGGTCCGGGGCCGAATGGTGGGCCTCGCCAGCGCCCAGGAGGTCGTCGCCCATTTCACCGCTCAGGGCGTGAGCGTGCGCGCGCTCGGGCCCGAGGAGATCCTGGCCGGAGCGGCCGGCGGCCTCGATCTCACCGGATTGGCGGACGCGCTCAAGGCGGAACTGACGGACGCGACGCCGCTCTGGTTCTATGTTCTGCGGGAGGCCGAGCTGAACGGTGGCAAGCTCGGCGATATCGGGGGTCGCATCGTAGCGGAGACGTTTCACCGCGCCATGGAAGCGAGCCGCATGTCGATCCTTCGGGACCCGACATGGCGGCCCGATCCCGGCCGCCATCCTGGCGGATTCGGGATGGTCGACATCCTGCTGCGCGCCTACGGAGCAAAGGTCGGCGAGCTTCGCCCCCTGTCTCCCGACGCGGATCGCCCCCCGGACGACGGCATCGGCCCAAGGTCCGCCCCCACCCCCAGCGAAACCGAGGGAAAGTCCGGCTAGGCTGAACGCCTACCCACCGGCCTGATCGCATAGGGCGCCGCGGCGCCCTATGCCGCCCTGGCCCTGCGCTCGGTCAAGAACCGCTTGGCTTCGGCCCCCGGCACAGGCCGGCTGAACAGGAAGCCCTGCGCATCGGTGCAGCCCTCGCGGACGACGAACTCGAGCTGCTCCTGCGTTTCGACGCCCTCGGCGGTGATGTCCGCTCCGAGCCGGGTCGCGAGACCGATGATCGTCCGCACGATGGCTGCGCTCGTCGCGTCGGCCGAAGCCCGGATGAAGGATCGGTCGATCTTCACGCGGTCCAGCGGGAAACGGTGGAGATAGCTGAGGGACGAGAATCCCGTACCGAAATCGTCGAGCGCGATGCGCACCCCGAGCGAGCGGAGCGCCCGCAGGGTCCGCATGACTTCCTCGGATTCGTGCATCAGCACGGCCTCGGTGATCTCGAGTTCCAACCTGCCCGG
Source organism: Enterovirga sp. (assembly GCA_028290695.1). GTDB lineage: Bacteria > Pseudomonadota > Alphaproteobacteria > Rhizobiales > Beijerinckiaceae > Enterovirga. The sequence continues at coordinate 4,583 of JAQGJJ010000241.1, read as the reverse complement.
GGCGAGGCCGGAGGCCGCAAGCACGGACACGACTTTGTCGACCAGGTTCGCGTTCTGGAACTGAAGCGGCGAGATGTTGACCGCGACGCGTGTTCCGGCCGGCCAGGTGGCGGCCTCCCGGCAAGCGGTCTTCAGAACCCATTCCCCAATGGACGCGATCAGCCTTGTGTCCTCGGCGATCGGAATGAACTCGGCCGGAGAGATGGTGCCGCGGGCCGGATGGTTCCAGCGCAGGAGTGCCTCGAAGGAGCACACATCGAGGCCCGGCAGCGTCAGCATGGGCTGGAAATGGATCTCGAACTCGCCGCGCGGCAGCGCCAGCCGGAGATCGAGTTCGAGTGCCCGACGTTCGCGTACCGCGACATCCATGGCGGCCTCGAAGATCCGGAACGTGCTCCGGCCCTCCGCCTTGGCACGGTACAGCGCCATGTCCGCGCGTTTCAGGATCTCACTCCTGTCCAGCTCCGGGCCGGCGGAGAACGCGATCCCGATGCTGACGCCGATGTCGACGCGTGTCGCCTCGAGGACATATGGCCGTCCCAGCTCGTCGAGCAGCCGGCGCGCGAGGGTGATCGCGGCCTCCTCGCCTGCGCAACCCTCATCCAGCAGGACCGCGAACTCGTCCCCGGCGAGACGCGCCACCGTGTCCCCCGGCCCACTGGCTGCGCGAAGACGGTCTCCCACTGCCTTGAGGACGGCATCCCCGGCGAAATGGCCGAGCGTGTCGTTGACGGTCTTGAAGCGGTCGAGGTCCAGGCAAAGCACGGCGATCTCGCTGCTGCTCGCACGCTCCGCAAGCCGCTCCAGGAAGAGGGTCCGGTTCGCGAGCCCGGTCAGCGCGTCCCGGCGCGCCATCTCGTGCGCCACCCGCTCCGCCTCCTTGTGCGCGGTGATGTCCGTATAGGTCCGCACCACCGCCCCGCCGCCCAGCGTCACCGTCCGGATCTCGAGAACGGTGCCGTTCGGGCGCTCGCGCACGTAGCTGTGGGGGGTGCGCTCGATGCCGATGTTCTCGAACCACGCCCGCATGGCATCGCTCGAGCGATCGAAATCGTGCTGCGCCAGCTGGTAGCCCCACACCTCCGTGTAGTGCGGCTTCGACGCCATCAGGGCCGGCGGCAGGTCGAGCAGCTCGATCGCGCGACGGTTGCAGATCGGCACGCTTCCGTCCGAATCCACCACGATCAAGCCCTGAGCCATGTTGTCGAGGGTGGTTTGAAGCAGGGCCGATTGCGCCGACAGCTCACGCGCGCGCTCCTCGACCCGCGCTTCCAGCTCGCGGTTCATCGTGGTCAACGCGGCCGCCTGGTTGTGGAGCTTCAGCGAGGCTGCGGCCAGAACCGCGCCGATCTCGTTCGCCTCCCGGACCGGCGTGTGCTGCGGCTCGACGACCTCGCCGTTGCCGAGGGCCAGGGCGGCCGCGCTGAGCTGCTGCTGGGATTGCAACACGCGCCGGACGATGTGGATCGACAGGACGAAGCCCGACAGGCCGACCACGACGGCCAGAACGCCGAGCAGAACAAGCGAGCGATACAGAGGAGCGTCGAGGACGGCCTGATCCACCCCGACCGTGTACAGCCACCCCGATAGCGGAGAGCGGCGGTATGTGCCGAAGACGGCGACGTGTTCGGGGTTGGGTCCAGACCAGGTTCCGCGGGCGCCCGTGGATTCCTCGAACCCGGGCAAAGGCTTGCCGATCAGCGAGCCGTCGTGCTCCGCACGGGCGAGAATCCTCCCGTCGCGGCCGGCGATCGACGCGGAGTGGGGCCGCTGCACGCCCGCCTCGCGCAGGAGGCCCGAGAGAGCCGGCGGCGGCAGACTGGCCGTCAGTGTGTACGTGACCCGACCACGGAAGATGACCGGAACGATCACCCGGATGAGAGGTCCTCCCGCCATGACCCCGGCATAGAGGTCGGAGATGAGCGGCTTCCCGGTCTCGGCAACCAGGCGGTCCGCGTCGTAGTTCGGCACCTTCGGCAAGGGGGTGCCCCTGGGCCGGCGGGTGTTGATGAGCTGCTGCCCCTGCAGGTCGCGCAGCACCACGTTGAGCCCTTGCAGATCGAGGAGCTCACGCGCCTGGGCGTCCAGCCGTGCGAAGTCGGATGTCTCGAAGGCGGGCGATGTGGCCAGGGCCTGCAGCATCGCCACCTTGCCGAACAGGAAGGTGTCGACCTTGGCGATGGCCGCGTCCGCGATCTCGTGCGTCTGCTCCTGCAGCCGCGACCGCTCCGCTCCGACCCATCTGGCCGCCAGCAGCACAGACAGGATCACAGGCGGAACCGTCATCGCGAGCGCGAGCGCGACGACGTAGAACCGGAGGGGCCGCGACCTCATCGACGTGCTCATACGCCATTGCCCGAGCTTCGAAGCTCGCGAAGCTAAGCACCCATGGTGCATGCGCAATTAAGACGTGCCGCGGCGCTCGGTCGCCCTCCCCGGCTGCACCGATGCGAGGGCCCGGCGGCCTTCAGACCGGCTCCGAGCCCACGATCTCGATGCCGAATCCCGACAGGCCGACATAGGAGCGCGACCCCACCGCGAGGTTGCGGATCGAGGTCACCCCGAGGTCGCGCAGGATCTGGGCGCCGAGCCCGATCTCGCGCCACAGGCGGTTGCGTTCTGCGTCGCGCCCTTCCTCCTGCTCCGCGTAGCTGGTGAGCGGCACCCCGGCCGTGCCGTCCCGGAGGTAGATGAGAACTCCCCTGCCCTCCTTGGCGAAACGGGCGAGCGAGGCTCTGATCGTGTGCCCGCCCCCGAGCACGTCCGTCAGCACGTTGGCGCGGTGCAGGCGGGCAAGGACGCCCTGACCGTCCCCGATCCGGCCCAGGACGAAGGCGTAGTGCTGAACCTCGTCGAAGGGGGTCGAGTAGGCATAGCCGGTGAGCTGACCGAACTCCGTCCGGACCGGGAAGATGCCGAGACGCTCCACCAGCTTCTCGCGCGCCTGGCGAAAGGCGATGAGGTCCGCGACCGAGACCCGCTTCAGCCCATGCGTCTGGGCGAAGCTCGCGATCTGCTCGCCCTTCATCACCGAGCCGTCGTCATTGGCCAGTTCGCAGATCACCCCGACCTCGGGCAGCCCGGCGAGGCGGCAGAGATCGACCGCGGCCTCCGTGTGCCCCGACCGCATGAGCACGCCGCCCTCCTTGGCGATCAGCGGAAAGACGTGACCGGGGCGGACGAAATCGCCGGCGCCCATGTTGTTGTTGGCGAGGGCCCGGACCGTGTTGGTGCGCTGCTCCGCCGAGATGCCGGTGGTCAGGCCGTGCTTCACGTCGACGGACACCGTGAACGCCGTGCCGAGCGGCGCGTCGTTGGAGGCGACCATCGGGTCGAGCCGGAGCCGGCGGGCTTCGGACGGAGTAAGCGGCGTGCACACGATTCCGCAGGTGTTGCGGATGATGAACGCCATCTTCTCGGGCGTGCAGAGCGACGCCGCGACGATAAGGTCGCCCTCGTTTTCCCGGTCGTCGTCATCCGTGACGACGACGATCTCGCCGCGCGCGAACGCGTCGATGGCTTCGGAGACGATCTGGGACATGCGGGTACGACTTCGACGACGGAGCTAGCGCGCCATCAGCACGCAAGGAACGCGGGCGGCAAGAGCCATACCCACAAAGCGGCTTTGCACGATCCGACCTGATCGCGACGATGTTGCGGACCGGGTGGCTCGGTCAGCGTCCCTCGCCCACCTGCCCGCGATGGCGAAGATAGTGATCCGCGAGGATGCAGGCCAGCATGGCCTCGCCCACGGGAACAGCCCGGATGCCGACGCAGGGATCGTGGCGGCCTTTCGTGACGATTTCCGCGGCCGAGCCGGACCGGGTCACGGTGGACCGCGGCGTCAGGATGGACGAGGTCGGCTTGACCGCGAACCGGGCGACGATCGGCTGCCCGGTCGAAATGCCGCCGAGGATTCCGCCGGCATGGTTCGACTGGAACACCGGGCGTTCGCGGTTTCCCGGCCGCATCTCGTCGGCGTTCTCCTCGCCCCGCAACGTCGCGGCGGCGAAGCCGTCGCCGATCTCGACACCCTTCACCGCATTGATCGACATCAGGCCCGCGGCGATGTCGGCGTCCAGCTTGGCATAGATCGGGGCGCCGAGCCCGGCCGGCACGCCCTCCGCCACCACCTCGACCACCGCTCCGACGGAGGAGCCGTCCTTGCGGATGCCGTCGAGGTAGGAGGCCCAGAGCTCCGCCGCCTGCGGATCGGGGCAGAAGAGCGGATTGCGCGAAACCTCGTCCCAATCCCACCGGGACCGGTCGACGGCGTGCGGCCCGATCTGCACGACCGCGCCCCGGATGGCGACGCCGGGCAGGATTTTGCGGGCGACGGCGCCGGCGGCAACCCGCGCGGCCGTTTCGCGCGCCGAGGCGCGGCCGCCGCCGCGGTAGTCGCGGACGCCGTACTTGGCGTCGTAGGTGTAGTCGGCGTGGCCCGGACGGTAGCTGTCCTTGATCTCCCCGTAGTCCTTGGAGCGCTGGTCCACGTTCTCGATCAGGAGCGCGATCGGCGTGCCGGTCGTGACCTGGCGGCCGGAGCGCTCGTCCGTGAACACCCCGGAGAGGATCCGGACCTC
>JAQGJJ010000180.1 GCA_028290695.1 Enterovirga sp. | reverse complement strand
GCAGGTGCACCGTCCGGAGAGGCCGCGTCCGCGCGGGCCGCCGCCCAGTCGGACAACGCCCCGGCACCGCGCGCCGACGGCCCGCAAACGGCCGAAGCGCCGGGCGCCGCGGCGGTCAAGAGTGTGGCCATCGCACCTGCCGAGCAGAGCGCCGCCGCGCCCCCGGCGGCGGCGATCACTCCCGCTCCGCCCGTGGAAGCGGCTCCCCCCGGACGGGCGGCATCGACGCTGCCGAATCCGCCACCTGTACAGGCGCCCGTGTCGCGTGCCCGGCCGCCGCTGCGCCAGTCGCCGCGGACCACGGCATCCCTCGGCCCGGCACTCGAGCAGCCCGCCCCCCAGCGACGCGCCCGGCAGACGGCCGAAGCGCCCGAGGTTCCGTCCCAGTTCAGGCCGGCGGCCGTGCCGAGCGGATCGGCTCCGTCAGTGCGGGCCTACCGGTTCGTGGGACAGGCCGGCCGTCCCGACCCGTCGGGCGCCACCATCGTGACGGTGCGGGTGCGCTAGGCCGCAGATCGGAACGGGCTAGCCGCGGGGAAACTCGAGGCCCATCTCGCGGTAACGGGCCGGATCGTCGCCCCAGTTCTCGCGCACCTTCACGTGCAGAAAAAGGTGAACCGGCTTTTCTGCGATCTCGGCGATGTCGCGCCGCGACAACTGGCCGATCGCCTTGATGGTCTGGCCGCCCTTGCCGAGCACGATCATGCGCTGGCTGTCGCGCTCCACGAACACGGTCTGCTCGATGCGGACGGAGCCGTCCGGCCTTTCCTCCCAGCTGTCGGTCTCGACCGTCGAGTGGTAGGGCAACTCCTGGTGGAGACGCTCGAAGATCTTCTCGCGCGTGATCTCGGCCGCGAGCTGCCGTAGCGGCGCGTCCGAGATCTGATCCTCGGGGTAGAGCCACGGTCCGTCCGGCATCATCCCGGCAAGGCTGCGCTTCAGGTCGTCGACCCCGTCGCCGGTCAACGCGGACACCATGAACGTCTCCGCGAAGCCGATCCGCGCGTTCAGCGAGCCCGCCAGCTCGAGCAGCTTCGGCCTGTCGACGATGTCGACCTTGTTCAGGATGAGCACCTTGCGGCCCGATCCCTGGGCCAGCCTGGCGACCACGGCGTCCGCCCCTTCGTCCAGCCCCCGGCGCGCATCGACCAGAAGCCCGACGACATCGGCGTCGCCGGCGCCGCCCCAGGCCGAGCTCACCATGGCGCGGTCGAGGCGGCGCTTGGGCTGGAAGATCCCGGGCGTGTCCACGAACACGATCTGCGACGCGCCCTCGATGACGATCCCCCGCACCAGCTGACGGGTGGTCTGCACCTTGTGCGAGACGATCGACACCTTGGCTCCGACGAGCGTGTTGAGAAGCGTCGACTTGCCCGCATTGGGCGCGCCGATCAGGGCGGCGAAGCCGCACCGCGTCCCGCCGGCTTCGGCCGCGACTTCATCCGACATGCTCATTCTCCGCCCAAACGCCCTCGCGGGTCAGGAGGGCCAGGGCCGCACTCTGCTCGGCCGCCCGCTTCGATCCGCCTCGCCCGACCGCCTCGGCGAGGCCTTCGATCCGCGCCGCGACGCAGAAGCGCGGCGCATGATCGGGCCCGGCGCGCTCCAGCACGGCGTAGGTCGGCGTCGTCTTGCCCAGACCCTGGGCCCATTCCTGCAGCGCCGTCTTCGGGTCGCGCGGAGGCCGGCTCGGCGAGTTGACCTTGTCGGACAACGACCGCTCGATCACGCCGCGGGCGGCCTCGTAGCCGGCGTCGAGGAAAACCGCGCCGAGCACCGCCTCGGCGGCGTCGGCCAGGGTCGCGGGCTTGCGGCGCCCCCCCGCCTTCGCCTCGCCCGAGCCGAGAAGGAGATGCGCCGCGAGGTCCCAGCCGGTGGCCATCGCGGAACAGGTCTCGCGCCGGACAAGGTCCGACAGGCGATGCGACAGCTCACCTTCCACGGCGTCCGGGAACGTCCGGTAGAGGAGCTCCGACACGGCGAGGCCGAGCACGCGGTCTCCCAGGAACTCGAGGCGCTGGTTGCTGCGCCCGCCTTCGCCGGCCGCGGCGCTGACATGCGTCAGGGCACGCTCGAGCAGATGCGGATCGGCGAAGACGTGACCGATCCTGCGCTCGAGCTCGCCTCGATCGGCCTTGCTGCGGGCCACCCGGGCCTCAGCGGATCGGATTGAAGATTCGACCCCAGCGCACGGTCCAGGGCCATTGCCAGACCTGCCAGGCGCTGGCGCTCTCGTCGATGGAGAAGAAGATGATTTCCGCCCGTCCGACGAAATTCTCGAAGGGAACAAAACCGACGCTGGCCTCGTCGCGGGAATCGGTCGAGTTGTCGCGGTTGTCGCCCATCATGAAATAGTGCCCGGGCGGCACCGTGTACACGTAGGTGTTGTCCCAGTAGCCGCGATCGCCGTCCCGCTCGATGATCCGGTGGGTGACGCCGTTCGGCAACGTCTCGTCGTATTGCGGCACCCGGAGCGGCCGGCCGTATGCGTCCGTCGTCTGATAATCCTCGACGCGGCGGCGCTCCACGGCCTTGCCGTTGATCTGGACGATGCCGTCCACGACCTGGATCTTGTCGCCCGGGAGGCCCATGACGCGCTTGATGTAGTCGGTCGTGTTGTCCTTCGGCAGCTTGAACACCGCAATGTCGCCGCGCTTCGGCTCCGCGCCCCAGATCCGCCCGGAGAAGATCGGCGGACTGAACGGCATCGAATGCGTCGAGTAGCCGTAGGTGTACTTGGACACGAACAGGTAGTCGCCGACGAGGAGCGTCGGAACGAGGGAGCCGGAGGGGATGTTGAAGGGCTGAAACAGCAGCGTGCGAACCACCAGCGCGATCAGCAGGGCCTGAACCACGACCTTGACGGTTTCCGCCCAGCCGCCCTGATCCTTCGTCCGGATCTTCGCTCCGGTATCCGCGCGGGCCATAGAGTTCTCCCGGCTCGCGCGCCGCGCAGAGCCTCGCCGCTCCCTAGACCAAGGGCCGGAGCGCCGCAATGCGACGGATCACGGCCGCCTCACCGCCTCGATGATCACGAAGGCCTGCGCCAGGGGCGGGTCGTCCGTCAGCGACACGTGCACCACGGCCTCGTGTCCCTCGGGCGTCATGCGCCCGAGCCGTGCCAGCGCGCCGCCGGACAGCCGCATCGTGGGCTTCCCGCCGGGCAGGTTCACCACCTCCATGTCGCGCCAGAACACGCCGGCCCGCATTCCGGTGCCGAGCGCCTTGGCGCAGGCCTCCTTGGCGGCGAAGCGGCGCGCGTAGGATGCCGCGCGCGTGGCGCGGGACTCGCTCTTGGCCTGTTCGCCCGGGGTGAAGATCCGGGTCGTGAAGCGCTCGCCGAACCGCGCGATCGACCGCTCGATGCGGCGGATGTCGCAGAGGTCGGACCCGATGCCGATGATCATGTCTGGACGGGTGCCCCGGATCAGCCGAGCCGCGCGCGGCCGCGGTCCATCGCCGCCCGCATGGCCCGCACGGCATCGCCCAGCCCGACGAAGACGGCCGCCGAGATCAGCGCATGGCCTATGTTCAGCTCCGCGATCTCCGGAATGGCGGCGACATCGCCGACATTCTCCTCCGTGAGACCGTGTCCGGCATGGACTTCCAGGCCCAGCCCCGCGCCATGGCTCGCCGCGTGGAACAGACGCGCGAGCTCGCGGGCGACGCGGTCGCGGTCGTCCGACAGCGTCGCCTCGGCATAGGCGCCCGTATGCAGCTCGACGACCGGGGCGCCGAGCCGCCTGGCGGCATCCAGCATCGCCGGCTCGGGCTCGATGAACAGCGAAACGCGAATCCCCTCCCCGTGAAGCCGTTCGACTACGGGAGCGAGCGAATTGAACGCGCTCACCACGTCCAGGCCGCCCTCCGTCGTGCGCTCCTCGCGCTTCTCGGGAACGATGCAGGCCGCATGGGGACGGATCCGGCTCGCGATGGCCACCATCTCGTCCGTCGCCGCCATCTCGAAATTCAGCGGGGTCAGGATCTGCCGTTTCAAACGCTCCACGTCCTGGTCGCGGATGTGGCGCCGGTCTTCGCGCAGGTGGGCGGTGATGCCGTCCGCCCCCGCCAGGATGGCCTCGTGCGCGGCGCGGCATGGATCGGGATAGAAGCCGCCCCGTGCGTTACGGAGCGTCGCGACGTGGTCGATATTCACGCCAAGCCGCAGGTCGGGTCGGGCCATCGGGTTCTCCGCTCTGCCCTATATAGGATGCGGCCGCATCCGCTTGCCAACCTGCCGCCTAGTCGTTTTCGGTCGTGAGCTGCTGGGGCCGGAGCCCCTGGTCGGCCTGCCCGCCGCGGCCTTCGAGCGCGCGAACCCGGGAGAGCGCCTCCTCCAGGAGGCGGACGGTTTCCCCGCATTCGACGCCGAGCCCCGCCGCGTGGGCGCGCGCCGCGTCGATCAGGGATGCAAGATGCGCAAGGTCGTGTCGGCTGGCGGACATGACCCGTGATATGGCATTGATGCCGGGCGAACTCCACCTGAGGCGGAGCGACCGATCCAACCCTCTCCGGCCCCGGGGCCGGTGCGCGATACGATGAGCTACGACAGCAGCACCCAACCCGACCAGCGCCGCTCGGCCGAGCCTCCCCTGCATGGACCGGAGGCCTTCGAAGGCATGCGCCGGGCCGGGCGCCTGACGGCCGAAGCCCTCGACCTGCTGGTCGAGCACGTGGGGCCGGGTGTGACGACGCAAGCGCTCGACGTGCTGGTCGCCGAGTTTGCCCGGGATCATGGCGCCTATTGCGCCACCCTGCTGTACCGCGGCTACCCGAAGTCGATCTGCACCTCGATCAACCACGTCGTGTGCCACGGCATCCCCAACGAGAAGCCGCTGCGCGAAGGCGACATCCTCAACATCGATGTGACGCTGATCCTGGACGGCTGGTACGGCGATTCGAGCCGCATGTACTTCGTCGGTGAGGTGCCGCGGCGGGCGGCCCGCCTCTGCGACGTCACCCATGATTGCCTGATGAGGGGTGTCGAGGCTGTGGCACCCGGCCGGTCGACCAACGCGATCGGGGCCGCCATCCAGTCGCTCGCCGAAAACGAGCGCTGCTCGGTGGTTCGGGATTTCTGCGGGCACGGGCTCGGCCGGGTCTTCCACGACTCGCCGACGATCCTGCATTACGTCGAGCCGAGCTACGACGTGCCGCTGAAGGCCGGAATGCTCTTCACCATCGAGCCGATGATCAATCTCGGCCGGCCGCAGGTGAAGGTGCTGTCGGACGGCTGGACGGCGGTGACCCGCGATCGGTCGCTGTCCGCCCAGTTCGAGCACACGGTGGGCGTGACGGAGACCGGGGTCGAGATCTTCACCCTGTCCCCGAAGGGTTACCACAAGCCGCCCTACGCCCTCGCGGCCTGAGAAGGCCGTATGGTCCGATGAGCGTCGAGCCGGACCATACCGACGATCGCGAGGGGCACCGGCGCCGCCTGCGGGCGCGGTTCGCCGAAGCCGGCGACAGCGGCATTCCGGATTACGAGCTGATCGAGCTGCTGCTGTTCCGGTCCATCCCGCGCCGGGACGTCAAGACGATCGCCAAGCGCCTCCTGGCGAAGTTCGGGACTTTCGCCGAGGTCCTGGCCGCCCCGCCACAGCGTCTGCAGGAGGTCGAGGGGATCGGGGACAGCGTCGCGCTCGACCTGAAGATCGTCGAGGCCGCGGCGCGACGGCTCGCCAGGGGGGCGGTGGCGAAACGGCCGGTGCTGTCGTCATGGAGCTCGGTGCTTGATTACTGCCGCACCGCAATGGCGTTCTCCGACCGCGAGCAGTTCCGGCTCCTCTTTCTCGACAAGCGCAACGCGCTCATCGCCGACGAGGTGCAGCAATCGGGAACGGTGGACCACACGCCGGTGTATCCGCGCGAGGTGGTGAAGCGCGCGCTCGAACTCTCCGCCACGGCCCTGATCCTGGTTCACAACCATCCGTCGGGGGACCCGACGCCGTCCTCTGCCGACATCGCGATGACCAAGCAGATCATCGAGGTCGCGAAGCCGCTCGGCATTTCCGTGCACGACCACATCATCGTGGGACGGGACGGTCATGCAAGCCTGAAAGGCCTCAGGCTGATCTGACACGGCACCCCAGCGCCACGGCGACGAAGCGCCCGACACCTCCGACGTGACGGTGCCCGGGGTCGAGGAGCGCGGCCCCAGACCGGTCGGAGCCTCGGTCCGGACCCGCACAGGGCAGATCCAGGGGCATCATCTGCTACTATCTGTGCACGCGGCTCGCCGAACCATTGCCATGGTTGCAAGTTGCCTTCGCCTGGAACGCAACTTGCGTCTAATCTCAAAGAAAGCGACGGGGGAAGGGTTGGCAGAAGCGGCGTTCGACGAGATGAACGGCGGCCCTAACGGGAGCGCCGGGGTCCGGTCCGCATACGAGGGCCTCCATCGCTGGCTCGGGGAGCAATCGCCGGAATTCTTCAACACCCGCAGGAGCCAGGCCGAGCTGTTCTTCCGCCGGGTCGGCATCACCTTCGCCGTGTACGGCGACAACGAAACCTCCGAGCGGCTGATCCCGTTCGACATCATTCCGCGGGTGCTGACCAAACCGGAATGGTCGTTCCTCGAGCGCGGGCTGAAACAGCGCGTCACGGCGCTGAACGCCTTCCTGGCCGACATCTACGGACCCCAGGAATGCATCAAGGCCGGCATCGTCCCGGCGGACCTCATCTACAGGAACCCCTATTACCGGCTCGAGATGAAGGACCAGCGCGTCCCTCACGACATCTACGTCCATATCGCCGGCATCGACGTCGTCAGGGTCGGGCCGGAGGAGTTCTACGTTCTCGAAGACAATGCCCGTACGCCCTCCGGCGTCTCCTACATGCTGGAGAACCGCGAGGTCATGATGCGGCTCTTTCCGGAGCTGTTTGCGCATCACCGCGTGGCGCCGGTCGAGAACTATCCGGACGCGCTGCTGGCGACGCTGCGGTCCGTGGTGCCCGCATCCGGGAATCGGGATCCGGTTGTCGCGCTGCTCACGCCGGGACGGTACAACTCCGCCTTCTACGAGCACTCGTTTCTGGCCGACAAGCTCGGGGTCGAGCTCGTCGAAGCCTCGGACCTCTTCGTGCAGGACGACATCGTCTACATGCGGACGACACAGGGCCCGACCCGGGTGGACGTGATCTACCGCCGGATCGACGACGAGTACCTCGACCCGCTGGTGTTCCGGCCGGACTCGGTGCTCGGCCTCCCGGGGATCATGGGCGCCTACAAGGCCGGCAACGTGACGCTCGCCAACGCGGTCGGCACCGGCATCTCGGACGACAAGGCTGTCTACACCTACATGCCGGAGATCGTGCGCTTCTTCACGGGCGAGGACCCGATCCTGCAGAACGTGCCGACCTGGCGCTGCCGCGAGCCCGCGGCGCTGTCGCACGTGCTGGCCAACCTATCCGAACTGGTGGTCAAGGAGGTGAACGGGTCCGGCGGCTACGGAATGCTGGTGGGGCCGCACGCGACCCGGCGCGAGCTGGACGAGTTCAGCCGCAAGCTGAAACACGCCCCGGACAACTTCATCGCCCAGCCGACGCTCGCCCTGTCGACCTGCCCGACCTTCGTGGCATCCGGTGTTGCGCCACGCCACGTGGACCTGCGGCCCTTCGTGCTGTCCGGAGCGGACGAGATCCGCATCGTGCCGGGCGGCCTGACGCGCGTCGCACTGAAGGAAGGCTCGCTCGTCGTGAACTCCAGTCAGGGCGGCGGCACGAAGGACACCTGGGTACTCGATGCATAAGCTGTGCGACGGCCGCGACGTCGACGCCCCCACCTGATTCTCCCTCCAGCGCGATCGCAGAGGTCCATGCTCTCCCGCACCGCCGACAGCCTGTTCTGGCTTTCCCGCTACTCCGAGCGCGCCGACTTCGTCGCCAGGATCCTGGACGCGACCGTGAGGCTCGCCTCCCTGCCGCAGAGCTATGCGGGCGAGAGCAACGAGTGGGAATCGGCGCTCGCGGTCGCAGGCGATGCCGACCTGTTCCGCAGCCTGTATTCCGGGGCGAACGAGGACACGGTTCGCGACTTCCTGGCCTTCAGCCCGGCCAATCCATCCTCCATCCGCAACTGCATCGAGGTCGCCCGCGAGAATGCGCGCTCGGTCCGCACGGCGCTCACCGTGGAGATGTGGGACGACCTGAACTGCGCCTGGCTGGAGATAAAGAAATACGACAACAGCATCAGCCGCGAGGAATTCAGCCGCTTCCTGGACTGGGTGAAGAAGGTGGTGCTGGCGCTGGACGGCTCCGCCTATCGGACCATGCTCCGCAACGACGCCTTCTGGTTCACGCGACTCGGCAGCGCGATCGAGCGCGCGGACAACACGGCCCGCATCCTGGACGTCAAATACCATCTGCTCCTGCCGGCGACGGAGCGGGTCGGCGGCAGCCTCGACTACTTCCAGTGGACCACGATCCTGCGCGAGGTCTCGGCGCTGACCGCCTACCACTGGGTCTACCGGGAAAGCGTGAAGCCCTGGCTGGTTGCCGATCTCCTGATCCTGAACGGGCAGATGCCGCGCTCCTTCGCGAACTGCTACGAGATCCTGGTTCGCCACCTGGACCTCATTGCCGATGCCTATGGACGCAGGGGGGCTAGCCAGCGCATCGCCTCCGGCACGCTGGCCAAGCTCAAGGGCACGAAGATCAGCGAGATCTTCGAGGGCGGGCTGCACGAGTTCGTCACCGACTTCGTGGCGGACAACAACCGGCTCGGATCGGCGATCGCCGAGCAATATCTGAGCTGAAGGCCGCCGATGCGCATCCGGATCGCCCACCAGACGCGGTACCTCTACGACCGGCCGGTTCGCGCGATGCAGCAGGTGCTTCGGCTCACCCCGCGCGACCATGACGGCCAGCATGTGATCGCCTGGCGTCTCGAGCCGAGCGCGGAGGGCTGCCTCGTGGCGCTCGACGACGTGTACGGCAACCGGTGCCATCACTTCGCGGCCGACCACCCCGTGTCCGACTTCTCCCTGTCGGTCACCGGCGAGGTCGAGACGCAGGACACAGCAGGCGTTGTGCGCGGAACGGTGGAGCGCTTTCCCGACCTCGTCTACCTGCGCGACACGGACCTCACATCCGCCAGCGAGGAGATCCGCACCTTCGCACGTGACGTCGCCGGCGGAGCGGGAGACCCGCTCTCGGCGCTGCACCGCCTCCTGGCCGCCACCCACGAGGAGATCACGTTCGACACGGAGCTGACGGATGCGACCACTTCGGCCGCCGATGCGTTCGCCGCCCGGCGCGGCGTCTGCCAGGACCTCACCCACGTCTTCCTCGCCGCCGCCCGCCAGCTCTCCATTCCGGCCCGCTACGTGTCCGGGTACTTCCTGCGGGGGGACGGGGTGACGCAGCAGGAGGCCGGCCATGCCTGGGCCGAGGCCAAGGTGACGGGTCTCGGCTGGGTCGGTTTCGACCCGGCGAACTGCATCAGCACGACGGACGCGCATGTCCGGGTTGCAGTCGGCCTCGACTATCTGGCGGCGGCCCCGATCCGCGGCAGCCGCCGGGGCGGCGGGAACGAGAGACTTGACGTCACACTGAGAGTCGATACCGCTCAGAGACAAACCCAGAGCTGAGCCCGCGAACGCCGCCTGCGGGTGGAGAACCCATGACCTACTGTGTCGGCGTGCTCGTGCAGGGCGGGCTCGTGATGATCGCCGACACCCGGACCAATGCCGGGCTCGACAACATCTCGACGTACCGGAAGCTGCATCTCTTCGTGAAACCCGGCGAGCACGTCATGACGCTCGCGAGCGCCGGGAACCTGTCCGTCACGCAGGCCGTCGTCAGCCTGCTGCAGGAAGGGACCGAGCACCCCGACACGGGGGAGCTCGAGACCATCCACGACGCTCCCACCATGTTCCGGGCGGCCCAACTCGTTGGCCGGGCGATCCGGCGCGTCCGGGCGATCGACGGGCCCGGCCTCGAGGAGGCCGATCTCCGCTTCGACGTCGCGTTCCTGTTCGGCGGGCAGATCAAGAACGGCCCCATGCGGCTGTACATGATCTACTCGGCAGGCAATTTCATCGAATGCAGCCAGGACGCGCCATTCCTGCAGATCGGCGAGCACAAGTACGGGAAGCCGATCCTGGACCGCGCGGTGTCGCACGGGACCGATCTCTACGACGCGCTCAAGATCGCCCTGATATCGATGGATTCCACCATCCGCTCGAACCTCAGCGTCGGGCTTCCGATCGACATCGCGGTGGTCCGGCGCGACCAGCTCGCGACGGAGCTCGTCCACCGCATCGAGGTGGGGGAGCCCTATTTCCACGATCTGCGCGAGCGCTGGTCGACCGCGCTGCGGGCCGCGCACATGGCCATTCCGACGCCGCCCTACGGACGCTCGCAGGGGGCGGTCAGGCCTGCGCGCAACGGCTTCTAAACGTTCGGGCAACATAGTCCGCCCGTCTCTCCGCGGTCCGGCTTGATGTCATACCTGCATTCGAGCGCCGCCCGTTCGCACAGGGCGCTCTTGTCGCGCCTGCTGTGGCCAATCGGCGTCCTGTTCGTCTGCACGCTCGCGTTCGGCATCACCACTTTCGTCTGGACGAGCGATCACGCCGATCGGGTGGCGGCCGAGGGCCAGCGCGAGCGGCTGGCGAGTGCCCTTCAGCTCAGGCTCGACGCAATCCGGGAGGAGTTCGCGGCAGCCCTCGTCGCCACGGCCGCACATGGGGCTAACGGCGATGTCGCCTTCCGGACGAAGTCTCGCCCGGCCGTACCGCCGCGGCCGTTTCCCGGTTTTGACGGGGCGGCGCTGCTCTCGCCGACGCTCGAGCCGAGCGGCAAGAGCTTCTTCGGACAGCCCGATCCCGCCACCTTCGGACTGGTGCGCTCGCTGCTGGCGGGAATGCTCCCGACCTTGCGGAGCGGATCCGAGGCGCCCCCGGCCGGCGAGGCCGTCCCGCCGCCGAGGCTGCCCGTGGACGACGACGCCCAGGCGCGTTTCCTAAGCGACGGCACGTCGCATTTCGCGGTTGTCGCCATTCCGGCCTCGCGCTTGCCGCCCGCGCTCGCCCGCGCGGCGGATCCCTCCGACACCCTGATCGCCTGGATCCGCTTCGGCGACGATCGGTTCGCGAAGATCGCGAGGCTGCAGCGCCTGGAGGATTTCCGGATCGAGCAGGCGAACTCCGCCCCGTTCTCCGGCCTTCCGCTCCTGGACGGGGAAGGCCAGATCGCGGCGGCCCTGACCTGGACGCCGGACCGGCCCGGCGACAAGCTGAAGCGCAACCTCGCCTCGATGATCGTCCTGGGGTTCTGCGGCGTCGGCGTGCTGTTCGGCGCCGTCGCTCTCTATTTCCACCTGACGACCCGGAACCTGGCCGAGACAGACGCGATCTCGAAGGAGCTGCTCGGGCGCGACCCCCTGTCCGGATTGTCCAATCGGGCGCTGTTCAACGACCGGCTCGACATGGAACTCGAGCGCCTCACCGTTGGCGGGACGACGAACGCCGGCCTCGCCGTGATGTTCATCGACCTCGACCGGTTCAAGGACGTCAACGACACCTACGGACACCAGGCCGGGGACGAACTGATCCGGCTCGTGGCGCAGCGACTGGTGGAGGCGCTGTCCGAGAAGGACACGCTGGCGCGCTTCGGCGGCGACGAATTTGCGGTGATCCAGACCGACGTGCGCAGCATCGAGCCGGTCGAGGCCCTCGCCAAGCGCATCCAGGACACGCTGAGCCGGCCGTTCGAGGTCGCGCACGCCCAGGTCACGGTCGGGGCCTCGATCGGGGTCGCGATGGCGCCCGAGCAGGCTACCGACCGCGAGGGGCTGATGAAGCTCGCCGATGCGGCCCTGTACCAGGCAAAAAGCGAGGGCCGGAACCGGACGAGCTTCTTCCAGAGCAGGATGGACGAGGCGCTGAAGATGCGGAAGGTCGTCGAGGACGACCTGCGCCGCGCCATAGAGGCGGACGAGCTGGTGCTGCATTACCAGCCGCTTTTCTCCTCGGACGGAGAAAACATCGTGGGGCTCGAGGCCCTGGTCCGCTGGCCCCACGCGAAGCAGGGGCTGATCAGCCCGGCCGACTTCATTCCGCTCGCCGAGGAGCGGGGACTCGTCATTCCGCTCGGGGAATGGGTTCTGCGGCGAGCCTGCGAGGACGGGAAGCGCTGGCCGGGGATGCGGATCGCCGTCAACGTGTCACCGATCCAGTTCCGTCACCGGGACTTCGTCGGCACGGTGATGCGGGTGCTGTCCGAAACCGGCTTCGAGGCGTCGCGGCTGGAGCTCGAGCTGACCGAAGGCGTGGTCGTGGAGGACGCCGATGCGGCCGAAGCCGCGATGGTCGAGCTGCGCGCCCTCGGCGTTCACCTCGCGCTCGACGATTTCGGCACCGGGTATTCGAGCCTGATCTATCTGCGACGATTCGCGTTCGATAAGATCAAGATCGACCGCTCGTTCCTGGAGAGCATGGAGGCCACCGGCGAGTCGGCGATCCTCGTGCATTCCATCGTGCATCTCGGCCGCGCGCTTGGCCTGATCGTCACGGCCGAAGGGGTGGAGACCCGGGAGCAGCACCGCTTCCTGCAGGCGCTCGGGTGCCACCAGCTCCAGGGCTATCTGTTCTCGCGCCCCGTGGCGCGCGAGACGATCGACACCATGCTGGTGCCGCGCTCAGCCTCGCTCCCGGCCGACGCCGCCTAGCTCGGCGTCCCGTTCGAGCTGGAGGATCCGGGCGCGTTCCTCGTCCGTCAGGCCGGCCGGCACGGTGCCCAGCCTGCGTCGGCGCACCAGCCAGAGCCACCCGACCGCGCCGCCCAGGACCAGGAACGGGGCCAGCCAGAGCGCCGCCGTGTGTGGCCCGAAGCGGGGCTGCAGCAGGACGAACTCGCCGTAGCGGCCCACCACGTAGTCGCGGATCTGCGCGTCCGTGTCCCCCGCCTGCAGCCGGTCGCGCACGAGCAGCCTCAGGTCGCGCGCGAGAGGGGCGTCCGAGTCGTCGATCGACTGGTTCTGGCAAACCAGACACCGGAGGTTCGCCGAGATCGCGCGGGCCCGTCCTTCGAGCGAGGGGTCGCGCAGCACCTCGTCGGGCTCGACCCCGCGGGCGGGACAGGCAGTTGCAATCACCAGCGCGAGGGCAATGCCGAACCGTGCGGAACGGGACGTCATTCGGCCGGCACGGCGGCGCTGACCGGTCGCGCGCGCACGGCGGCGCCGATCCTCACGCGTCGATCGGCGAGCGAAAGCGCGCCGCCGGCCGCCATCACCAGCGCGCCGATCCAGATCAGCAGCACCAGCGGCTTGTGGTAGAGGCGGAAGCCGACCGAGCCGTCCGGATAGGTCTCGCCCAGGCTGACGTACACCTGACTCAGGCCGAGGGTCGCGATGCCGGCTTCCGTGGTGGTCGTGGCCCGGGCCGGAAAGAACCGCTTCCCGCTCTCGACCACAGCGACCGGCGCGCTGCTGCCGCCGATGACCAGCGTGGCGACCTCCTCGCGATAGTTCGGGCCGACGCGCGAACCCAGATCCCGGAACTCGACCCGATAGCCGCCGACCTCGATCGCGGAGCCCGGGCGGGCGGTCGCGATGGTCTCCGTGCTCCAGCCCTGGGCCGCGATCCCGATCACCATGAGGCCGACCCCGCCATGGGCGACCGCGCTGCCCCACGCGGAGAGCGGGAGCCCGCGGGCCCGCCGGAGCGCCACGGCAAGCGGCCGGCCGGGCTGGTGGCTGCGGCTCCAGATCTCGGAGGCGGCCGCGAGAACGAGATAGGCGCCGAGGCCGACGCCGATCGGGGCCATAACCGGGCCGCCGGACCGCCACGCAATGAGCGCCAGCGTCACGCAGAGGGCGGCCGCCAGCGCCGCGAGCAGGCGCTGCCCGACCGCCAGGAGGTCCCCCCGCTTCCAGGACAGCGCCTGCCCGATGGGAAGCACGAGGAGAAGCGGCACGATCAGGGGTACGAACGTGAGGTCGTAATACGGCGCTCCGACCGAGATCTTGGCTCCGGCGACCGCCTCGAGCGCGAGCGGGTAGAGGGTGCCGATGAAGACGGTCGCGCAGGCGCTGGCCAGCAGCAGGTTGTTCAGGATGAGCGCGCCCTCGCGGGAGATCGGCGCGAAGATGCCGCCTGGCCGCAGCAGCGGCGCGCGCCAGGCGAAGAGGGCGAGCGATCCGCCGATGAACACCGACAGGATCACGAGGATGAAGGTGCCGCGCGCCGGATCGACCGCAAAGGCGTGCACGGAGGTCAGGACGCCGGACCGCACCAGGAACGTGCCGAGCAGCGACAGCGAGAAGGTCAGGATCGCCAGCAGGATTGTCCAGACCTTCAGGGCGTCGCGCTTCTCCATCACCACGATCGAGTGCAGCAGCGCGGTGCCGGCTAGCCACGGCATCAGTGACGCGTTCTCGACCGGATCCCAGAACCAGAACCCGCCCCATCCGAGCTCGTAATAGGCCCAGTACGAACCCATCGCGATGCCGAGCGTCAGGAAGCACCAGGCGAGCAGCGCCCAGGGCCGGGCAGCCCTGGCCCAGCCCGCGTCGATGCGCCCCTCGATCAGCGCCGCGATGGCGAGCGCGAAGGTCATCGAGAACCCGACATAGCCGAGATAGAGAAGCGGCGGATGGATGGCGAGCCCGAGATCCTGGAGAACCGGGTTCAGATCCTGACCCTCCGCCGGAGCAGGATCCACGCGCTCGAACGGGTTCGAGCTGAACAGGATGAACACCAGAAAGGCGATCGTGATGGCCGCCTGCACCGCGAGCGCGTTCGTCTTCAGCCGGAGGGACAGGCTGTCGCTCAGCGCGACCAGCGCGCCGAAGATCGCCAGGATGACGATCCAGAGGAGCATCGACCCCTCGTGGTTCCCCCAGACGCCGGTGATCTTGTAGAGGAGCGGCTTCGTCGTGTGGGAGTTCTCGACGACGTTCAGGACGCTGAAGTCGGAGCCGACATGCGCCACGACGAGCGCGCCGAAGGCCAGCGCGATCAGCCCGAACACCGAGAGCGCGACCGGCGCTGCGAGGCCCATCAGCACGGGATCGCCGGCGCGCGCGCCCCAGAACGGGACGGCGCATTGCATCAGCGACAGACCGAGCGCCAGGGTCAGCGCGAAATGGCCGAGCTCGGCGGTCACTGGGTGGCCTGCCGCAGCTGAGCCGGAGCGGCCGCTTCGGATCCCTTCCAGCGTCCCTGGCTCTTCAAGGCGTCGGCCACCTCGCGCGGCATGTAGGATTCGTCGTGACGGGCCAGCACGGTGTCCGCCACGAACACGCCGGACGTCGAGAGGGTGCCCTCCGTCACGACACCCTGCCCCTCGCGAAAGAGATCGGGAAGCAGCCCGCGATACCGGACCGGAACGCTCGACGCGCCGTCGCCGACGCTGAACTCGACGGTCTGGTCGGGCCCGCGCTTGACGGAGTTCGCGTCGACGAGTCCGCCGAGCCGGAAGCGCTTTCCCGGCGGGACGGTCGCGGCCGCGACCTCGCTCGGGGCGCGGAAGAAGACGATGGTGTCGCGCATGGCGTTGAGCGCGAGCCCGAGCGCGCCGGCCAGCACCGCGCCGGCCGTGCCGATCACCACGAGGCGGCGTCCCTTCCGGGTCACGGCGAGGTTCCGCGCTGGCCGAGGCCGAGTTCCTGCGCGAGACCGTCCAGCCGCGCCGTCGCCGGCCCGTCCGCGGCAAGGGCCAGCCGGGCCTGGTTCAGCCTGTCCGCTGCAGCGTCCCGCTCGCCCAGAACCGCGTAGGATCGGACGAGCCGGAGCCATTCGTCCGCATTCCCGCCCCCCTGCCGCAGGCGGGCATCGAGCCCGTCCACCATGGCCCGGATCTCGGGGGCGACCTCAGGACGGGCAGGCGCAGCCTGCTGCTGCGTGCCGGATGGGGCGCCCCCGAAACGCGCGAGCCGGGCTTCGACGACCGGGAGCCAGGGCGCCTGGGGCGGCGCCGACCGGACGAGCCGCTCGTATTCGGCGCGGGCTAGGTCGGATTTGCCGTCCTGCTCGGCCGCCATGGCGAGATAGAAGCGCGGCCGCGCGGAGCCCGGGTCGAGCTTCACCGCCTCCTCGAAGGCCGTCGTCGCCTCGCGCGAGACAACGCCTCCCGCAGCGCCCACGAGCGCTTCGCCGTAGCCGGCGGCCCGGTCCGGGTTGTCGCCAGCGAGGCGTCGCGCGGCCGAGAACGCCCGCGCGGCATCCTCGAAGCGTCCGACCCGCAGGTAGACCGGCGCGATCACGTCCCAGCCACGAGCGTCGTTCGGGTTGGCGGCAAGATGGGTCTCCACCTTGGCGATCAGGGCACCGATCTCCGTCCGAGAGCCCCCCGCGGCGAGGTCAAGGGACGGCCTCGTCGCGAGGCCCGGAGACCCGAGGGCGCCATACACGGCGAGACCCACGAGCGGCACCACGGAGAGACCCAGGGCCGCGGCCGCTCGGCGGCGGCGAAGCGCCGGCTCACCGGTGGTGGCGAGAGGCCTCGCCGGACCTTTGGCCCGCAGAAGGCGCCGCCCGGCCTCCGCCTTCGCGGCCTCGGCCTCGGCCGGCGCGATCAAGCCCCGGTCGGCCTCGCGATCGATCTCGAGAAGCTGGTCGCGGTAGAAGCCGAGATCGTCCTGCTCCACGGGGCCGAGCGACGCGCCGCGCCGCGACAACGGCCACAGCACCGCCATTACGGCGGCGCCCGTCATCAACGCCATGACACACCATAAGGCCATGAGATCACTTAGTCCGTGGGGCTGGAGCGTCGAAGGTGGCATGTGGCCACACAACGGGTGCCGTCTGTAGCCACATCACAGGGACCGGTCCCCGAGCAACTCGAGTTCGGCGCGCGTGCCGCCGAAAGGTGAGGCCCCGAGGCGCAGGCTGCCGCCGTGGTGCACGGCGAGCTCGTCCACGATCGACAGGCCGAGACCGGAGCCGGGTTTCGTCTCGTCGAGCCGCCGGCCTCGCCGCAACGCCTCCTCCCGGGCTTCGGCCGGAAGCCCAGGGCCGTCGTCGTCCACGACGAGGCGGAGAAAGGATCGGTCGCCCGCGCTCGTGAGGGAGGCACTCACCGAAACCCGGCCCTTGGCCCACTTGCACGCATTGTCGACGAGGTTCCCGACCATCTCCTCGAGGTCCTGGCGCTCGCCCCGGAAGCGGATGCCGTCCGGCGCCTCGACGGTGATCTCGAGCCCGCGCTCCCGGTATATCTTGCCGAAGGTCCGGGCGAGAGCCTCGACCACGGGTCCGACGTCGGTAACGGCGCCGAGCGTGCCGGCCAGGGCGGCCGCCCGGGCGCGGTTCAGGTAGTAATCGACCTGATCGCGCATGATCACGGCCTGCTCGCGCACCCGCAGCGCCAGCTCGTCCGAGGAGCCGCGGGCGTCGTTGGTGATCACGCTGAGCGGGGTCTTGAGGGCGTGGGCCAGGTTGCCGACCTGCGTGCGGGCCCGCTCGAGGATCTCGCGGTTGGCCTCGAGGAGAAGGTTCAGCTCCTCGGCCAGGGGCGCGATGTCGCTCGGGTAGCGCCCCTCGATGCGCTCCGAATGGCCCCGCCGAATGGCAGACACGGCGGCGCCGAGGTCGATCAGCGGTTTCAGGCCGAACCGGATCTGGAACAGGGTCGACAATCCGAGCGCGGCACCCAGCAGGGAAAACGTCACGAGCAGAAGAACGAAGAAGCGCGATCGGGCGGCCGATATCTCGTCGGCCGGGCCCGCGAGTCGCACCACGAAGCGGCCGTCCTCGCCGAGGTCGATGTCACGCTCCAGCACGCGCAGCACGCGGTCCTCCGGACCGGCCGCGTAGTCCTTGCGGATCTGTCCGAAGGGCCGGTCGGCCGAGGATTCGGCGAGTGAGGGCAATGGGTTGCCGAGAAGCGAGCGCGAGGCCCGGATGTCCCGGGGGCGCGCATCGAGCCGGCCGACCTGCCAGTACCAGCCGGACAGGGGGATGTCGAAGCGCGGTTCGCCGAGGGTCCCGAGCCCGCGCTGTTCGGGATCGCCGGGCGTCACCAGGTCGGCGGCGAGATCGTTCGCATAGACGAGAAGCCGCTCGTCGAAGGATCGCTCCGTCGCCTGCGTGTAGAGCGTGGACAGCGTCACGCCGGCTACGAGCAGGATCAGGAAGCTCCAGAAGAGCGAGGATGCAGCCAGTCGGACCGCGATCGAGCGGCCGGCGAGAAGGCGCATGATCACTAGCCTCCCGTCTTCCTGTCGCCTCCCTCTATCAGATAGCCGAGCCCGCGCACCGTCTGGATCAGCTCGACCCCGAGCTTCTTGCGCAGACGCCCGACGAACACCTCGATGGTGTTCGAGTCGCGGTCGAAATCCTGGTCGTAGAGATGCTCGGTCAGCTCGCTTCGCGAGACGATGCGGCCGGCGTGGTGCATCAGGTAGGACAGCAGCCGGTACTCGTGCGAGGTCAGCTTGACGGGCGCACCGTCCACGGTCACGCGGCCGGAGCGCGTGTCCAGCCGGACCGTTCCGGAAACAAGCTCGCTCGAGGCGTGGCCCGCGGCGCGGCGCAGCAGGGCGCGGATGCGGGCGAGCAGCTCCTCCATGTGGAAGGGCTTGGCCAGGTAGTCGTCCGCCCCTGCATCGAAGCCCTGCACCTTGTCGCTCCAGCGATCGCGCGCGGTCAGGATGAGGACCGGCATCTTGCGGCCGTCCCGGCGCCAGTTGGTCAGCATGGACACGCCGTCGATCCCCGGCAGCCCGAGGTCGAGGACCACGGCGTCATAGGGCTCGGTTTCGCCGAGGAACTGGCCCTCGTCTCCGTCATAGGCCCGATCCACGGCGTAGCCCGCGTCCGCGAGCGCGGCCGCGATCTGCCGGTTCAGGTTTCGGTCGTCTTCGACGAGAAGGAGGCGCACCAGGAATGCCCGTGTCAGTGAACGGTCTTGACGCTGCCGGATGGCGCGTCGACCGTCACGTGCACCACCCGTCCATCCTTTCGGAGGACGATGATGCGATACACCAGTGCGTCCGGCTCGCGGCAGAGCGCGGCTCTCATCACCTCGGCGTTGGGTACGGCGCGCCGCGCCTGCCCGACCGCCTCGCCGAGCGGGATCGCCTCGTGGGAGGTCACGATCTCGAGGGCGTCCCCCTGGGAGAGGCACAGCAACTCGGCCGAACGATCGGCCGCGTGAGCGGCCGAGCCCAGACAGGCGGCGACGCAGAGGCCGATGGGGAGGCGCAGCATACGCCAACCCTGCGGATTCCCGCTGAACTCGGCCTGAACGGGCTCAGCCGGGTGCGATCTGCTTGGTCGCCTGCAGGCGGAAAAAGGTCGATGCCAGGAAGCTGATCCCGGCCACGATCTGGCTCGCCGCCTCCGCGAGGGCGTCGACATCCACGTCTCCCGTGTCCAGGCCCAGGTAGCCGAGCCCGAGTGCCGCCAGCCCGATCAGGTTGGCCCACACGGTCCGGCTCGCGAGCGGAGTCTTCGTCTCGGTCATCGTGTTTTCCTCCTCCTCCGACGTGAATGGAAGCGCGGGATCGTCGTTCGGGGCCGCGCCCGCGGCTTTGTGTTCCAGAGATCCGCCGATCAGCCGCAGGGCCGTGCGCTCGACGCGGGTCGTCCGCGAGGTCCAGCCCTTTCCGAACACGGGCCAGGTCGGAAGGCCGCGCAGGATGCGCAGGCGCTCGCGGACCAGTGCGCGAACGGTGTCGTCCGGCCTCGCGTCCGAGGCGGCCGCAAGGGTCTGCGGGCCGATCCGACCGTCCTGCGCCAGGCCCAGCACGGCTTGCAGCGCGCGGGCAGCCCGTGCAGGGCCGGAATTCACGGCATGGTCGAACGCCGCGAGATCGATCCCAACCGGCAGGTCGTCCGCCGCCACGGCATTCCAGTAGAGCCGGCGATAGATCGCCCCTGCTTCGGCTCGCGTCAGAGCCTTTACCTCGGCGGCGCTCACCGGGCGGCCGCGGGCCTGCGCCAGTGTCGCCCGGGTGATACCGAGGTTGGTGGCCCCGCCCGGGTCCTTCGGGTGGTCGACGAAGCCGCCCTCCAGTTCCAGCACGAGCGCGAGCGCTCGGTCGAACGATCCGACCGCCATGACTGTCTCCATCGCTGAAAGGGGTGACCACCGGGCCCACGCGCACCGGTTGCGACTGGCGGGCACGCTCGCGGACACCTAGATTGGAGGACATGGAATACGTCCTTCCGATCGTGGCGCTGCTGCTGGTGCTGTTTCTCGTGGGACGCGGCCTGCCGCTGCGCCGCTGGCCGGTGCTGCTGGCCGGCACGCTCGCGGTGATCGTTCTCGTGGTGCTGGCCGAGCGCAGCGGGTACTGGCCGACAGGCTGGCGCGTCAGATAGCCGGGCCGGGCCGCGAAACGGCTGCGCGGTCGTTCTCGAGCGAGGCGAGCCGCTCCGAAAGGCTCGCCAACTCCGTCATGGCGGCGAGCAGGGCCGCGTGCAGAACAGCCGTGATCTGGTCCGGCCGCAGGCCGAGGTCGCTGTCCGGGTCGTTCGGATCGGCCATGACCAGCAGGCCTGCATCGACGGTGTGCGCGGCGAGCGCCTCCCGCCAGCTCTGCGCGCTCCATCCGAAGTGGGTCCGCCGGCCGGGCCTCGGAACCGGGTCGGCATCCGGATCCGCCAGCTCCAGCCCGCCGACGCGCCACCGAAAGGCGATCGGGGGCGCGGCCCGGACAAGGGTCGCGGCGAGACGAGGGTCGAGCGCAGCGACCTCTTGCTTCAGCCGGAGGTCGGACGTGTTGATCACGCCGGTGGCGGCATAGATCGTCGAGGCGCGCCGCGCGGCCGTTCCGATCGAATAAGCGTTGTCCACGGCCGGAGCGATGTTGCCGGCCACCGACAGCCGCTCGGCCGGAGTCGCGGTGCCGAGCCCGACCTTGCCGTCGGCCGTCACGTGGATCGCCTCCAACCAGGTGGAACCGTCCGCCGACATCTTGAGCTGGAGGTCGTCGTCGCCGATCAGGCCCCATTCGGCCCGGCCCGAATAGCCGCTCTGGAACAGTAGTGAGAGCGTGTCGGCGCTCCCCTCCTTGTTGAGGGTGTAGCGCAGGTCGCCGTTGCCACCCTCGCCCGCCGGCTTCGCGGTCCACAGGGCGGCGTTCAGCTTGGCCGCGAACGGGTTGGCCGCATCCGCAGCCGTTGCGACGCCGAGCCGGGTCAGGTTCTGGAGCGCCGACGGGACGACCGCCGTCCAGGCGGTGCCGTCGAAAACGAGGAGCAGAGCCTCGTCCACGAGATAGGCCACGAAGCCGGGCTTCGGGTCGAAGAAGGCCCAAGCCCCGGTCTGCCAGGCCGCGAGCTTGCCGGCGCGCCCGGCCCAGGCGCCGCTCGGGGCCGCGGCCACGAGGTAGCGGGCCCCCTCCTCCGGCGTAGCCGGCGGAGCCGTGAGGTCACGGTCGAGCACGGCGCAATTCAGCAGCGCGTCGATGGCGGTCAGCGCCTCGTTGTGCGTGACGTGCTTCTGCGCCTGCGCGGCCGCGAGCAGCGGCAGCGCCAGGTTGGCGGTTTCGGACATGGGCAGCGTCCCGGCTAGTTGATCGGAAGTGAGGCGACGAGGTGCCGGCCGCGGCCGACGGCGGCGCTGATCTGGGCGATGCGGACCGACAGCATCGGCTGCGGCTCCCCGAAGTCGGCGAGCTCCTGGTCGGCCGGATAGAGAACGGTCGCCGCGGTCGCTTCGAGCGTGCGGAGCACAGCCGATCCGCTCACGATGTCGACGGCGTAGCGCTCGCTCTCCTCCCCGAGCGGCACGTCGGCCAGTTCCCAGGAATCGCCGCCCTGCCGCGTGCGCCGGATCCAGACGATCGTCACGCCGTCCGGACTCCGCCGGGCGCGCGCCCGCACGGGCGAGAGTGGCAGAAGCGCTTCGGCGCCCGCCGTCGCGATCCGGGTGATATAGGTCGGGTCGGCATGGTCGCGGCCCGCGGGCCCGATGCGGTAGGTGTATGCGACCCCGAGATCGGCCGTCGCCGCGGTCAGCGGCAGCACGGTCTCGTCGAGCCGCACGATGGGCGCCCCGGCCGGAACGGTTCGGCCGGCCAGGTGCTCAGTTCCGCCGAGGCCCCGGAGCATGCGGGACAGTCGGTACGAGCGGGCGCCGATCGTCTCGACGGCTGCCGCCGAGACGACCTCCCAGGCCCCGTCCAGGCCCCGAACCGCGAAGAGGTTGCCGGATGCCAGCATCGCGAGGTCGTCGATCGACGACAGCGCCGGCGCCGAGAACTCGGCCTCGAGCCGTGTGCCCCGGTCGAGCCGCCAAACCGGGCCGGGAACGAAAGCCGTGAGGGTGCGGCCGATGATGGCCGGAACCTCGACCACCGCGTGCAGGGCGAAGCTGCCCCCGGGTGCCGCGCGCCAGACCGCCAGCGCGCCGGGCCAGGGCTCCGCCGTCGCTGCGAGATGCTGAATCGGCACGGGCTCTCCGGGCGATGCCGGCAGATCGAGCACGATGGCCTCCGGGGCCCCGGCAATGCCCGGCGCGGTTCGACGCCGAGGCGGCGAGGCCGGGCGGACCGGCGCCTCGAACACGGCGGGCTCGACCGCCTCGGTCTCGACGCGCCGCGACGCGCCGTCCACGATCCGGACGATCCGCTGCAGACCGCCGCCGCCACCCGCGGCGACGTCCAGGGCGACCACGTCTCCGGGCTCCAGGTCCAGCCGGCGGGGCGACACCGCGAAGGCGGCGCTCTCTCGCCCGGCCCAGACATCCTGGAGCCGGATGTCGACGAGGCGCTGCGCCTCCGCCCGGTGGGTCACGATCGCGACGGACAGCGCGTCCTCTCGACGGCTCGTGACAGGCAGGCGGCGGGACCCGACAACCGCGCGGCCGTATTCGCCCTCCCCGTCCGTGAAACCGAGTTCGATGGCCGCCGGGAGATCGGTCTCCTGGGCCCGTGACCGGCCGAGAAGGGGCTCGTCGGCCGTGTCCACGAGATCGTCGCGGTACAGCGCGGCATCCACCCGGCCCCCGCGTCCGCGCCAGCCAACAACCCCGCCGCTCACGGTGGCGTCGAATCCGAAGAGCTGCTGCAGCGGTTCGAGGGCGGCACGTGCCGACATCGGCCGATCCACGACGTAGCCGTCGACGAAGCCGTCCAGCGGGATCGCGGATCCGGGATCGATGCCGTAATCCTGCGCGACGGCGCGAACGAGCCGATCCAGGGGCACGCCTTCGAGCCGACCGGTGATCCAGTGCCCCGCGTCCCAGTTGGCGCCGTCCGCCCACACGGAATCGAGGTTCGGAAAGGCCGGGTAGGGCCGCGCGTCCCAGGCCCAGACCGAAACGCGCGCGCAATCGACCATGCGGTCGCCGGTGGCCGGCGAGAGCGGGTTGAAGGCCGGCCGGTACCCAGGCAGGGCCGGATCGAAGCGCGACAGCATGGCCTCGAGGCCGCGCGCCTGCATCAGGTCGTCCCGCGTGCCCCGGGAAGAGGGCGGGGCCGCCGATTCGGAGGATTTCGGATCCGGAAAGACGTTGGGGCCGTTTGCGCCCTTGTCGACGGCCGGGATGCCGATCTCCGTGAGCCAGATCGGCTTCGAGCCGGGGAGCCAGCCGGTCGTGCCGATCTCCACGCCGCCCGCCCGCTCGACATGCGGGTTGGACCACCAGCCGATCAGGTCCTTGGGCCGGAACACCCAGGGCTTGCCGAAGGCGCCGTCGGTGATCGGCGTGCGGATCTGCCCCGCCCGGTCCGCCGCGCTGGCGTAGAACCAGTCGAAGCCCTCGCCCGACCCGATCCGGTCCCGCAGGAAATCCACGTCGTAGACGCTGCGGGCCTGCGCATGGTCGAGATGGCCGGGTCCGTCGCGCCAGTCCGAGATCGGGGCGTAATCGTCGATGCCGACCGCGTCGATGGCCGCATCGGCCCAGAGCGGGTCCAGCGGGAAGCGCAGCTCGGCGCCGCCGTCGAGCACGTGGGCGCCGTACTCGGTCCAGTCGGCCGCATAGGTGAGCTTCGTTCCCGGCCCGACAATGGCCCGCACCTCGCCTGCGAGCGACCGGAGGGCCGCGACGGCCGGGTAAGCGCCGGGCCCGCTCCGCAACCGGGTCAGGCCGACCAGTTCGGAGCCGATCACGAAACCGTCGACCCCGCCGGCCTGCACCGCGAGCCCCGCGTAATGAGTCACGAGGCGGCGGAAGCTCCAATCGTCCGCCCCGGCACCGCCGAAGAAGGCGGCGACCTGGTCGGCGGCGGCAGCGGTGCCGTCCACGGTGCCGGCCGAGCCCGGAGCGGGGTCGCAAGTGATGCGGCCGCGCCAGGGATAGGCCGGCTGACCTGCCGCACCCGTCCGCGGATCCTGCTGCGCGTTGCCGGCCGGGATGTCCATCATCAGGAACGGGTAGAGCGTGACCGCGAGCCCCCTCGCCTTGAGATCCCCGATCAGGCGCACGACGGCGGCATCCGAGGGGGTTCCGCCATAGGCCGGCTGCCCCCCGACACGGCTGACCTCGGGCGCCCCGGCTCGCGAAAGGCCAGCGACGCTCCAGACCCCTCCGTCCGTGGCCTTATCGAGATGCTCGATCCGGGGCGCCACGGTGCAATGGCCGGCCCGAAGATCGTCGCCGAACCAGGACACGACCAGCGACACGTGCTCCAGGTTCGGGCAGAGCGCCTGGAGCTGGTCGAGCGATGCGGTGACGTCCGCGACGCGCTGGAACTGGTGCGTGTTCTCGGGCGCGGAGACGCCGAGACCCAGCGTCCGGCGCACCGGGATCGTGTCGTAGGCGAACTCGCTCGCGCCCGGGATCAGGCAGACGGAGCGGATCATCGCGCCGAGCCCCTCCACCGGCCGCACCACCTCGAAGCTGAGCTGCGGCACGCGGTTGCCGAACGGGGCGAGCGGCAGGCGCTCGAACACCACATAGGCGAGGCCCCGATAGGCGGGCGCGTTCTCCGCGCCCTCCTTCGCGACGATGAGCGGATCGGGCGGCTGGTCCCCGGTGCCGGGATGCACCCGCATCGTGAGCGTCGTCAGGTCGATCTCACGGCCGTCCGCCCACACGCGACGGACAAAGGCGACCGGCCCCTCGCACAGGCCGACCGCCAGGTTGGCGCAATAGGTGTAGTTGGTGGTCGCGGTGGTCGCGGCTCTGGCCGAGCCGAGCCCCTTGCCGCCGCGGCTCGCCTGGCGCTCGACGCGCGTCGCCGCGATCTCCTCGAACCGGGTCGCCCAGATCAGCTGCCCGCCGATCCGGGCGCGGCCGTAGACGCGCGGGATCGGGGCGCCCTCCGTCGAGGACAGGCCGTTCATCTCCGTGAGGCGGGGACCCTCGACGCGTTTGACGCTGCCGACCCCTCCCGCGGAGCCCGCGAGCAGGCCGACGGCTGCCTGGCCGAGAAGCGCGGTCGCCGTTCGGGCCACGCCGCCCATCGCCGCATCCGCGGCCTGAAGCACGAGTGTCGTCATGGCGCGATACCCGGAAAGCTGAAGGTCCCGGCGAGGTGCCGGCTCCACCACGGCGCGATCGCGACCTCCGCGACCGCGGCGCCCTCATGCGCGTGCACCATGGCGTCCGGCCCGGTGGCGATCGCGCAATGCTTGGCCGGAAGGTGCGGGCGCCAGCGGAACAGCAGCACGTCCCCCGTCCGGCACTGCCGCCCGATGACCGGCATGAGGTGCCGGTTGGCGGCCGCCATCAGGTCCTCGCGGCCGCCCGCCTCGGCCCAGTCGCGAGCATAGGGCGGAACCGCTTCCGGCTCCTCCCCGAGAAGTTCGCGCCACACCCCGCGCAGCAGCCCCAGGCAGTCGCATCCGACGCCCTTGAGCGACGCCTGGTGCCGGTACGGGGTGCCGATCCAGCCTCTCGCGGCGGCGACCACCTCGTCGGGGGTCATCGGAACAGGCTCCCGCCGTCGAACACGCCCGTCCCCGAGGCGGCGACCCGCAGCACGAAGTCGCTGCCCGGCATGTGCGGGAAACCGCGATGGTTCGGGACGTTGCCGAACTTGTCGCGGCAGGTGGCGAGCCGCTTGTCGCAGCCCGCCGTGACCCTGAACGGGTCGCCGGCCGCGATCGTCGCCGGCATGCGCTGCCACAGATCGAGCTCGGCCGCGCCGGTTCCGGCCCGGTGCGCCTTGATCTCGACCGCCCGGCCCGCATTCGCCCCGCCGGTCCAGAGCAGCTGCCCCCCGTAGAACCATCCGTCCGCGAAGGCGCCGAGCCCGGTCGTCGTCAGCGCCAGACCGCCGTCGGTCGTCGCCACAGCGGCGAACCCGGAAAAGGCGGGGTCGTCGAGGTCGACCCGGCAGCGCTCGTCCCCCAGCGTCGCCGAGCAGGCGGCCCGGTAGGTGAGCCCCCGCTCCTCGTCCAGGCGGTGCATCGGGCCGCGCAGCTCCGCCACGAAGGCTCCGTCCGCTCGCCGGATCTCGCCGATGGAGGACAGGTCGAGGAGCAGCCGCTCCGCGGGCGCAGCCCAGTTCACGATCCAGGTCTCGACGGAGGCGTCGTCGTACAAGCCGGCCGCGATGTCCGCCTCGGTCAGGCCGGCGGAGACCAGCGCACCCGACACGTCGCCGCCGCTCACCGCGAAGCCGAGCTCGGCGGTGGCCTCAGCCGCCTCGAGCCCGGTTCCGGCCGCGAAGCTGCAGCCGTCGAACAGAAGGTCGCGGTCGTGGTCGGTGAAGCCGGAGACGGCGCCGTCACGGCGCGTCAGGCGCCAGCATCGGCACAGCGTAGTCGCCGCCTCGGCCAGATGGGCCGCAAGCGCAGCCGGGATGTCCCGCATGATGGCACCTCAGGGGATGATCTCGACGAGGGGGATGGACGGAATGGCGCCGGCCTCGAACGCCGACAGGTCGACGTCGAGGGCGTCCGCGTCGAACCTGACCGGCACGTCGAAGGCGAAGCCGGCCGTGACCAGGGCGCCGGCCGCCGGCGCGGCCGCGAAGCTGACGATCCCGGTCGCAGGATCGCAGCTCGCCGCGGCGCCGAGCGCGATCTCGGAGCCGTTCACGGCAACCCGGACGGTGCCGGCGACGGGCTTGGCGACCGTCCGGCGATACGGCGCGAAGCCGGACCCGTATGTCTTGGCGAGGTGAAACGCCGTCTGGGTCCCGTCGCCGACGCCCAGTGTCGAATCCGCCGGGGACGGCGTCCCGGACGGGGCGCAGGACTTGCAGTCCATCCGATCGTGGAAGCGGAAGCCGTACAGGCGGCCGCGCCGCTCCTCGAAGAACGCCAGCACGGCGTGCAGCGCGTCCACCGTCCGCACCCCCAGGCCCGCATCGTAGCGTCGGCGGGACCCGGACCAGCGGCTGTTGCGGTGCTCCCGGCCCGAGGCGAGCGTGACGATGTCCGTCCTGCGCACCGGGCCGCCGCGCGATCCGAGCGCAACGTCGAGCGGAAAACGGATCTCGTGGAAATCTGCCGGCATGGTGGTGCCTCCCATCAGAGCGCCCGGCGGCCCCGTGCCACGGCGCGCGCCAATGCGGCCGAGACCTGCGCCTCCGACCGCTTGAAGCTGTCGAGGTCGGTCGCGGTGATGTTCACGGTCACGGTGGTGGGCGCGCCTGCGTCCGCGCGGATCCCGAGCCGGCCGTCCGGGCCACGCGCCAGCGGCATCACGGCTTCCGGCCCCGCCTCGCCCATCAGCCCCATGCCGCGGCCGAGTGGGAAATAGGTCGGGGACGCCACGATTCCGCCGGACGCGAACGGGACGACCGCTCCGCCGGACACCACCCCGCCGCGCGCAAACGGAAACGCTTCGCCGCCGAAGCTCCCGGCGATCGCGGCCCTGCCGAGGTCGCGGCCGAGGCTCTGCAGCTGGGACAGGAGCCCGGTCTGCAGCCCGGAGACCAGGCCCTTCGCGGCCCCGGCCGCGAGGGAGCCGCCGATGTCGTCGAGAACGTTCGCGAGCTGCTTGCCGCCGCCGGCCGCCGTCGCCATGGCGTTCGTGAGCGACTGGCCGAAGCGCTGCGACAGCCTCTCCAGCATCTCGAGCTGGCGCTGACGCTCCTGCAGCGGGCGCATGCCGTCGTCGGGTTCGGCCATGGTTCAAACCTCGTCCGGAAAGGCCCGCATCAGGGATGCGAGCTCTGCGGCGTCGGGCGCGGCGCCTCGCCGGCTGCGGGATCCGAGCGCCCAGGCGATCTCGCGCGGGGTCGCCCGCCACACCTGGTCGGGGGGCCACCGCAGGATTCCGAGCGCGAGATGGAGCACGGCCTCCCAGGGGAAGGGGGACCGCTCCGTCCCGTGGCTCAGGCCTCCTGCGGCGGCGGAGGGTTTGCGTCGGCCTCCTCGAACGTCGCCCGCAGCAGGGCCGACACCGCGGAGGCGATCTCGGCCGCACAGGAGGCGGGCCAGGCCCGGACCTCGGCATCCGCAACCGGGCAGCCCCCGCCGCGCAGGCCGATGGCCACGAGCCTGATCAGGTCGTTCGCGCCGAGCCGGCCGGACCCGAACCGGGCCGCGAGCGCGGCGAGGTCGTCGACCGCGAAGGCGTCCTCCAGCTCGGCCAGGGAGCCGAGCGTGAGACAGAGCGTGTAGCTGCGCCCGGCGATGGTGGCGGCGACTTCGCCGCGTCTGCGGTTGGCCATGTCAGGCCGCCGCCGTGAAGGCGAGCTCGCCCGCGGATTCGAGCGCCATGTCGAAGGTCACCTCGCCGGCGTGGTCGCCGCGGTATTCGAGGCCGGTGATCTGGAACGGCCCCTGGATCGTGCCGAAATCGGGAACGACCACCTGCAGGATCACGCTCGATCCGTCGAAGAACACCGCCCGCATGCGGGCGTCCGACGCGTCGTCCTTGAACACGCCGGCTCCCGCGATGGAGGCGCGCCGCACCCCGGCCCCGCCCAGGAGCTCCCGCCAGTGCCCGGCCGAATCCGCGTTGGTGACGTCGACCGCCTCGGCGTTGAACGCCAGCTGCCGCGTCCGAAGCCCGGCCACGGTCGTGAACACGCCCGAACCGGCGTCGAGCTTGATGAGCAGGTCCTTGCCCTTTTGAGCGGCCATGCGGGCCTCCTGGTGGTGAGCGAGCGAAGAAAGCGGGTCAGGCGACGACCTCGGTGACCGCGCGCAGCCGCAGGGTGACCCGGACAAGGTTGCTGTCGCGGTCGCGGTCGACCTCGAGCGCCCGGACCCCGAGATTCACGAGGCGGTGGCCGGAGAGGCCGAGGTCGGAATCCTCCAGGAGGTCGGCCATGCGGGCTGCAACCGCGAGGGCGGAAGCGCCACTCCCCGGAACGGCCCAGACCACGATCGACAGGTCCTGCTCGTGCCCGCGGTCGCTCGAGGTGGACAGATCGCGCAGCTCGGCCGGGCCGAACAGGGCATAGAGCGGATCCTCGCCGCGCGGCGGCTCGTCGTGGATTCGGCCGGCGCCGCCCATCAGTCCGCCGAGGGCCGGGTCGCCGGCGCAGGCCGCCAGGATGGCCGCCCTGAGCGCCAGAAGCGGGGACGTCATGGCCGCATCTCCTCGATCAGGCAGACGAGCTGGCGCCGGGCGCCGTCGGGATCGGACACGGCCTTGATACGGAAGCGGCGCAGGCCGAGGGTGAGCTGCATCCTGTCGGTCACGTCGGACCGGAACGGCAGCCTGACCCGGTGCGACACGGCGGCCTGCGGCCCGCCTGCCCGCGTGCGCTCGGCCAGGGCGATCATCTCCATCGCCCCCCAGACGCGAGGCCCTGGCTGGTAGGTCCGAATGACGCCGCCGAACCCATCGGGGCTTTCGAGCGGCATCTCGAGGGTGAAGCGGCGGCTCCGCTCCCCGCTCGCCGGAGCGCGGCCCATCAGGCGAGCCTCGGCCGGACGAACGGCGCGATCAGGGACCGCACGTCGGGCGGCAGCCCCTCGCCGAGAAGGCCGTCGCCGTCGCCCCGATGCGAATACCAGCGCGCCGCCAGGAGCTTGATGGCCAGGCCCAGCGGAGCCGGGACCGACGCGGCCTCGGGGCCGAACCCGCAGCTCAGGTCGATCTCGATCCCGCCCCGGGGCAGACCCGGAGCCGGCACCGTGCCGTCCAGGACGAGCGCAGCCGGATCGCGGGCCGCATCCAGGCCGTAGGTGTCCGGCGCCACCGTCACGGCCGGACCGGAGGCGGGGTTCACGCGGATCGCCGCGACCGCCAGGACGGGCGCAACCGGCAAGGCGAGCCGCCCCTGCGGCGGCCATGCGTCGAGGTGCAACCGCCAAGTCTGCGCCACGAAGGCCAGCCGCGTCGCGGCCTCGAGACATCGCCGCGCGGCGACCAGAAGACCGAGCAGCGGACCGTCTTCGTCGGTTCCGTCGAGGCGAAGATGGGCCTTGAGGTCGACGAGCGAGACGGCCTCGACCGCCGGCCCGGCGACAAGTATCGGGTTCATCGATGACTCCAGGCAATGACAAGGGCTGCGGCCGCGGCGGCGTGTGGCGACGGGCGGCGGGCTGCCGCGATGCGCTGCTCGCGGCGGGCG
>JAQGJJ010000159.1 GCA_028290695.1 Enterovirga sp. | reverse complement strand
ACTGCGCGAATTCAGGATCGCCGGCGAGGTCGAGGTCGGGGCCGCACGGCTCGTCGGCCGAGACGGGTTGGGCCATCTCGGCAAGGGTGAACGCGGCCATGGCTGGAGACCGGCGCGGCCGGGCGGCTCGACCTGGCGGAGTGGCCCGCTGCTACTGTGTGCGGAGGCGCGTCTCGACGCGGCGGTTCGAGGCGCCGAGGGCGTCTTGCGTCAGCGGCTTCTGCTTGCCGTAGCCATGAGCCTCGAGCTTCGCCGGTTCCACGCCCTGTTCCTTGAGGTAGGCGACGACCGATTGCGCCCGGCGGCTCGACAGGTCGAGGTTGTAGCTGTCGCCGCCCTTGCCGTCGGTATGCCCTTCGACCACGAAGGACGATGCTCCGAGCCGCGGATCCTTCAGAGCCCGGGCGAACTCGTCGAGGTTCGCCTTCGCACCCTTCGTCAGCGTAGCTGAGTTGTACTCGAAATTGACCACGAGGTCGAAGTTGCTCGTCACCTTCGGCTTGCTCGGAACCGACTTGGCGCACTCGCTGTCCGTTCCGATGCACAAGGCGCGGCTCGGTCCCAGGTCCGGCAGCGGCGCGAAATGGGAGACGATGTCTTGCGCCTTGTAGGATTGCGCAAAGGCACCCGAAGCGGCACATCCGAACAAGACGACGAGAACCGGGGCGATAGAACGGTTCGACATGTTTATAGTTCCCCGTCGGCCTGGGATCGACTATGGATGCGGCGCGCTGTCGCGTCAAGACGCCCGGTTTCGAACGACTGAGATCGACCATGGCAATTCCCCCCCGTTCCGACCGCCAGCAGTCCGATCAGGGGGCGGGCGGGCAGATCGACCAGGAGAACCGGATCGCAAGGCTCGTCACGCCGCTCGGCCCGAACAAGCTCGGGCTCACGCGGTTCGACGGCTACGAGGCGATGGGGGAGCTGTTCGAGTACCGGATCGACGCGATCGCCAAGGACGAGAACCTGTCGTTCAAGTCCGCGCTCGGGCGGAACTGCACCGTCACCCTGCACAGCTACAACGGAGCCAAGCGCCATTTCAGCGGCATCCTGGCGGAGGCGCAGTGGATCGGCATCCGGCATCGGCACCATGCCTACCGGTTGGTCTTGCGGCCCTGGCTCTGGCAGCTCGGTTTCACGGCCGACTGCCGCATCTTCAAGAACAAGACCGTCATCGACATCATCAAGAAGATTTTTTCCGACCAGGGCTTCGGTGCCTCGGACTTCAAGGTGACGACGAGCGGCGACTACCCCGCGCTCGAATATTGCGCCCAGTATCGCGAGACCGATCTCGCCTTCGTGACGCGGCTGATGGAGGAGTACGGCATCTACACGTACTTCAAGCACGAGGAGGATCGCCATGTTCTCTACCTGGCGGATTCGCTGAGCGGGCACGAGCCGCTGAAGTTCACCATCCCGACCGGCGGGCGCCTCACCGACCAGCGCAGCACGACGACGGTCTCGTACCTTCCCTATCTCCCGCTCGTCGGGGCCGACCGACGCGAGAACGAGCACATCTACCACTGGATGGCGGAGCGCCGCTTCCGAACGGGCCGCATCGAGCTCAGGGATTACGACTACCTGAAAGCGACGCAGCGGCTGAAGGGCGAGAAGGAGCGCGACAGCCAGGAGGAATACAACAAGTCGCGCCTCGAGGTGTACGACTACCCCGGCCGCTTCACGGAGGAGGGCGTCGGCAACACCCTGTCGCGGGTGAAGCTCGAGGCCGAGCAGGCGCTGGACTTCCGCAAGCATGCCACGGGTGACGCGGCGAGCCTGTTCGCCGGTGCGGCGTTCACGCTGAAGGGGCATCCGACCGACGACGGCGATTACGTCGTGATCCGGGCGACGCACTCCTTCGAGGCGCAGGATTTTGCCACCCACACGGGCGGGGCGGAGGCTTCGGACGAGATCTACCATGGCCGCTACGAGCTGCAGCCGAAACTCAGGCCCTTTCGGGCGCCGCAGGTCACGCCGCGGCCCCGCATCTACGGCCCGCAGACGGCGTTCGTGGTCGCCAAGAAGGGGACCGCCGCGTCGGAGGAGATCGACACCGACGAGCACGGCCGCATCTTCGTGAATTTCCATTGGAATCGCGAGAACAAGAACGAGTTCTGCTCGCGCGCCGTGCGGGTCGCCCAGATCTGGGCCGGAAAGAAGTGGGGCTTTCAGTTCATTCCGCGCATCGGGATGGAGGTCGTGGTCGAGTTCCTCGAGGGCGATCCCGACCAGCCGCTCGTCACCGGCTGCGTCTACAACAGCGACTTCAAGTATCCGTGGGATCTCCCTGCCAACAAGACGCAATCGGGGATCAAGACGGATTCCTCCCTGCACGACGGCGGCTTCAACCAGCTCCGCTTCGAGGACAAGGCCGGATCGGAGGAGGTCAATTTTCAGGCGGAGAAGGACCTGAACTCGCTCGTCAAGCATTTCGAGACGCGCGAAGTCGGTCCGGAGGCCAAGAAGTCCGACAACACGCGCGTCACGACCATCGTGCACGGCAACGACAAGCTGATGGTCAAGGACGGGGACCGGGTCCAGGAGATCAAGTACAACTGGACGAACACGGTCGAGATGGAGAACTGGACCAACACCGTGAAGATGGGGAACTGGGCCAACACCGTCTCGATGGGAAACTGGACGAACCAGGTGAAGATGGGCAACTGGACCGTCAAGGTCGATCTCGGGAAGGTCGAGATCGAGGCGATGCAGAGCATCGAGCTCAAGGTCGGGCAGAGCTCGGTGAAGCTCGACCAGATGGGCGTCACCGTCAAGGGCATGATGATCAAGATCGAAGGTCAGATGATGACGGAGATGAAGGGCCTCATGACCGACGTGAAGGGCACCGCCATGCTGACCGTGACCGGCGGCATCGTGATGATCAACTGAGCGCGCCCATGGCCAGATTGCGATTTTCGACTGCCGAGGAGGTCTTCGAGGCCTTCCCGAGGGCGTCCGAGGACATCAAGGCGAAGCCGAGCCCGGAGGCTCCGCCGATCTTCATGCGTTCGCTCGCGGCCGGCGAGACGCCGGAGGACGCGGTGACCTTTTGCGCCTACGCGCTCGGCCGGAGGGAGGCGGTCTGGTGGGGCTGCCAGAGCGTCCGGTCGATCGAGGGCATCGGGGAAGGCGAGGAAGACCCCTTTCTCCGGGCCGCGGAGGATTGGGTGCGGTCGCCGGAGGAACAGCAGCGCCGCTTCGCCCTGCAGATCGGCATCGAGAACACCGACAAGCGCACGCCCGGCACATGGCTCGCCCTCGCGGCGGGTTGGTCGGGCGGCAGCATGTCGCCCGTGGAGACGGCGGCCGTGCCGCCGCCCCCCTACCTGACGGCGCTCGGCGTGCGCTCCGCCATTCTGATCGCGCTGGCGCGGGTCAGCGTGAAGGAGCGTGCGCAGCGGCTTACGGCCTGCGTGGATGCCGGCTTGAGACTGATGCAGGGAGATGCGGCCTAGCTCGCGCAGCCCGTCCCGTCCGGCTTTCGCCTTGCCGAGCGGCGGCATCTTCGGCAAGCTCTCGTGCCGACGGTCAAGAGCCGGCGGCCGCGTGCGCATAGGCGCCGCCGAGTGATGTAGCGGACGCGATGCCGGTTACTCTCACCATCGAGAACGAGACCTCGCTGCCGGACGGCGGGCCGCTCAGCTATTCCATATCGGGCCGGCGCGGCATCGATATCGGGCGCGACGCCTATCTGGACTGGACGCTGCCGGACCCGACCCGGACGGTGTCAGGCAAGCATTGCGAGGTGCGCTACCGCGACGGCGGGTATTGGCTGCACGACGTCTCGCGCAACGGCACCTTCCTGAACCGCAACTCCGCCCGGCTGCAGGAGCCTCACCGGCTGCGCGACGGCGACCGGATCGAGGTCGGACGCTACATCATCGCGGTTCGGATCGACGGGGAGGAGGCACTCGAGGCGCCGGCCGGTTTCGTCAGCGCCCCCGCATCGCCCGGCCAGTACTGGGACTCGGCCGGGGATGCCGCCCCGCCGATCTCGCCGCGCGACCTGAGACCGGCCCGGGACCTCCGGCCCGTCCAGGCCGATTTCCGCGAATGGGCGGTGGACGTGCCCGGTGCGACCCCGGGCGCCGGCTACGAAGCGTATGTCCCGCCGCCGCCATCCTTGCAGCCCTCGACCTTCGAGGACATGGG
>JAQGJJ010000144.1 GCA_028290695.1 Enterovirga sp. | reverse complement strand
CACCTCAAGGCGAGCCGGAACGGCTCCATCGTGAACCTGTCCTCGGCGGCGGGGCGCGCCGGATTCGCGCTCCGGACGCCCTATGCGGCGGCGAAATGGGGCGTGGTCGGGCTGACGAAGTCGCTGTCGCGCGAGCTCGGGGAGTTCGGCATCCGGGTGAACGCCATCCTGCCGGGCGTCGTGGCGGGCGACCGCCAGCGGCGGGTCCTGGAGGCCAAGGCGCAGCAGCTCGGCCGCAGCTTCGCCGAGATGGAGGCGGCCGCCTTCGCCAACATGTCGCTGAAGGAATACATCACGCCGCGTCAGCTCGCGGACCAGATCGTGTTCCTGGCTTCCCCGCGCGGCCGCACGGTCTCCGGCCAGGCGATCTCGGTCGACGGGGACCTGCAGATGCTGGCCTGACCCGCGCCGGGCCGCCGGCCGGTCGGCTCAGGGCCGCTGGGCGCCGACCACGCGCGACAGGAAGCCCTCGACGGCGCCCTTGTCGATCCAGCGGGCCACGACGACGAGGTCGTGCTCCGGGTCGATCCAGACCACGTTGGACCCGGCCCCCATGGCCGACACGGCGGAGATCGGCAGGTCCGGATTGGCGGCCGGGCCGCGGTTCAGCCACCACAGACAGCCGTAGTTCGGCAGGGTCGCGGAGGGCGTCAGCATGGCCCGGATCCACGCCTCGGACAGGACCTGGCGTTCCCCCCCAGCGTCCGTTGCGGGCAACGAGCAGGCCGAAGCGGGCCTGGTCGAGCGCGCCGATGAACAATCCGCCGCCCCAATGCGAGCCGCCCGGCACGGATTGTACCTCGGCGCCGCCGACCGTCACCCAGGCGGTCCGGTAGCCGAGCCATTCCCAGCTCTCGGAAGCACCGATCGGGGCCATGATCCGCTCGCGCAGCACCTCCGGCAGCGCCCGCCCGAACCGGCGGAGCAGGCAGTAGCCGAGAAGGTTCACCCGCACGTCGTTGTATTCGTAGAACGTGCCGGGCTCGCGCAAGTCGCGGCGCTGGCCCTTGCGGCTGTTGTCGGCACCTGGCCCGACCTGGCGGAAATGGTCGACCTGGTCCGACTTGCCGAACAGCTCGCCCTGCCACTCGCTCGTCTGCTGGAGCAGGTGGCGCCACGTGACGCGCCCGTTATGCGGGCCGTCGAGAAGCGGATCCTCGACACTCGCCCGCACCGGCTCGTCCAGGTCCGGGATGAGCCCGTCGTCGGCCGCGATGCCGGCCAGGACGGCGAGGTAGCTCTTGGCGACCGAGAACGTCATGTCCGGGCGCGCCGGATCGCCCCACTCGGCCACCCGCCGGCCGCCCTTCAGGATCACGCCTGCGGGGCCGCCGCGCGCCCGCACCGGGCCGACCACCTCGCTCCAGGGCCCCGTCTCGTTCCACTCGACGTTCCCGACATAGCGGCCGTCCGGATAGTAGAGGCTGCGGGGCCAGGGGCTCTCATGCGCGGTCGCGAACGCGATCGCGGCGTCGAGCCCGGCCGGGTCGAAACCGGCCGCGGCGGGGTCGAGCCGCTCCCACGAGGCGGCCTCGCCGGGGCAATAAGGCTGGTCCTGCGTCACGCGCCTCTCCTGTTCGGCGGCGTCGTCCATAGCGGTTCGGCGCGGGATCGGCGACGGCGCGCGTTGAACCGCCCCGCCCCGGTGGATCGCGCGCATCGGAATGCCTATCCAGGTGCCGGACGCGTTCGCCGTCCGATCGAGAGATGCCGATGAGCGCGCGCCTGTCCCGACCTGCCAGCCAGTCGCCCGAGCGGCCCGGCTTCGCGCGCTGGCTCGGCACCACCAACGACGTCACGCAGACCTTCCTGTCCGCCGGGGGCGTGCCGGACCTGATCAGCATGGCGGGCGGCCTTCCCGCGCCGGAGCTCTACCGGGTGGAGGAGATCGCGGCCCTGGCCCAGACCGTGATCCGGGACCACCCGGCGGAAACCCTGGGCTACGGCCCCGTGGAGGGCCTGCCGGATCTGCGCGAGGTGCTTGCCCGGCGGTTCTCCTCGGCGGACCTGCGGCTCACGCGCGACAACGTGCTCGTCACCTCGGGCGGGATGCAGGGGCTGGACCTCCTCGGCAAGGTGCTGGTGGAGGACGGCGGGCTGATCGCCGGACAATCCCCGACCTATATGGGCGCGCTGGACGCCTGGCGGCCGCGCAATCCGACCTTCCGCAAGCTCGACCTCGAGGATCCGGCCTTCGATGCGGTCGGCGCGCTGGCGGGCGCGCGCTTCGCCTACACGGTGCCGAACTTCTCGAACCCGACCGGGCGGCTCGTCGGCCTGCCGCTCCGGCAGGCCCTCGTCGACGCCGCCCGCGCGACCGGCACCTGGCTGGTGGAGGACGACCCGTACGGCCAGCTCCATTTCGACGGGGCGCCGCTGCCCCGCATGATCGCACTGTCCGGCGGGGACAGCCCCGGGCCCGTCTACGACGGCCCGGTCGTGTACATGGGAACGCTGTCGAAGGAGCTCGCGCCGGGCCTGCGGATCGGCTGGGTCGTGGCGGCCCCGGCGATGATCGCCGCGCTCACGGCCGCGAAGCAGGGCTCGGACATGTGCACGAGCGGGGTCACGCAGCGGGTCGCGCTCGCGGCCATCGAGAGCGGCATGGTGGACCGCGCCCAGCCCGCGATGGTGCGGCTCTATCGCGCGCGCCGCGACGCGCTCTGCGCCGCACTCGCCGAGCACCTGTCGGACCGGTTCGTCTGGGAGGAGCCGGTCGGCGGCATGTTCGTGTGGGCGGTGGCGCGCGATCCGGCGCTCGACACTGACCGGCTCCTGCCGCTCGCCATGCAGGCCGGCGTCTGCATCGCGCCGAGCAGCGTGTTCGACCCGGCGGGACAGGACCGACGCGCCATGCGGCTGAACTTCACCCTGAACCCGCCGGACCGGCTCGCGGAGGGCGTCCGGCGGCTCGCCGCCGCCCTGCGGCGCCTGTGACGCCGGCGACCGCTCAGGGGTCGTCCGCGTAGCGCTGCTCCCGCCAGGGGTCGCCGCGCTCGTGGTAGCCGCGCTCCTCCCAGAAGCCCGGCCGGTCGGCAACCGTGAGCTCGATCGCCTGCAGCCACTTGGCGCTCTTCCAGAAGTAGAGGTGCGGCACGACCAGCCGCACCGGGCCGCCGTGCTCGGCCTCGAGCGGACGCCCCTCCCAGGCATGGGCCAGGATCGCGTCCTCGACCGCGAAATCGGCGAGCGGCAGGTTCGTCGTGTAGCCGTCGTGGCTGTGCAGGACGACGAACCGCGCCTCCGGCTTCGGCCACACCGCCGCGAGCACGTCCCGGGTGAAGACGCCGTCCCACGGATTGTCGTAGCGCGACCACGTCGTGACGCAGTGGATGTCGGACACCACATGCGACTGCGGCAGGGCCATGAAGGCCGCCCAGTCCAGGATCACCGGCTTCTCGACGGCGCCGAACACCTTCAGGCGGAAGCGCTCGGGCGAGACCGTGGGCTGCAGCCCGAGATCCAGCACCGGCCAGTTCCTCACCAGGTGCTGGCCCGGCGGAAGCCGCTCGGACTCCGGACGGGCGACCCGGCCGGTCAGGAACCGGCCTTCCTGCGCCCAGCGCTCCTTTGTGGCGGTCAGCTTGGTCGGCGGCGCCGCAGACCCGGCCGGGCCTTGGGGACCGTCCGGCGCGGGAGAACCGTCGCTGCCGTCGGTCTGCGTCATGGCGGGGCCGCGGCCGATCAGGCCGCGACGGCGGGCCGTGCGAGCGAGCGGCCGACATCCGCCAGGATCTCGTAGGAGCGCAGCCGGGCGGAATGATCGTGGATGGCGGCCGCCACCATGAGTTCGTCCGCGCCCGTTTCCGCCACGAAGGCTTCGAGGCCGCGCCGCACGGTGTCGGGCGAGCCCACGAAGGAGCGGGCCAGCATGCGGGAGGCCTGCACCTTCTCGCTCGGCGACCAATAGGTCTCGATGTCGTCGATCGGCGGCGGCAGCTTTCCGCGCGTCCCCCGGAACATGTTGGTGAAGCTCTGCTGGGCCGAGGTGAACAGGCGCCGCGCTTCCGCGTCCGTGTCGGCCGCGATCACGTTGACGCCCGCCATCGCGTAGGAGCGGCCGAGCTGCGCCGAGGGTTCGAAGCGCTGCCGGTAGGTGGCGAGCGCGTCCAGAAGCGCCTCGGGCGCGAAATGCGACGCGAACGCGTAGGGCAGCCCGAGCACGGCCGCGAGCTGCGCGCCGAACAGGCTCGATCCGAGAACCCAGAGCGGCACGTTGGTGCCGCCGCCCGGAACGGCCTGGACCGCCTGGTTCGGCCCGGCGGGCGCGAGCAGCGCCTGCAGCTCGAGCACGTCCTGCGGGAAGTTGTCGGCCACCGACGGGTCGCGGCGGAGGGCTCTCAGCGTCCGCTGATCCGTCCCGGGCGCCCGGCCGAGCCCGAGATCGATGCGGCCTGGATAGAGCGACTCGAGCGTGCCGAACTGCTCGGCGATGACGAGCGGCGAATGGTTTGGCAGCATGATGCCGCCCGATCCCACCCGGATCGTCCGGGTGCCGCCCGCCAGGTAGCCGATGACCACGGAGGTCGCCGCGCTCGCGATGCCGACCATGTTGTGGTGTTCGGCCACCCAGTAGCGGTTGAAGCCCCACCGCTCGGCGTGCTGCGCGAGATCGAGCGAGTTCCGGAGGGCGTCGCCCGGCGTGGATCCCTGCGGCACCGGGGCCAGGTCGAGAATGGAAAGAGCGGTCATGGGCTCGGGTCCGAAGGCTCGCGCGCCCGCCGGGCACGCATCGTCACCCGCAAAGATCGAGCGTGCGAGGCCCGGTTGCAACCGCGCCTCGCGGAAGGGCACGCATGCGCGGGAAAGGACTTGCCCGGGTCGCGAGGCGCCCGGAAACGGCCTTCCGGCCGCCCCGCGTCGCCTCAGCCCGGCTCGGAGCGGTTGCGGGCCAGATGCTCGACCGCGGCCCGGACCCCGTCCCGGCCGTGCGGCACCTTCAGCTCCAGGAAGGCGACCTCCAGCGCGCCGAGGCAGCCCAGCACCATGGCCTCGTTCAGGTCGCCCAGATGGCCGATCCGGAACGCCTGTCCGCCCAGCGCGCCGAGCCCGCCCGCGACCGATACGCCCAGCGTCTCGCGGGCATGGCGCCGGATCAGGTCGGCCTCGACCCCGTGCCCGGTCCGGATCGTCGTGACGGACGGGGCCCGGTCGGCCGGCACGAGCGCGTTGAAGCCCAGCGATCCGGCCTGGCTCCAGGCTTCGACCGCGCTGTGGACGGCACCCGCCAGCAGTTTGTGGCGGCGCAGAATGGCCGGGAGACCCTGCTCTCGCACCATGTCCAGCGCCTCGCGCAACCCGAAGAACAGGTGCTCCGGCATGGTGCCGTTGAACTTCATGTAGGATTCCTCGCCGAGGCGGGGCCCCCAATCCCAGTAGCGCTGGCGGCGGGCGAGCCGCGCCGAGACTGCGAGGGCGCGGCTGTTCGCGGCCACGA
Source organism: Enterovirga sp. (assembly GCA_028290695.1). Classification (GTDB taxonomy): domain Bacteria; phylum Pseudomonadota; class Alphaproteobacteria; order Rhizobiales; family Beijerinckiaceae; genus Enterovirga. The sequence continues at coordinate 14,262 of JAQGJJ010000144.1, read as the reverse complement.
GCGCGAGCCCGGGCGGGCACATCAGCGCCTTCTGGGAGGCCGCGATCGCGACATCGACCCGCCACCCGTCCATCTCGAACGGCATCGCCGCGAGCGACGCGATGGTGTCGACCACCAGCAGCGCCGGGTGCCCGACCGCGTCCATGGCGGCCCGGATCCCCGGAACGTCGTTGGCGATGCCCGTGCCGGTATCCACCTGCACGGCCAGCACCGCCTTGATCCGCCCGTCGCGATCCTCCCGCAGGCGCTTTTCGACCGCGGCCGGGTCGATCGCGTGCCGCCAGTCGCCCGTGATCACCTCGACCTCGAGACCGAGGGCGCGGGCGTGATCGGCCCAGCTGTTCGAGAAATGCCCGACCTCGGGCACCAGCACGGCGTCGCCCGGCACGCAGACGTTGGTCAGCGCCGCCTCCCAGCCGCCATGGCCGTTCGCGGCATAGACGAAGACATGCCCGGCAGTCCGGAAGACCTCCTTCAGGTCCTCGAAGCAGGACCGGGCGACCTCCTTCAGCCGCCCGTCCACGAGATCGAGCGGCTGCCGGTGCATGGCGGCCAGAACCCGGTCCGGAATGTGCGTCGGTCCCGGTGAGTGCAGGAACTCGCGGCCCGGCATGCTGTCTCCCCTCGCCCAACGGCGCTGCGACGATCGCAGACCCGGCGCTTACCGAATCTTCCGCCGGAACACGATGCGGACCGCTGCGCCGGTCGACGAAAGGTGAAAGGCCGGGACCCGAACGGCCGCGAGCGCATTGTCGGAGGCGATCAGCGCGACCGCACGATTCCAGGCATGTCGATCGAAGCCCCTCCCCTCGAGCGAAAGCTCGTCGCCATTCTGGCTGCCGATGTCGAAGGCTACAGCCGCCTCATGCATGTGGACGAGGAGGCGACGCTCGCGACGCTGTCCTCGCACCGCCTGATCGTGGACGGGCTGATCGCCGCAGCGGGCGGCCATATCACCAGCACCGCGGGGGACAGCGTGCTGGCCGAGTTCGCGAGCGTCGTCGAGGCGGTCATCTGCGCCGTCGAGATCCAGCGCTCGCTCGGGGCAGCCAACGAGCCGCTGCCGCCGGAACGGCGCATGCAGTTCCGCATCGGGCTGAACGTCGGCGACGTGATGGTCAAGGATGGCGGCATCTTCGGGGACGGCGTCAACGTCGCCGCGCGGGTCGAGGCGCTTGCGCCGCCGGGCGGCATCTGCGTGACCCGCGGGGTCCGCGACCACGTCCGCGACCGGCTCCCCTACGGGTTCGAGGACATCGGCGACCATGCGGTGAAGAACATCGCCCGGCCGATCCACGCCTTCCGGATCATCTTCGACGGGGACCAGCCGCGCGGGCGGGATCGCCCGATCGGTCTCGCTCCGCTGCCGGCCCAGGCTCCGGCTCTGCCGGCGGAGCCGCCCCCCACGATGGCCGAACCGGTCGAGGTCGAGCTGACCTTCTGGAAATCGGCCGAGGCCGGCGGAACAGCCGAGGAATACCGGGCCTATCTCGATCACTTCCCGGACGGCACCTTCGCAAGTCTGGCGCAGGCGCGCCTCGACGGGTTGTCGAGCCCGCCCCCGCCGGTGCAGGCCGATCCCGCCGTCGAGCTCGCGTTCTGGGACTCGGTGAAGGACGGCGAGGATCCGGCCTTGTTCTCCGCCTACCTGGACAAGTACCCGGACGGGGAGTTCCGGGCGATCGCCGAAATCAAGATGGCGTCGCTTGGCTGAACCCTTGCGTGGGCCGCGTCACTCGGTCGGGGTCGACCGTCGCGGTGTTTTATGGTGCAGTGCAGCATGATCGATGAACGGACGAGAACGCGGGAGGGGCGAGTGCCATCCGGACCAAAGAAGATGCGGCCTCCGCCGCGCGTGCGCTACGAGCCGCCGACCCTCGAGGAAGCGGTCTCGGCCGCGCGCGACCTCAGCGAGGACCCGAACGGTGTCGTCGAGATCGCGGCGGGCCTGATGGGCGTCCCCGAGGAGCAGGTGCGCGAGCATCTGCGCAAGGAAGCCCCGCGGCGCACCCTCGCGCCGGTGATCCAGGCCGGGCGCCGTACCGTGATCGTCGAGACCCGGACGAGGGCCCGCGCCGGAATGCGATGAGCGAGACCTTCCACATCGAGGCGCTGGGCTATTCCGATCGGGGCAAGGCCCCGGTCGTTCAGCGTCTGTCGCTCCGGTCCGACGAGCTGGATCGGATCAGCCGGCGGGCCGTGCTCCTGCTCAGGCGCTCGACCACGTCGCAATGGAACGCCGCGCCCGTCGAGGCGGTCCGGGTCGTGGACGGCGCCGGAACCGAGCTGTTCCGATGGAGTGTCTGGGACGAGATGAGCGGCGCGTCCCGGTAGACGGCGGCGCGGGCCGGCATTCGGCAACCTTCGCGGCGCCCGGTCATTACATTCTCGGTGGGACCGGCCCTCGTCCTGCGGGATGGGCCGGCATCGGGACGCGGGGACCATGATGCGGCTTTTGATCGTCTTCGGCGCTGTGGCGTCCCTGCTGGCTCCTGCCCGGGCGCAGGAGGTCGGGGCGGGCGAGCGCGTCTTCGGCCAGTGCCGCGCCTGCCATCAGGTCGGTGAAACCGCCCGCAACACCATGGGTCCTCACCTGAACGGCTTGTTCGGCCGGAAGGCCGGCACGGTCGAGGGATATGCCTATTCGCCCGCCAACAAGGCGTCCGACATCGTCTGGAGCGAGGAGACGTTCCGCGACTACATCAAGGACCCGCGCGGCAGGATGCCGGGCACCAAGATGATCTATGCCGGCCTGAAGGAGGAGGGCCGCATCTCGGACCTGATCGCATACCTCAAGCAGTTCGGCCCCACCGGGCAAAAAACCCCGTAGACGACTTCGCTCCGGGCCGCCGCATGCGCGACCCGCCGGGCATCCCGGCGGGCGCGCGACTTGCCATCGCCCCCACCCTTCCTTAGAGGCCCCGCCTTCGGTCGAGAGAAACGGGCACGATGACGGGTTTCAAGGAGCTGGTTTTCTCCGGCGTTCAGCCGACCGGGAATCTCCACCTCGGCAATTACCTCGGCGCCATCAAGCGCTTCGTCGCCCTGCAGGAGCGCTACGACTGCATCTACTGCGTGGTCGACATGCACGCGATCACGGCCGAGCTGTACCAGCCGGAGCTGAAGAACCAGATCCGCGAGGTCACGGCCGCCTTCATCGCGGCCGGAATCGACCCGGCGAAGCACATCATCTTCAACCAGAGCCAAGTCTCGGCGCATGCCGAGCTCGCCTGGATCTTCAACTGCGTCGCCCGCCTCGGCTGGATGAACCGCATGACGCAGTTCAAGGAGAAGGCCGGCCGCGACCGCGAGAACGCCTCCCTCGGCCTGTACGCCTATCCGTCCCTGATGGCGGCCGACATCCTGGTCTACCGGGCGACGCACGTGCCGGTCGGCGAGGACCAGAAGCAGCATCTCGAGCTGACGCGCGACATCGCCCAGAAATTCAACAACGACTTCGCGGCGCCGATCGCCGAGCGCGGTTTCGGCGAGGGCTTCTTTCCCCTGACGGAGCCGCTGATCGGCGGGCCGGCCGCCCGCGTGATGTCGCTGCGGGACGGCTCGAAGAAGATGTCGAAATCCGATCCGTCCGACCTGTCGCGCATCAACCTGATCGACGACCGGGACGCCATCGCGCAGAAGATCCGCAAGGCGAAGACCGACCCGGACGCGCTGCCGACCGAGGAGGCCGGGCTCGCCAACCGGCCCGAGGCAGAGAACCTCGTCGGCATCTATGCGGGTCTGTCCGGCCGCACCAAGGCCGAGGTGCTGGCGCAGTACGGCAACGCCCAGTTCTCGGCCTTCAAGGCGGCGCTGGTCGACCTCTCGGTCGAGACGCTCGGCCCGATCGGGGCCGAGATGAAGCGCCTCAAGGACGACCATGCCTATATCGACGGGGTGCTGGCCGAAGGCTCGGCCCGCGCCCGGGTGATTGCGGACGAGACCATGACGGCCGTCCGGGACATCGTCGGGTTCCTGCGCGGCTGAACCGCCCGAACCCGGCCTGGGCGGGCCGCCTCCCGGCCGGCCGGGGCGTCTTCAGGGCCGGGGCTCGCCCCGCAGCTTCCAGACGCCGTGCGCGGTGGCGACCACCCGGTCTCCGACCGTGAGGCTGCCGTCCAGGAACATGATCGAGCGCGTCTGGCGGACGATCCGACCTTCCGCCTCGACGAACTCGCCCTCCCGGGCGGGCGCCACGAAATGGGTGTCGAGCTGGATCGTGGCCTGGGTCCGGCCGCCGCTGGCGATCGCCGAGGTGCGGCCCAGGACCTCGTCCGCGAAGGCCATCAGCATGCCGCCATGGACGGCGCCGCTGCGGTTCATGTGGCGCGGCTCGACCACGAAGCCGTAGCGCCGTGCGTGCCGCTCGCCCCTGATCCAGACGGGGCCGATCAGCCCCATCAGCCCGGGATCGACCTTCGTGCGCCAGCCGTGCCCGGCCGGATCGGAGGGTGCGGAGCGAGCCGCCGTCGCGGCGCCGATCGCGGGCGGCAGGGCAGGCCGGCCCTCCGGACCGAGCGGCAGCGGCTCGACAGCCGTCACGGCGCTCAGCGGAAGAGATCCGTAGAGATGCGGAAACAGGTCGCCGCCGCGCGAAGGCTCGTACCGCAGGGCCGGGCCGAGCAGCGCTTCGTCCACGCTCAGGAGCAGGAGCTCCGCCTGCCCGGCGAAGTGCTTGGCGGCCGTGCCGGCGAGCTGCGCCGCCGTCGACAGGTGGATGTAGCCGTCCTGGCGGTCGATCGGTGCGCCCCGGAATGCGCCGAGCTGCTGCGCGTCCCGCCAGAGCGCCGTCGGGCAGATCTTGTAGATGAGCGCCATATCGTGGAAAGCGTCGCTTGCGAGTTCGAACAGTTCGATTGCATCGACCAGGAAAGCGTATTATTTCCTAGGTAGGCCGATCTTCTTACTTTATCAGGCGGACCATGCTGTCTCACGCACGCATCTGGGCGGCGATCGACCGGTTGGCCGAGCGCTACGGGCTATCGGCTTCAGGCCTGGCCCGCAAGGCGGGCCTCGACGCGACCAGCTTCAACCGCTCCAAGCGCCAGGGGCCCGACGGGCGCGACCGCTGGCCGTCGACCGAATCGGTCGCCAAGGTCCTGGCCGCCACCGGAGCGAGCCTCGACGAGTTCATGCGGCTGATCGAGCCCGGCGAGGGCGCGGGCCGCACCACGGTCCCGATCATCGGCATGGCGCAGGCCGGCACGGGCCGGCTGTTCAACGAGGACGGCATGCCGGCGGGCGGCCCGGGCTGGGAGGAGATCGAGCTTCCGGCCTTCTCGGCGGAGCGCGTCTTCGCGCTCGAGGTGCAGGGTGATTCGATGCGGCCGCTCTACCGCGAGGGCGACATCATCATCGTGTCTCCGTCGGCCCCGGTCCGGAAGGGCGACCGGGTCGTCGTGCGGACGGTAGGCGGCGAGGTGATGGCGAAGGAGCTGAAGCGCAAGACTCCCCGCGGCGTGGAACTCGCCTCTCTCAATCCCGAGCACCCGGACCGCCTCGTCCCGGCGAACGAGATCGACTGGATGGGCCGGGTGATGTGGGCCCGGCAATAGGCTTCGGCCGCGGCGGGCGGCCTAGGCCCCGGCCGGCCCGATCAGCGGCCTGAACGCCGTGACCACCTTCTCGTAGACCGGGCGCTTGAACGGGATGATGAGGCCCGGCAGCGCCTCCAGGCGCTCCCATCGCCAGGCCTCGAACTCGGCCTTGTGGCGTCCCCCGCCCGGATTGAGGATGTCGATCTCGCTGTCCTCGCCCGTGAAGCGCAGCGCGAACCAGCGCTGCATCTGGCCGCGGTAGCGCCCCCGCCAGGCCTTGCGGCTGACGTCCTGAGGCAGGTCGTAGCCGTACCATTCGGGCGCTTCGCCGATCAGCCTGACCGAGCGGACGCTGGTTTCCTCGTAGAGCTCCCGCAACGCCGCCCTGTAGGGATCCTCGCCCGGATCGATGCCGCCCTGCGGCATCTGCCAGGCATGGAGATCGTCCACGTGCTCCGGGCCGGCCGAGCGCTTGCGCCGCCCGAGGAACACGAGGCCGTCGCGGTTCACGAGCGCCACCCCGACGCAGGGGCGGTAGGGCAGCCCGGCCAACGGATCGCCTCCGCCCTGCTGCCGCGCGCTCATCGGGCGGCGTTCTCGCGCGAGCCCGGCCGGAGCGCGGCGCTTGCCGGCACGAGCAGGATGCCGCGCGCCTCGAGCCCCTGGGCCCAGCGGGCGATGCGGTCCACCGAGAGCGGCAGCGCGCTCGCGGTTCCGACCGCCACCGTGCCCGAGCGGGCGAGCGTTTCGAGCTTCTCGAGCGCCCGGTCGATCTGGTCCGCACGCGGCGCCGTGTCCACGACCAGGTCGGCGCGCGCCACGCGGGTCTCGCCCTTAAAGGCGGCCACAAGCGAGCGCGACGAGGAGCCGTCGTCCAGGAAGCCGAGCCCGCGGGCGCCCGCATCGCGCAGAACCGGCGAGAGCGCCCGCTCGTCGGCAGTGAGCTTGCCGCCCATGTAATTGACCAGCCCGACATAGCCGGCCAGCCGGCCCATGGCCCAATGCAGGTGTTCGAGGTTCTCGGCCGGCTTGGCGGCCGTAGTCAGGGTGTGCGGGCCCGGATCGCTGTCCGGGTAGTCGAAGGGCTCCATCGGCACCTGGAGCATGATCTCGTGGCCGGCCGACCTCGCCCGTCCGGCCAGGCGCTCGAGATCGCTGCCATAGGGTGCAAAGGCGAGCGTCACCGGCGCGGGAAGCTTGGCGATCGCCTCCACGGTGGCCGACTGGCTGATGCCGAGCCCGCCCACGACGATCGCCACCCGTCCGGCCGGACGGGCGCCGCCCGGCAGGGTCGTGACGGGCCGGGCATAGACGTCGAGCGGCTTCGCGCCGTCCGGTCCGATCCGGGGCAGCACGCCGAAGCGCGTGCGGTCCACGAGGCGCGGGGCGGGCGCGGGCGGCCGCGCGACCGGGACCTCGTCCGGCACGGTGACGATGAGCGCCTCGGGCACGCCCGCGCCGCCGCCGCGCACGACCGACACGCCGGACACGCGCTCGACCTCCTCGCCGTTGCGCCGTGTCCGCTCGGACAGGTCGGAGGGCACGGCCTCGTCCGGCGCACGCGCCGCGTCCGGCCGGGTTTCGGCGGGGCGCGGCGGGCGCGCCGCGATCTCGACCTTGGCGTAGGGGATGCCGCCGTGCGGATCGCCGAAGAGCTGCAGGTATCCGGCGATGCCGGCCAGAATGGCGACGCTGGCGACCCCGAGGATCGGCAGGACGCGGCGACCGCCCGATGGCGGACGCGAATCACGGTCGACGCCGAGCGGCCTGTTCAGCTCGTCGGAGATCATCTGCACAGGATCGAACCTGACTCCCGAGGCCGGAGAGGATCGGCGCGCTCCCGGCGCGCCGGTCCGAATCAGCCGGGACGATCATCGCATCCACGGGCCGGCACGCAAACCGGCCCGGCAGGAAGCGGCCGCCCGTCGGGCGGCCGCGCCGTCCGGGTCAGTTCGGGACGGACGGAGCCTTCTCGGCCGCCGGCGGGGCGACGGCGGTGTTCTCGGCGCCCTTGCGGACGCCGCGCAGGAAGTCGAAGGCGGCGATGAGCTGCTTGTCCTTGGCGGGATCCGGCGGGACGTAGGCGGAGGACCCGCCCTTTTCCTCGCCGTTCTTCAGGTGCCCGCGCAGGCCGGCCTCGCCCTTCGTCTCGTCCTTGCCCTTCAGCTCGTCCGGGATGTCCTGCAGGACCTCCTGGTCGGGATCGATGCCCTTGGCCTGGATGGAGCGTCCGGCCGGCGTGTAGTACCGGGCCGTGGTGAGCCGCACGGCGCCGTTGCCGCCCAGCGGGATGACCGTCTGGACCGAGCCCTTGCCGAATGACCGGGTTCCGAGCAGCGTCGCGCGCTTGTGGTCCTGGAGCGCGCCGGCCACGATCTCGGACGCCGACGCCGAGCCGCCGTTGATCAGCACCACGATCGGCTTGCCCTTGGTGAGGTCGCCGGACTTGGCGTTGAAGCGCTGGTTCTCGTCGGAGTTCCGGCCCCGGGTCGAGACGATCTCGCCCCGGTCCAGGAAGGCGTCCGAGACCAGGATCGCCTGGTCGAGCAGGCCGCCCGGATTGTTGCGCAGATCGAGCACGAAGCCCTTCAGCTTGTCGGCCCCGATCTCGGTGGTGAGCTTCTCGATCGCGGACCGGAGGCCCTCGAAGGTCTGCTCGTTGAACTGCGTCACCCGGAGGTAGCCGAGGTCGTTCTCGACGCGGGACCGGACGGGCCGGATGCGGATGATATCGCGGTTCAGCGTGACGTTCAGCGGCTCCTTCTGGCCCGGGCGCTGCAGCTTCAGCCGCACGGGCGTGTTGACCGGCCCGCGCATCTTGTCGACCGCCTGGTTCAGGGTCAGGCCCTGCACCTGGTCGTCCTCGATCTGCACGATCACGTCGTTGGCCATGATGCCGGCCCGGGCGGCTGGCGTGTCGTCGATCGGGGTGACGACCTTGACCAGGCCCTCCTCCATCGTGACCTCGATGCCGAGGCCGCCGAACTGGCCGCTCGTCTGCACCTGCATGTCCCGGAAGCTCTTCGGGTCCATGTAGGAGGAATGCGGGTCGAGCGAGGCCAGCATGCCGTTGATGGCGGACTCGATGAGCTTCGCCTCTTCCGGCTTCTCGACATAGTCCGTGCGGACCTTCTCGAAGACGTCGCCGAACAGGCTGAGCTGGCGGTAGGTCTCGGCCGAGGCCGCGATGGCGCTCGTGGAGGACAGCAGGTGAGTCTGCGTCGTCACGGTTGCGGCGCCGGCGCCGATCAGGGCTCCGACCAAAACGAGAGACAATCTGCGCATTAGCCGCGAACCCTTTCGCCCAGCGATTTGGCCCACCACGGGCGCGGATCAATCGATCCGCCATCCTTGCGGAACTCAACATAGAGGGCGGGGCCGCTCCCCTCAACGGCGCCCATGGCCGCAGAGGGGGAGGTCGTCTCCCCCATCTGGCCTACCGGCTCTCCCGAGAGCACGAACTGGCCAGTCTCGACGTTGATCTGATCCAAACCGGCGAGCAGCAGATAGTAGCCGTCACCGGCGTTGATGATCAAGAGTCTGCCGAAGGACCTAAACGGCCCGGCGAAGGAGATCCACCCGTCGCACGGGGAGGTGACTACGGCCTTGGGCCGGGCGCCGATCACGATCCCGCGCATCGTCCCGCCCAGTCCGTCCGGGGCGCCGAAATCCCGCATCACGGGCCCGGCAGCGGGCCGGCCGAGGCTGCCCCGGGCATCCGCGAACCGGACCTTGGGCGCCAGCCGGACCGGGTCGCGCCCTGCGGCGGCTGCAAAGCGCTCCCGCATCTGGCGCAGCTCCGCGTCGCTGCGCCGGCGCTCGCCTTCCGCCTCCTGACGGGCGTCGTTCGCCTCCTGGCCGAGCCGGTCCACCAGGTCCTTCACGGTGCGGGCCTCCCGCCCGAGAAGCGCCGAGCGGGCGCGTTCGGCGGTGAGGCTCGCTTCCGTGGCGGCGATCTGGGTCCGGCGCAGCTGCACGAGCGAGCCGAGGCGGCCGCGCTCCTCGTCCAGCAGGCGGAGCTCGCGGTCCAGCACGAGACGATCGGACGCAGCCAGGGCCCGGAGCCGAACGAGCTCGGCCAGGTCGGCCGCCAGCGCCTCGACCTCCTCCCGAAGGCCCGGCACGACGGCCCCGAGCAGCATGGAGCTGCGCACGGCCGCCAGGATGTCCTCCGGACGCACAAGCGCGGCCGGGGCGGCGCGCCGGCCGATGCGCTGAAGGGCCGCGAGCACGTCCGCGACGAGGTCGCGCCGGCGTGCGAGGGAGCCGCGGAGCGCCTCCTCGCTGCCGGCCAGCGTCGCGAGCCGTTCCTCCGCGGCCTTGATGCGGGTTTCGATTTCCTGTGCGCGCGCGGCTGCCGCGACGAGGGCCGCCGAGAGCGCGGCGCCGTCCGTCCTGAGGCGCTCGAGTTCGCCTTCGAAGCGCCGGCCGGCCTCCGCGCTGTCCTTCGCGCGCCGGTCCAGGTCGCGGAGCACCCGCTCGCTTCGAGCCTTCTCCTCACCTTTCAGGGTGGCGCGCTGCCCGGCCGCGGACCCGTCGGGCTCGGAGCCGTCCGGCACGGCCTGCGCCTGTGTGCCCGCGGCTTGCCCGGCCGCGGTCTGTCCGGCGGCGGGGCCGGACGACGGGACCTGGACGGCCGCCGCGGCCAGGGCGCACAGGGCCGCCGGCAAAACGCAGGATCGCATCACGCTCGGCCCGGCTCGCCGCGATGGTACGGGTGACCGGCCAGGATCGTCAAAGCCCGGTAGAGCTGCTCGACCACCAGGATGCGGACGATCTGGTGCGGCAGGGTGAGCCGGCCGAAGGACAGAACCAGCTGCGCCCGCGACCTTACCAACGGGCTGAGGCCGTCGGGGCCTCCGATGGCCAGCGCCAACCCGGCCCCCTCGTCACGCCAGGCCCGGACCTGCCCGGCGAAGTCTTCGCTCGATTGCGATGCGCCCCGTTCGTCGAACGCCACGAGCCTCGCGTCCCCGACCCGGGCCAGGATCGCCGCGGCCTCCTCGGCCTGACGCTCGGGCGCGCTTCGCGCCCGGCCCTCGGCCATCTCGTGGAGATCCAGCGGGCCGACGCCCAGGCTCCGGCCGAGCGCGTCGGCCCGCAACCGGTAACGCTCCACGAGATCGCGTTCCGGCCCGCTCTTGAGCCGGCCGATCGCGACGACCTGGAGCCTCACGGTGCCACGCGACGCGGCTGATCAGCCGGCGGCGCGCTCGGTCTCGGTCGGACGATCCGAGCCCCACATCTTCTCGAGATTGTAGAAGCCGCGAACCTCCGGCCGGAAGACGTGGACGATGAGGTCGCCCGCATCGATCAGCACCCAGTCGCAGGTTGGAAAGCCCTCGGCCCGGACCCGCCCGTAACCGGCGTCCTTCAGGACCTGGATGAGACGCTCGGCGATCGAACCCACGTGCCGGGCCGACCGGCCGGTGGCGACCATCATGGTGTCGGCGATCGAGGTCCGGCCGACGAGGTCGATCTCGACCAACTCCTCGGCCTTCATGTCGTCGAGGCACGCACGGGCCACGGACTTGATGTCCTCTGCGGCCGGTGCATCCGCCCCGGCGGCGACGAGGTGAAGCGGAACAGTATCCGCCTCGCGGATAGAAATATGATCCAGCGCTTGGGTCCCTTCAGGCCGCCATGATGGAAGCCGCTCTGCGAAGATAGTGCGACACCCCGGGTTTTTTCAACGTCGGTCAAGATCCTGGAGGAGTTTGTCTCGGATGTGGGTTGACGAGAGGTTCGATCGCGGCCCCCCGAGGAAGCACCAGACGGGCGGAATCCTGTTCGCGAGACCGAGCGCCGATTCGCCGTCCAGCCGGTCACGCCCCAGCACGGCGGCCGCCTTGCCGCCTTGGGCCCTGAGGGTCCAGCCCGGCCGGTCCACCACCGCGATCGGCACGAGCGCGGCGATCTCCCGCCAGGCCCGCCAGCGCTGGAAGGTCGCGAAGCTGTCCGCTCCGAGCACCAGGACGAACCGCACGTTCGGGCAGCGCCGCACCAGGTAGCGCACCGTCTCGACCGTATAGCGGGCTCCCAGCCGGGCCTCGAAATCCGTCACGACCATCCGGGGATGACGGGCGATTCGCCGCGCGGCCGCCACGCGGTCGACGCTGGACGGAAGGCGACGGCGGTCCTTCAGCGGGTTGCCGGGCCCGACGATCCACCAGACCCGATCCAGCCCGAGGCGCCGAAGGGCCATCAGGGCGACGTGGCGATGGCCCGGATGCGGAGGGTCGAAGCTGCCGCCATACAGCCCGATCCGGAGACCGGGCGCGGTTGGAGGAAGGCGGAGCGGCCCGCCTCCCCGGCGTCCTGGCGTCATCAGGGCCGGGTCTGGCCCGAGCCGCGCACGCGGTACTTGAACGAGGTGAGCTGCTCGACCCCCACCGGCCCGCGCGCATGCATGCGGCCGGTCGCGATGCCGATCTCGCCGCCGAAGCCGAACTCGCCCCCATCCGCGAACTGGGTGGAGGCGTTGTGCAGCACGATCGCCGAATCGACCTCGGCCAGGAAGCGCTCCGCGGCCGCCGGATCCTCGGTCAGGATGGCGTCCGTGTGGTGGGAGCCGTGGCGCTCGATATGGGCGAGCGCCCCCTCGAGCCCGTCCACCACCCGGCAGGCGATGATCGCCTCCAGGTATTCCGTGCCCCAATCCTGCTCGGTCGCGGGCCGAACGCGAGGCTCGGCCGCGCGCGCCGCCGCGTCGCCCCGCACCTCGCAGCCCGCGTCGAGCAGTGCCCGCAGAAGCGGTGCGAGATGCGTCGGGACGGCCGCGCGGTCCACCAGCAGGGCCTCGGCGGCCCCGCAGACGCCCGTGCGCCGGAGCTTCGAGTTCACCAGCACGGCCGTCGCCATCCCGAGATCGGCGGTGGCGTCGACATAGACGTGGTTGACCCCCTCGAGATGGGCGAAGACCGGCACGCGCGCATCCGCCTGGACGCGCTCGACGAGGCTGCGGCCGCCGCGCGGCACGATCACGTCGATGGCGCCGCCGAGCCCGGTCAGCATCAGGCCGACGGCATCGCGGTCGCGGGTCGGCACGAGCTGCATGGCGTCCTCGGGCAGTCCCGCCGCCGCGACGGCCGCGATCATGGCGTCCGCGATCGCGGAGGCGGTCCGGATGCTGTCCGAGCCGGCCCGCAGGACGGCGGCGTTGCCGGCCATCAGGCACAGCGCGGCCGCGTCCGCGGTGACGTTGGGGCGGCTCTCGAAGATGATGCCGACCACGCCGAGCGGCGTCGCGACGCGCTCGATCACGAGCCCGTTGGGGCGCTCGAAGGTAGCCAGGACCCGGCCGACCGGATCGGCAAGCGCGGCGATCTCGTCGATCCCCCGCGCCATGGCGGCGATCCGCGCAGGGTCCAGAGCAAGGCGGTCCACGAAGGCGGCCGGCCGCCCGGCCTCCCGAGCATCCGCGAGGTCGAGCGCGTTTCGGGCCAGGATCGTGCCTTCGGCGGCCCGGACGGCCGCGGCGGCGGCCAGCAGCGCGCGGCGCTTCGTCTCCGCGGGCGCGAGCGCGAGCCGGCGCGACGCCGCGCGGGCGCGATCCCCGATGGCCAGCATCATTTCGGCGAGCGGCGGCTCGAGCCGGTCCGCCCGGGTGCCGGTCCTCTCGGCCGAAGCTACGGCGCTCATGTCGTCTCGCGGAACTTTGCTGGCGGGATCCTCATCCTACACGCCGGGCGCACTCCGCGCCACGTTCGGGAGGACGGGATGGCGGGCCGCCTCTTCATCGGCACATCGGGCTGGCATTACGGATCGTGGCTCGGGCCGTTCTACCCGGAGCGGCATCCCAAGCCGAAGCTCCTCGCTTTCTACGCCGGCGTCTTCGACACGACGGAGATCAACCTGTCCTTCTACCGCCTGCCCACGGAGGCCGCGGTGGCGGCGTGGCGGGACGGGACGCCGGACGATTTCGTGTTCGCCTGGAAGGCGCATCGGGTGATCACCCATTACCGCCGCCTGACGAACCCGGAGGAGCCGATCGCGAACGTCTTCGCCCGCATGGCCGGGCTCGGGCCCAAGGGCGGCCCGGTGCTGTTCCAGCTACCGCCGCGCTTCCGGGCGAACCGCGAACGACTGGCCGCCTTCCTGTCGGCGCTGCCGCCGGGCGGGCGCTACACGGTCGAGTTCCGCGACCCGAGTTGGTACGAGCCGGCCATCCTGGACCTCCTGGCCGAGTTCGACGCGGCGTTGTGCATCTCGGATCACGCCCATGCGCCGAGTCCCTGGGTGGCGACGGCGAGCTTCGTCTATGTGCGCGGCCACGGGCCGAGCGGGCGCTACCACGGCAGCTACGACGACGCCGCGCTCGCGGACTGGGCCGGCCACGTCGCCCGGTGGCGGGCGGAAGGACGGGACGTGTTCTCGTTCTTCGACAACGACATCAAGGCGGCCGCGCCGGCGGACGCGCAGCGGCTCGCCGCCCTTACGGGACAGACTCCGGAGCGGCTGCCGGGGCCGTGAGGGCGAGGTCGTCGCGGTGGATCATCTCGGCCCGGCCCGGATAGCCCAGGATCGCCTCGATCTCGCGGCTCGAGCGCCCGAGGATGCGGCGCGCCTCGTCCGCGTCGTAGGCCACGAGGCCGCGCCCCAGCACGGTGCCGTCGCCGTCCCGCACCAGCACCGCGTCGCCGCGCGCGAAACCGCCCTCCGCGGCCGTGACGCCTATCGGCAGCAGGCTCGCCCCGCCCCACTGCGCGCGCGCCGCGCCCGTGTC
>JAQGJJ010000140.1 GCA_028290695.1 Enterovirga sp. | reverse complement strand
CGGACGATGCGGGTGACCTCGGCCGCCGGAACGGACCTGGCGGTCGACATGGCCGGAGCGTCCACGGTCGGCGTGTGGGGCTGGACGGACAAGCCCGGCACCCTGGCGCATTGGCCGGGCGGCCTCGTCGTGTCCTTTCCGAGGGGCGGCACCGTCGACGGGACCCTCGTGCTCGCCCCGGGCGACATCAACCTGACCTTCAAGCGCTACCTCCAGTCCCCGATCCGGCTGACGATCGAGCGGGATTACGTGGTCGAGATCGGGGGCGACGGTGCCGACGCCGCCATGATGCGGCGCTATCTCGCCGCCTGGGGCGACCGCGAGGCCTACGCGGTCAGCCATGTCGGGTTCGGGATGAACGAGGCCGCCCGCTACGAGGCGCTCGCCATGTACGACCGGCAGCACACGAACGGCACCGAGCTGCGGGCGGTGGCCGGCAACTTCCTGTTCTCCACCGGCGCCAACGAGTTCGCCGGCCGCCACACGGCCGGGCATTTCGACATCCCGGTGATGAACACGACGATCGCGGTCGACGGGGAGGTGCTGGTGCGGGACGGATGCGTGCAGGACGTGTTCGGCTGACGGGCTACGAAGGGCTGCCTTTGCCTGCGCCCAGCCGCCGGCTACGAGGGACGCCCGCGCCGCGCGCGGGCAGCGACCCCGGCGCGGAACTTGCAACCCCGCCGGGGTCGGGCCGGATGGGACATGGGAGCCACGCATGAACGATCGGATTGCGGGCGGCGCCGCATGAAGCCGGGCCGCTCCGTTCTCCGCGCGGGCCTCGACGGCCTCTATCTCGCCTCGGGCTGGCTCGCCGGCCTGTTCCTGATCGCGATCCTGGTCCTGATGATGGCGCTGTCGCTCGGCCGCGAGATCGGGATGAACATCCCGGCGGGCGACGATTTCACCTCCTGGTGCATGGCCGCCATGGCGTTTCTTGGCCTCGCGCACACCTTCAAGGCCGGCGACATGATCCGGGTCGGGCTCGTGATCGACAAGCTCCAGGGCCGCCCGCGCTGGTTCTTCGAGATCCTGTCGCTCGGCATCGGCACCGCCTTCGTCGGCTACTTCGCCTGGTACGCGGCCGTGATGACCTGGCAATCCTACGCCTTTTCCGACATGGCCCAGGGTGTCGTGCCGGTTCCGCTCTGGATTCCGCAGCTCGGCTTCTCGGGCGGGCTCGTGATCCTGTTCGTCGCCTTCGTGGACGAGCTCGTGCACGTCCTGGCCGGCGGCACGCCGCGCTACGAGAAGCCGCCGCCGCAGACGGCCGAAGAGGTGGTCCAGCGCGCCATCGAGAGCGGGGTCTGAGCCATGGAGATGATCGAAGTCTCCGGGCTCCTGCTCGTGCTCCTGCTCGCCCTGCTCGCGGGCGGCGTGTGGATCGCCATCGCGCTCCTGGCCTGCGGCTGGGTCGGCATGCAGTTCGTCGGGGGCGGCATCCCGGCGGGGTCGGTGCTGGCCACCACGATCTGGGGCAACTCGGCCTCCTGGACGCTTGCCGCCCTGCCGCTCTTCATCTGGATGGGCGAGATCCTGTTCCGGACCAAGCTGTCGGAGGAGATGTTCCGCGGGCTGTCGCCCTGGCTCAACTGGCTGCCCGGCCGGCTCATGCACGTGAACGTGCTCGCCTGCGGCATCTTCGGGTCCGTGTCGGGCTCCTCGGCGGCCACCTGCGCGACCGTCGCCAAGATCGCCCTCCCCGAGCTGAAGAAGCGCGGCTACGACGATACCGTGAGCCTCGGCTCGCTGGCCGGCGCCGGCACGCTCGGCATCCTGATCCCGCCCTCCATCACCATGGTGGTGTACGCGGTCGCGGCGAACGTCTCGATCATCCAGGTGTTCCTGGCGGGCTTCCTGCCCGGCCTGCTGGTGATGGCGCTGTACTCGGGCTACATCGCCATCTGGGCGGTCGCGAACCCCGACAAGCAGCCGCCGCCCGAGCCGAAGACGACGCTGCGCTGGAAGCTGAAGGAATCGGCGCAGCTCATCCCGTGCATGCTGCTGATCCTGCTCGTCTTCGCGTCCCTGATGTTCGGCTGGGCGACCGCGACCGAATGCGCGGCCTGGGGCGTGGTCGGCTCCTTCGCGATCGCCTGGTGGTCGGGCGGCCTGAGCTGGGACGCCTTCTGGCAGAGCGTGATGGGGACGACGCGCGTCACCTGCATGATCATGCTGATCCTGGCCGGCGCCTCCTTCATGTCGACCTCGATGGCCTATACCGGCATCCCGCTCGCGCTCGCGAGCTGGGTCGACGGCCTGCACCTGTCGCCCTATGCGCTGATCTGCGCGCTCACGATCATGTACATCGTGCTCGGCACCGCGCTGGACGGCATCTCGATGATCGTGCTCACGACCGCGGTCGTGATCCCGATGATCAAGACCGCCGGCTTCGATCTCGTGTGGTTCGGGATCTTTCTCGTCCTGGTGGTCGAGATGGCCGAGGTGTCGCCGCCGGTCGGCTTCAATCTGTTCGTTCTCCAGACGATGTCGGGCAAGGATTCGAACACGGTGGCGCTTGCCGCCCTGCCGTTCTTCTTCCTGCTCGTCGCAGCCGTCGCGATCATTACGGTGTTTCCGGATATCGTGATGGTGCTGCCGAGACTTGCCTTTCCCGATTGAGCGCCCGAACCTGACGTCCACCAGCAACAAGAGGGAACTTCTCGATGAGATTGACGGCACTCGCCTTCGGATTGTCCGCCGCACTCGTCGCGGCCTGTCCGGCCGCCGCCCAGACGAAGTGGAACCTGCCGGCCGCCTATCCGACCGACAACCCCCACACCGAGAACCTCATGGCCTTCGCCAAGGACGTGGAGGCCGCGACCGGGGGCAAGCTGGCGATCACGGTCCATGCCAACGCCTCCCTGTTCAAGGCGCCCGACATCAAGCGCGCCGTGCAGACCGGGCAGGCCCAGATGGGCGAGGTGCTGATCTCGATCCACGAGAACGAGGACCCGATCTACGGCCTCGACGTCGTGCCGTTTCTCGCCACGTCCTTCCCGGAGGCGAAGAAGCTGTGGGAGGCGCAGAAGCCCGCCGTCGAGGCGAAGCTCGCGAGCCAGGGCATCAAGCTGCTCTTCGGCGTCGTGTGGGCACCGCAGGGCATCTACGCCAAGAAGGAGCTCAACTCGGTCGACGACATGAAGGGGCTCAAGTGGCGCTCCTACAATGTCGGCACGGCCAAGATCGGCGAGCTGATCGGCGCGCAATCGGTCACCATCCAGGCGGCCGAGTTGCCGCAGGCGCTGGCGACCGGCGTCGTGAACTCGTTCATGTCCTCGGGCGGCACGGGCTACGACAGCAAGGTCTGGGAATCCCTGACCCACTTCTACGACGTGCAGGCCTGGATCCCGAAGAACCTGACCTTCGTGAACAAGGCCGCCTTCGATGCCCTCGACAAGCCGACCCAGGACGCGATCCTGAAGGCCTCCGCCACGGCCGAGGCCCGCGGCTGGAAGATGTGGGAGGAGAAGACCTCCTGGTATCTCGACCAGCTCAAGGCCAAGGGCATGAAGGTGCTGGCGCCCTCCGAGGCGCTCGCCTCCGGCTTCCGCAAGATCGGCGAGCAGCTCACGGCGGACTGGACCAAGAAGGCCGGCGCGCCGGGTCAGGCGGTGATCGACGCCTACCGGAAGATGTGAGCCGCCCGACACGGCCGGGCGCCCGGACCCGTCCCGGGCGCCCGCGGATGAACGTCGACCGCGACCTGCGGTCGAGCCCTCGCGCCACATCACGGCGGCTCGGCCCGTGACGCTGCATGTCGTCGTGATCGGCGCCGGGGCGGTGGGTGCCGCCGCCGCGCTCGCGCTTCTGCGGGACGGACACCGGGTCACCATCCTGGAACCGGAGGAGCCCGGCGGCCCCCAGGCCGCGAGCTACGGCAACGGCGCCTGGATCAGCCCGGCCTCGGTCGTGCCTGTGTCGATGCCGGGGCTGTGGCGCAAGGTACCCGGCTACCTCCTCGACCCGGCCGGGCCATTCACCATCCGGCCGGGCTCCCTGCCGGGGCTCCTGCCCTGGCTCGTCCGCTTCGTGCGGGCGGGTGCGACGGTGCCGCGGGTCGAGGCGACGGCCCGCACCCTCGCGGCGCTACTCGGCGATGCGCCGGAGCGGCATGAAGCCCTGGCGGCGTCGGCGGGCGTCGCCGACCTGATCCGCCGCACCGGCCTCCTGTACCCGTATCCCGAGCGGGCCGGCTTCGAAGCGGAGGCACTGGCCTGGCGGCTGCGGCGCGAGGCCGGCGTGGCCTGGACCGAGCACGCGGGCGACGCGGTCCGGGCGATCGCGCCCGATCTCGCCCCGCACTACCGCTTCGCCGTGCATGTCCCGGCGGGCGCGCATTGCACGGATCCGGGGGCCTACGTCGGGGCGCTCATCCGGCACGCGAAGGCGGAGGGCGCAACCCTGGTTCGGGGCCGGGCACTCGGTTTCTCATTGTCCGACAAGCACTTGCAGGCCGTGGCGACGGACGCGGGCGAGATCCGTTGCGACCGCGCGGTGATTGCGGCCGGCATCCGGTCCGGGGCGCTCGCCCGGAAGGCCGGCGACCGCGTCCCGCTCGCGGCCGAGCGCGGCTACCATGTGGTCGTGGCCGATCCGGAGGTCACGCTCGCGATCCCGGCCATGCCGAGCGACGGCAAGATGGCGAACACCTCGACCCGGGCGGGCCTGCGCAGCGCGGGCCAGGTCGAACTCGCCCACCCGGATGCGCCGCCGAACTGGCGCCGCGCCGATATTCTGCTGGCCCACCTGAAGGCCGCCTACCCGGCTCTGCCGCGCGACATTCCCGAGCAGCGCCTGGCGCGCTGGATGGGCTGCCGGCCCTCGACCCCGGACGGAGTGCCGGTGATCGGTCGGGCCTCCGGCTCCCCCGACATCCTGCACGCCTTCGGGCACGGCCATGTCGGCCTCGCGGCCGGCGCGGCGACCGGCGGCGCGATTGCGGACCTGGTCGCCGGCCGAAGCTCGCACCTGCCGATGGCCGCCTTCTCGGCACGGCGCTTCCGTTGACGGGGCCGGCCGCCCCGTTCAGCCCTCAGTTCCGGCTGGCCTGGATGTCGATCTTGGTGCCGTTCTTCATGTCTTCGATCCCGGTCATCGATGCATAGTTCATCGGCAGGTTCCACAAATCCGACGACCCCGATTTCCACATGATGAGCAGGTAGCGGCCCTGGAAGCTCCACGTGCCATGTCCGGACTCGGTGCTGTCGAACGCGTCCACCCAGGTCACGTTGTTGTTTGCGCTGAACGTGTAGGTCCATCGGTAGCGCTTCTTGTCGCCCCACACGGTCCAGGTCCCGACGGGGGTCAGTTGCGGCGCCGCCGGCTCTGCCGAACCGCTGAGCCAGAGGTCGATGTCGATCCAGCCTACATAGGCCGCGGGGTTCCAGGGCGAGTCCGACAGCTTCAGGTAGTCCTGCCGGGCGATGGCCCCGCCCTGACCCGCCTCCGCAACGTGATGTCGGCCTCCGACGACGCCGCGTGAGACGCCGAGATGCTGGTGTGGCCTGTTGGTGAAGTAGATGTCGCCGTATTTCGGTTCGGCCCCCGAGGAGCTGTCGACCCAGGCATAGGCCTTGCCGCTGCCGAACACGAAGCTCTTGAGATCGATCCCGCCCACATAGACGCCGAGAACGGACCGGCCGAATTCGCCTGCGAATTCGTTGCAGAACGTCATCGCGTAGTTTGTGGCCTCCATCTGCTTCTGGCGGGACTCGTAGATCTTGGTGCCGTCCTTCCTGAGCGGCGGGCCGCCGACGAACGACTCGAATTCGGCCGGATTGGTGAGCGAGCTCAAGCCGGACTTCGGGATGCGCTCGAGTATGCCTTTCGCCTTCTCGCGTGCCACGCCCATGGCTGTCCTCCCCGGCCGGGCGCGGTCTTGGCGCCCGCATCGTCAGTCCATCCCTGTCCGGGCGGAAGCGCAAGTCTCCGCCACCTTGCATCCTCCGCCCGGCATGCGAATGAGCTTCTGTCTGTCCGGAGGTGACCTTGCGCGACTTCTTTCAGCCCGGTCGGTCCATGGCGGTCGGTTCGTCCGGCATGGCGGCGACCTCCCATCCGGCCGCGACGCTGGCGGCCGTGGACACCCTGAAGGCCGGCGGCAACGCCATGGACGCGGCCCTGGCTGCCGTCGCGGTGCAATGCGTGGTCGAGCCCGCCATGACCGGGATCGGCGGCGATTGCTTCGTCCTGTACTCGAAGGGCGGCGCAGCCCCGATCGCGCTGAACGGCTCCGGACGGGCCCCTGACGGCGCCACGGCGGACTGGTTCGCCGAGCACGGGATGGCGGCCATCCCGGAGACGTCGCCCCACGCCGTCACCGTGCCGGGCGCGATCGACGCCTGGTGCACGCTGGCGGCCGAGCACGGCACCATGGCGCTCGAGGCGCTGTTCGCCCCCGCCATCCGGTTTGCCGAGGATGGCTATCGCGTGACGCCGCGCGTCGCCTACGATTGGGGCCGCAACATCGCCAAGCTGCAGCACGACCCGGACACGGCGGCGGCCTTCCTGCCGGGCGGGAAGGCACCCGAGGCCGGCGACCTGATGCGCCTCCCGGCCCTCGGGGCCACGCTGCGCCGGATCGCCCGCGAGGGCCGCTCGGCGTTCTACGAGGGCGAGATCGCGGCCGGGATCGTGGCCAAGCTGCGCTCGCTCGGCGGGCTGCACACGGAAGCGGATTTCTCCCGCCAGCGCGCGGTCGCGGTCGAGCCGATCCGCACCCGCTTCCGGGACGTGGACGTCTACGAGTGCCCGCCGAACGGCCAGGGGCTGATCGCCCTGATGATGCTGAACCTCGCCCGGCACGTGGACCTGAAGGGCGGCGCGCCGGCGGACCGCATCCACCTTCTGGCCGAGATCACCAAGGCCGCCTACCACGCCCGCGACGCGCATCTCTGCGACCCGGACCACGGCGAGCTTCCGGTCGAGCATTTCCTCTCGGACGCGTGGGCCGACCGCATCGTCCCGCATCTCGACCCGGCCCGTGCGAAGGCTCTGCCGACTTGGGACCAGGTCGTCCACAAGGACACCGTGTACCTGACCGTGGTGGACCGCGACCTCAACGCGGTGTCGTTCATCAACTCGTTGTTCGGCCCCTTCGGGACCGGAATCCTGGCCAAGGACAGCGGGGTGCTGCTGCACCACCGCGGCAGCGCCTTCCGGACGACCCCCGGCCATCCGAACGCGATCGCGCCCGGCAAGCGGCCGCTGCACACGATCATCCCCGGCATGGTGATGAAGAACGGCCGCGCGCTGATGCCGTTCGGTGTCATGGGCGGCCAGTACCAGGCGACCGGCCATGTCGATTTCCTGTCCAAGGTCTTCGACCTCGGGCTCGACATCCAGTCCGCCTCCGACGCGCCGCGGTCCTTTGCGACGGAGAACCGGCTCCAGCTCGAGGCGACGGTGCCGGCCGACGTGGTCGAGGACCTCCGGCGCCGCGGCCATGCGATCGAACTCGTGCCATCGCCGATCGGCGGCTGCCAGGCGATCCTCATCGACGAACGTCGGGGTGCGCTGTTCGGCGCCTCCGATCACCGCAAGGACGGCATCGCGCTCGGCTTCTGAGCCAACGGCGGCCCGGGGCATCGGTCGCGGCCGGCCTCTGCCGAGGCGATGCGGAGCGGCGGCGGCGGTGGGCCGGATTGTCCGCTTCCGCACCGCCCGCGGCCGTCCAGGAACGCGTGCCCCGGACCGCACATTCACCGGGCTCCGGCTTGGATGTCCGACATGGCGACACAGCAGATTCCGATTCCGGCCGAGGCCGAGATCGACGAGAGCGGCCCCGACGGCACGATCGAGGTCGCGCGCGGCGTCTCCTACCGGCGCCTCGTCCTCGTCAACGTCATGTTCATCGGCGAGCCGGGGGCCGGCGACCGCAACTGGGTCCTGGTCGATGCCGGCCTGATCGGCACCAAGGCGCTCATCAAGGGCGCCGCGGAAGCCCGTTTCGGGCCGGGCGCACGCCCCTCCGCCATTGTTCTCACGCACGGTCACTTCGACCATGTCGGCGTGCTGGAAGACCTGGCCGAGGAATGGGACGTCCCGGTCTATGCCCACCCGGCGGAGCGGCCCTATCTGGACGGCAGCGCGTCCTACCCGCCGCCCGACCCGAGCGTCGGCGGCGGGCTGATCGCGACCCTGTCGCCGCTGTTTCCGCGCAGCCCGGTCGACGTCTCCGCCCGGCTCAGGATCCTGCCGGCCGACGGCTCGGTGCCGCCGCTCCCGGGGTGGCGGTGGATTCACGTGCCGGGCCACGCGCCCGGGCAGGTCGCCTTCTGGCGCGAGGAGGACCGCACGCTGATCGCCGGCGACGCCTTTGTCACGACGGCGCAGGAATCCGTGTACTCGGTCGCCCTGCAGGCGCCGGAGATGCACGGGCCGCCGATGTATTTCACGATCGACTGGACGGCATCCCGGCAATCGGTCCGGGACCTGGCGGCCCTCGAGCCCGAGACCGCCGTAACGGGACACGGCCGGGCGATGCGCGGGCCCGCCATGCGGCTTGCGCTGCATCGGCTGGCGGAGCGCTTCGACGAGGTCGCCGTTCCGTCCGGCGGGCGCTACGTCACCGATCCGGCCCGGGCCGAGGACGGCTCCGCCTACCGGGCGCCGTAGGACGCCACGGCCACGCCGGCTGCGGCTTGCGTTCCTGAGCGCGATCCCGTCTTAGGGGGCCACCCTTGTGACGGGACTCCATCGCACGTGCGCCACGAGCTCGGCCTCTGGGCCAGACGGGCCGGGCCGCTGGTCCCCGGCCTCCTGTTGTGCGCGGCCATCGCGGCCGGCGCGCTGACCCTGCAGGCCCTCGAACGCAGGCTGCTCGGCTACCCGTACCTCGATGCCGTCGTGGCCGCGATCCTGGGCGGGGTGGCGCTGCGGACCTGGTGGCAGCCGGATGCGCGCTGGCGGGGCGGCATCGCCTTCTGCGCCAAGACGGTGCTCGAGATCGCGATCGTGCTGCTGGGGGCCTCCATCAGCTTCGGCGCGGTCGCCGCGTTCGGGCTGCCGCTGCTGCTGGCGATCGCGGTCACGGTTCTGGCCGCGCTGGTGGCCGGCTACGGCTTCAGCCGCCTGTTGAACCTGCCGCCGCGGCTGGCGGTCCTGATCGCCTTCGGCAACGCGATCTGCGGCAACTCGGCCATCGCGGCGGTCGCGCCGGTGATCGGCGCGCGTGCCGAGGAGGTCGCCTCGTCCATCGCCTATACGGCCATCCTGGGCGTCCTGGTCGTGCTGTCGCTGCCGCTGCTCGTTCCGCTCGCCGGCCTGTCGGGCCCGCAATACGGGGTGGTGGCCGGGCTGACGGTGTACGCCGTGCCGCAGGTGCTCGCCGCCACGCTGCCGGTCGGGCTCGCCAGCGTGCAGATCGGGACCCTGGTGAAGCTCGTGCGGGTCCTGATGCTCGGGCCGATGGTGCTGGCCGCGTCCGTGTGGATGCGGGCGCGCGCCCCGGCCGGCACCGCCCGGGTCCCGCTCGTGCCCTGGTTCATCCTCGGCTTTCTCGTGATGGCGGCGATCCGGTCGCTCGGGCTCATGCCGGACGCGGCGGTGAGCGCCGCCACCACGCTGGCGACGCTGCTGACCATCGCCGCCATGGCGGCGCTCGGCCTCGGCGTGGACGTCCGGGTGCTGGGCCGCGCGGGCGGGCGGGTGACGCTCGCGGTCGTGGCATCGCTCGTTCTTCTTCTCGCCATCAGCCTCCTCCTGGTTCACACCCTCCCGCTCGGCTGACCCGAACCCCCGACCTGCTCGGCGGGAGACCCGCTCGGCGGGAGACCCGCTCGGCCCGAGCCGCAACCCGGCAGGCGCCGGCGCGTTAGCGTCCCGAGCGGAGGCGAGACGAGCATGAGCGGGTCTTCACAGGCGCCCTCCGGCGCGACCACGACCGCGGGCGACGACGCCCCGCCCGGGACACCCGGAACCGGCGAGAACGTCTGCCCGGTCTGCAAGGGATCGGGCCGGGCGGCCGAAGCACCCTGCGCGAATTGCGGCGGGACGGGCGTGGTGATCGAGGGCATCGCGGGCGGCTGAGCAGTTCGGCCGGGCCGGCGCCCGTCGTGCCCGCCCCCGGTCGTGCGATGAAGGACGGGGCGGAACGGATGGCGTGCTCGGGCCATTAGGCTTCGAGCCCGGTATCGGGGCCGTAGGGCGACGCACATCATGAGATCCATCACGGCGAGGCGCTTTGCGCGCCGGCTTTCCCCGCTCGGGGCGGCCGCGATCGCGGGTGTCGCGGGCCTCGCGAGCCTTGCCGTCCTGAACGCGCGTGCCGCTCGGCGAGCCGAGCAGCGCCACCCGCCCGAGGGCCGCTTCATTGATGTGGACGGCGTGGCGGTACATTACATCGAGGCTGGCGAGGGTCCGACCCTGGTGCTGCTGCACGGCAACGGGGCGGATGTCTCGGATTTCGCGACCAGCGGCCTGCTGGAGCGCCTGACCCGGCGGTTCCGCGTGATCGCGCTCGATCGCCCGGGCTTCGGCCACAGCGAGCGGCCGCGGGCGACGCTGTGGACGCCGACCGCGCAGGCGGCGCTGATCCGGGATGCGCTCGGCCGGATCGGGATCACCGAGGCGCTCGTGCTCGGCCATTCATGGGGCTGCATGGTCGCGGCGGCGCTGGCGCTCGACCCCGGCTTCCGGACGCGCGGGCTCGTGCTCCTGGCCGGGTACTACTTCCCGACCGCGCGGGCGGACGTCGTGTTTCTGTCGGGGCCGGCCATTCCGGGCGTGGGCGACGCCATGCGCTACACGCTCTCGCCGCCGCTGGCGCGGTTGATCGCGCCGAAGCTGTTCAAACGCATCTTCGAGCCCCGCCCTGTGCCGCGCCGCTTCCGGCATCGCTTCCCGCTCGACATGGCCGTGCGACCCTCGCAGATCCGGGCCAGCGCCGAGGACACGGCCTTCATGATCCCGGCCGCGGCGGCGGTGCAGCATCGATACCGCGAGATCGCCTGCCCGACCTTGATCATGACCGGCAGCGGGGATCGGATCGTCGAGCCGGAGCGGCAGTCGATGCGCCTGCACGACGCCATCCCCGGCAGCACGCTCGAGGTCTTTCCCCGCACCGGCCACATGCTGCACTACGCGCACGCGGCGCGGATCGGTGCAGCGGTTGAGGAGCTCGCCGACGGTCTGTCCGTCGGAGAGGGCCGCTGACCGGCGCAGCCCCCGCCCGGCCATGCTCGTCTTCGGCGACGCCGCCCTCCGGGAGGACCCGGGGGCCAAGATCGCCCGTCTCGGCGACATGCTGGACGAAGCGGCTGCCACCACCGGGATCCGGCGCCACAGCCTCCTCGTGGGCGCCTTGATCGAGGCCGGCGAACTTGCCCAGGGGCTGGCCGACCACGATTTCGCGCAGGTGCCCGTGGACCGCCGGTTTCCTCCGGCCGAGGCCGCAATGGCCCTTGCGGTCGACGTGGCCAGGCTCGTGCACGCATCCTGGCAGGCGTCCTTCGCGCCGGCCGCTCTCGAGGGCCAGCCGGCCCGGTCGGCGCTGGCGGAGCTGCGCTCCCGGACCCTGCCGGACGCGATCACGGTGAAGCAGCCGGAGGGCTTCGCGCATTACGGGCTCTATCCGGAGGCCTATCTCGAGGCGGCCCGCGAACTCCCGCGCGACGCCCGACTCCGCGTGCTCGGCATCCGCAGCATCGGTACCACCCTCGCGGCGGCCGTCGCGGCCGCTATCGGCTCGGCCGCCAATCCGGTGATGGTGCGGCCCCAGGGGCACCCGTTCCGCCGCCGGATCGCGATCGGTCCGGACCTCGCCGAGGAGATCCGGGGCGACCCGGACGCGCGGTGGGCGGTCGCGGACGAGGGGCCCGGCCTGTCCGGCTCATCCTTCGCGGCGGCGGCGACGCTGCTGCGGGAGCACGGCGTCCGGCCGGACCGCATCCACTTCCTGCCGGGTCACGCGGGCGAGCCGGGGCCGGAAGCGGACGCGGCCGTGCGGGACATCTGGCAGGCGGCGCCGCGCCATGTCCGGAGCTTCGACGACGTGGTGCTGGCAGCCCCCGATCCGGGCAGGCGTCTGCAATCCTGGGTCGCAGACCTGACCGGTCCGGCGCAGGGCGGGCTCCTGGACATCTCCGGCGGGGCGTGGCGGAGCCATACGGGGCGTCCCGAGCACGATTGGCCGCCCGTTCACGCCCAGCAGGAGAAGCGCAAGTTCCTGCTCCGGTCGGAGACCGGACGGTGGCTCCTCAAATTCGCCGGGCTCGACCGTGCCGGCCGGGACAAGGGGCGCATCGCCCGCCTTCTGCACCGGGCCGGCTTCGCCCCGGAGCCGCTCGGGTGGCGGCACGGCTTTCTGGTCGAGCGCTGGCACGGAGACGCGCGCCCGCTCGACGCGAACGCGATCGGCCGCGAGGCCTTGGTCGCGCGGCTCGGGGAGTACCTCGGTTTCCGGGCCGCAATGTTGCCGCTCGAGCCGGAACAGGGCGGCGCCTGCACGGCGCGGCTGTTCGAGATGGCTCGAACAAACGCCGCGGAGGCGCTGGGCGAGGCAGCGGCTTGCGGGCTGGAGCGCTGGCGCCCGGCACTGCAACGGCTCGAAGGCGCGCGGCGGCCGGTGCGGACGGACGGCCGCCTCCACGCTTGGGAGTGGATCGAGGTCGACGGGCGCATCCTCAAGACGGACGGACTCGACCACCACGTCGCGCACGACCTCGTCGGCGGACAGGACATCGCCTGGGACATCGCGGGCGCGAGCGTCGAGTTCGGCCTCGCCGAGGACGAGCGGCGCATCCTGGCCCGGCTCGTCGAAAGCCGCGCCGGGCACCCGGTGGACCGGGAGCTCGTGCGCTTCTGCGAGCCCTGCTACCTGGCCTTCCAGCTCGGCTACTACAGCTTCGCGGAAGCCGCCGCCGCCCCGTGCGAGCGCGGCCGCATCCGGCTGCAGCGCGACCGCTACCGGGCCCTTCTCGCCACAGCGCTCGATGCAGACCAGAGATGACCCGAGCATCCTCGCGCAACCGGAGAGCCTCGCCATGGACGTCATGACCACAAGCGACGCCTCGGCCCGCTCGGCGAGCCCGACGGTCCCGCCGCCGAGACCGGCCGGCTTGTCCCCGGTGCTCGGGCGCAACATCGACGCACTGCGCGAGCGGCGGCTGCGCGAACAGCGCACCGCCCGGTGGCAGGACCGGGTCGCCGACACGATCACGGCCTTTGCGGGCAGCATGACCTTCGTGATCCTGCATGCCATCGTGTTCGGCTTCTGGGCCCTGGTGAATTCGGGGCTGCTGCCGATCATGCCGCGCTGGGACGAGAGCTTCGTGATCCTCGGCACGTCCGCGTCCGTCGAGGCCATCTTTCTGTCGACCTTCGTGCTGATCAGCCAGAACCGGATGCAGACTGCCGCGGACAAGCGCGCCGATCTCGACCTGCAGATCAGCCTCCTGGCGGAGCATGAGGTGACCAGGCTCGTCGCGCTCACCGCGGCGATCGCGGACCATCTCGGCGTCACGACGGCCGTGGACGCCGAGGTCGAGGAGCTCAAGCAGGACGTGGCGCCCGAGGCCGTTCTCGACGAGATCGAGGGAGGCACGGGCGGGAGCCGCCCGACCGAGCACGCGGCCCAGACCTGATCAGCGCCGTCCGAGAAACGTCGCCGCGTCCCACAGCGCGAGGTCGCGCGTGCCGACGCGCTCCGCCACAAAGCCGCTTCCGGAGAACATCGCCCGGACATCGCGTCGGTCCGCGTCCAGGTCACCGCGGTACGAGTAGTTGAAAACCAGAAGCGCTCCCCCGGGCCGCAGGACGCGCGCGGCCTCCTCCACATGCCGTGGCGCGAGGTCCTGGCCGGCCGCCACGAGGTACGGGAAGACGTCCGCCGCCAGCACCAGATCGACGCTCGCGGTCGGGATGGCGGCCAGATCCCGGCCCGACGACCTCTCGAAGCGGATGTCCGGCCGCGTGCCGGCGCGGCGGCGCGCCTCCACGATCATCTCAGCCGAGACGTCGAGACCGACGACGCTCGCGACCTCCGGGGCGAGCGCGAGCGACAGCCGGCCGATGCCGCAGCCGATCTCCAGCAGATGGCACGCCGGCCCGAGCAGGCGCCATTCCCGCATGCGGCCGACGACCTCGTCGGTGGCAGCGGCCAGCAACTCGGGCGAGCCCAGCGCATACAGCGCGACGGCCGCCTCCGGGGCGAGCCGGGCCAGGCGGTCGAAGACGGATGCCCAATGGGCGACGGGATCGGCGCCCTCCTCCGGCGCCGCCTCGTGATCCGCCTCCCGCATCACGGTCCGGATCGTCGCCCAGGCGGCCGGGTGCGCGTCCAGCATGGCCCCGAGGGCCCCGGCCCGAGCCCGCACGGCCGGGCCGCCGACCGACGCGGCTTCGCGAAGCGCGTCCCGCACCGCGTCCGGCGAGACGGCCTCCATCAGAAGCCGCATCAGCGCGATGTTCGGCGGGGTGTCGCCGGCCAGGAGATCGACGACGGCCGGGTCGGCGGCCGTGGCCGCGATGCGGTCGTCAGCCACGCGCGGCGCGCCGAAAGGTGCGGCGGCGGCTCCAGCGGTCCTGCGCGCCCCATTCGTACTTGTAGCCCTCCTGCCCGCGCAGGAAGTCGAAGACGCGGGCGCCGCGCGCGGCCGCATCCGCGACGGCATGGCCGATCAGAACGGTGCCGGGGCTTTCGAACGCGAAATCCGGGTCGAAGCCGCCCAGATAGGCGCAGGCGCGCTCCCGGTGCAGCACCCCGTAATAGGCCCCCACCACCGCCCCCTCGATCGACAGGGTGAAGAGGCGGGCGAGCCCGGCCGCCGCGAGGGCCGGCAGCGCGGCGGCGTGAAAGCGGCGGACGGCCTCGTCCGCCAGCACGCCGTCCTGCCCGCGCCCGTTCCAGCGCGCCCCGTGCAGGCGGACGAGTTCGTCCAGGAAGCGGTCGATCCCGCCCGGTTCGGGCTCGGACACGACGCCACCGCGTCGGCCGACCCGGTTCTGCGCCATGCGCAGCTTGCGGTGCTTGCGGGCCGGCAGGACGGCGAGCGCATCCGGGCCCGAACCGGAGAGGCCGAGCACCGGCGACGCGCTCTGCTCCACGACCGCGTCCGTGCAACCCGGCGGGACCGGCAGGGTCAGGGCGGCCGCATCCTCGGGCAGTTCCTCGAGTTCCCAGCCCTCCCAGCCGTCCAGGCCGGCCGCAGCCTGCACCAGGACCCGCCCGGCCTCCTCGGCGGCTTCCGGCGCCAGGAGCACGTCGAAGGCGTCGCTGAGCCCGATGCCGAGCGGCAGGAGCCGGCGCCCGAGCGGGCCGGTCTCCAGGTACAGGGGGGCCAGCCCGACGAGGTACTGGCCCCGCCACATGGCCACGGAGCGCAGCTCGCCCGGTGCAAAGGCGTCCTACCAGGGCAGCAGCCATGCGGGCGACGTGAACGGGCTCGCGCCGGGGCAGCGGCGCCACAAGGCCCACCAGGCGGCCTCCAGGGTCGCGAGGTCGGCCGGGCCCGCCAGGATCTCGGCCCGGAGATCCGCGCTCACGACACCGCCGCGAGCGGCCGGGCGGCCGCCAGGATCCGGCGGTAGGCATCCAGGTAGCCTGCCACCATGCGGTCGAGCGGGAAGCGTTCGCGGGCGGCGGCCCGGCAGGCGTCCGGGTCGAGGGTGGCGGCCTCCCGCATCGCCCTCGCCATGGCCGGGACGTCGTCCACCAGGATGCCGGTGCGGCCGTGCTCGACGGTCTCGGCCAGCGCCCCGGCCGGGAAGGCGACCACGGGCGTTCCCGAGGCCAATGCCTCGCGGGCAACCAGCGACGAGGTTTCGGCCACGCGGGACGGCACCACGAGGCAGCGCGCAGCCGCCAGGAAGCGGCGCTTCCGGGCCAGGTCGAGCGGCCCGAGAAAGCGGCGACGCGCATCCAGCCGCGGCGCGATCTCGGCCGCGAAATAGCGCTCGTGCTCGGGATACGGAAAAACCCGTCCGCCGATCAGCAACGGCAGCCCGGCGACGTGCGCCGCCTCGAGCGCGAGATGGATGCCCTTTTCGGGGCAGATCCGGCCGAGCACGAGCGCGAAGGAACGCTTCGCGTGGCGGCCCGAGAAGGACGTGACGTCGATGCCGTTCGGAATGGGCGGCAGGAGGTTCGGCAGGCCGGCGGCGTCGCGGTGCTGTGTGCCGGACACGCAATGCAGCCACATGTCCGGCCGCGGCGCCAAGGCGTCCGGGCCGTACCAGGAGACCGGCAGGTGCAGGGTGGCGAGCGTCGGGGTCCCGGAGGGCGGCCGGTAGGCGTCGAAATCCACCCCGTGCAGATGCACGACGTCCACCGGGTGGCGGGCGAGCGCGGTCCGGATCGCCTCGCGGTGCCGCGCATGCCCCTCTGCCCGGCTTTCCCGATCCAGCGATCCGGCGGGTGCCGGCACGGGCACGAGCGTCCCGGCCACACGCGAACCCTCCTGGGCCACGACGATGGAGCGATGGCCGGCCGCGACCAGCGCCGCGTCGAGAGCGGACAGGATCTGCTCCGCCCCGCCGACCGCGTCCGGCGATACCGGCGCGAACGGGTAGGCGACGGACAGGATGGTCAGCCTCACCGGGCCGCCTCGAGCCCGAGCGCGTCGAGGCCGGCCCCGGCCTGCCGGTCGAACTCGGCCGAGGTCACGCCCCAGCCGTGCCGGTCGTACAGCGCCTCGTCTTGCGCCAACCTGATCAGGTCCGGCCAGGCGACCTGCCTGTAGGGTTCGTCGGCAGCCCCGAAGCCGGCGAGCGTGCCGGCCTGGCTCGCATGCGCGGCCAGCATGCGTCCCTTCAGGTCGCGCTCCTCGGGCGAGAGCCGCAGAACGGTCGGGGCGGCTCCGGGCGCGAAGCTCTGCCGGATCCAGGAGCCCGCCGGACCGGCACGGTAGAACGGCATGGCGATCACGGCCGGCGCGGCGTCCGGTCCGAGCAGTCTCGCGGCGGCGCCCACCGCCAGCGCGGTCGCGTCGTGGTCCGGATGGCCGCGCTCGACGGCGTGCGTCAGCACCACCTCGCTCGCGGCCAGGATCGGCACGAGCCGAAGCGCCGTGGCGGCGAGGCTCGCGACAGTGCCCTGGTCGGGCACCCCGAGGCAGATTGCGTCCCCGGTCGGGACCCCGGCGAGCGCCAGCGCCGCGCCGAGCTCGGCCCGTCGGGCGGCCGCGTAGGCGTCCGGCGATCCGAAACCCGCCCGGGCCGCATCGTCGCCGGAGCGGGGCGCGCCGTCGGTGACGTGGATGAGGGTCGGGTGGCCGAGGCGCGGCAGCAGGGCGCCGCAGCCGAGCGTCTCGTCGTCCGGGTGCGCGACCACGATCGCGACCCGCTGCTCCAGCCGGGGCCGCGCGTCGGAGGTGGCCTCGCGGAGAAAGCGCTCGGCCTTCCCGCTGAGAGCCGGCCGGGCCGCCAGGGCGTTCGCCTCAGGCCGCCGCAGGAGACACGAGGGGCGGTGCGGCGGCGGCCGCCGCCGAGGACGGCGCATAGCGCCGGATCATCGCGCCGCAGAACTCCGCGAACAGCTCGGGCTCGCGCGGCGGGCTCGTGTGGTGCGGCTCGATCCCCAGATGCTCGGGCGTGAAGCAGAACGTGACGGTGACGTCGAAATCCGCCAGCGCCTCCATCTGCCGGTCGAACCAGTCGAGGGCGTTCGGCCGGAAGGAATCGGCCCAGGACAGCCCGGTCCGCAGATAGGTGACGCCGAGGCGCTTCAGCCAGGCGACGGCGTCGTCGAGCCGGTGGTCGTGGTAGTGGAACCACTGGCAGATGCCGACGTCCGGCGTGAACTCGGGAAAGATCCCGGCCGCGCGCTTCGGGGTGCCGTCCTCGCGCAGCAGGCCCATGTGGAAGTGCCGGTAGTAGGACGAGCCCTCCGCCTCCTTGTGGCGGGTGGTCGCCTCCCAGGCGGCCGGCAGGTCGTAGAGGCTGTACCAGTGGATCCGGGGCGCGCGCCCGACCAGGAGCTCGGCCGTGCGGCGCAGGCCCCATTCCTGCACCTCCTCGGCCCCGAAGGTGGAGATGCCGACCTCGGATACCCAGACCGGCTTGTTCGTGACCGCCCGAATCTCATCGAGCTTCGCCGGCCAGTCGTGGATCGACCACAGGTTCCAGTCGAGCGGAAAGCCGTGCACCGCGATGGCGTCCACGTGGTCCATCACGCCGAAGCCGGCGAGCCGGTTCACGAAGGACGGATCGATCGGCGACATGCCGCCGATGACGCGCGGCAAGGTCGCGTTCTCGGCCCGGATCGCCTGGCCGGCGAGGCTCGCCATGTTGGCGAACATCGACCATTCGGGATCGATGGCCGGGTCCCAATGCGACTTGTTGTTGGGCTCGTTCCAGATCATGGCGGCTTCGATCATCGGCCCGCCTCCTTCTTGGTCTCGGGTCCGCGCGCGGGATAAACCGGCCCGGACCACATCGGGATGTCCAT
>JAQGJJ010000139.1 GCA_028290695.1 Enterovirga sp. | reverse complement strand
CCGATCGACGCGCCGATCCTGCATTCGCCCTCGGTCGCCTCGATGGGCAACCCGCACGCGATCTTCTGGGTGAACGACGACGTCTGGTCGTATGCGCTCGAACGTTTCGGGCCGATTCTCGAGAACCACCCGATCTTCCCCGAGCGCGCCAACATCTCGCTCGCCCATGTCGTTGCGCCCGACCGCATCGTGGTGCGCGTGTGGGAGCGCGGCGCCGGCGAGACGCGGGCCTGCGGGACGGCCGCCTGCGCCGTGCTGGTCGCGGCCGTCCGCAAGCGCCTAGCCGCACGGCGCGCGGCCGTTGCGCTTCCGGGCGGCGAGCTGACGATCGAATGGCGCGAGAGCGACGGACACGTCCTGATGACCGGCCCGGTCGAGCTCGAGCACGAGGGCGTGTTCCCGCCCGGGTTGTTCACCGACCAGGCGGTCTCATGACCATCGAGGTCCTGAGCTTCGGCTGCCGCCTGAACGCAGCCGAATCGGATGCCATGCGGGCCGAGGCGGTCGCGGCCGGCCACCGCGACCTCATCCTGGTGAACACCTGCGCGGTCACGTCGGACGCCGCCGCCCAGGCCCGCAAGGCCATCCGCCGCAGCGCCCGCGAGCGGCCCGGCTCCCGCATCGTGGTGACCGGCTGCGCCGCCCAGATCGAGCCCGCCGCCTTTGCCGCCCTGCCGCGCGTTGCCGCGGTGATCGGCAATGCCGAGAAGACGAGCCCGCAAACGTGGCGCGACCTCGACGCCCCCGGTGCCGGGCCGATCCGGGTCGGCGACATCATGGCGGCGCGCTCGGTCGGGGCCGCCGTCGCGGCCCGTGAGGCCGCGCGGACGCGCGCGCTTCTGCAGGTCCAGAACGGCTGCGACCACCGCTGCACCTTCTGCGTGATCCCGTTCGGGCGCGGCAATTCGCGCTCCGTGCCGCTCGCCGAGGTGGCCGAGCAGGCCCGGCGCCTCGCGGGGGACGGCGTTCGCGAGATCGTCCTGACCGGCGTCGACATCACGAGCTACGGCTCCGACCTGCGGGGCGCCCCGCGCCTCGGCGCGCTGGTCAAGGCCATCCTGGCGGCGGCGCCCGATCTGCAGCGCCTCCGGCTGTCGTCGATCGATTCCGTCGAGGCCGACGACGACCTTCTCGACGCGCTCGCGACGGAGCCGCGGCTCATGCCGCACCTGCACCTGTCGCTGCAGGCCGGCGACGACCTCGTGTTGAAGCGCATGAAGCGCCGCCACGGCCGGGCGGACGCGATCGCGTTCTGCGAGCGGGTCCGCGCCGCGCGGCCGGAGGTGGTCTTCGGGGCCGACCTGATCGCGGGCTTCCCGACCGAAACGGAGGCGATGTTCGCCCGCTCGCTCGATCTCGTCGCCGAGTGCGGGCTGACCCACCTGCACGTGTTCCCGTTCTCGCCCCGGCCCGGCACGCCGGCGGCCCGCATGCCGCCCGTTCCGCGGAACGCCGTGAGGGACCGGGCCGCGCGGCTGCGCGAGGCGGGCGAGGCGGCGCTGGTCGCGCATCTCGCGGCGGAGGTCGGGGCGCGCCGCGACGTGCTGGTGGAGCGCGGCGGAACCGGCCGCACGCCCGGCTTCGCGCCCGTGCGCTTCCCGCGGCCGGTCGAGGCCGGCACCGTCCTGAGCGCCACCATCGCGGGCCACGACGGCCGCCACCTCCTCGCCGCCTGATCAGCGGCCTCCGGGTCCCCATGACAGCAGCCATCACCGTCACGGGGGTCGAGAAGACCTATGCGTCCGGGTTCCGCGCCCTGAAGGGCGTGGATCTCGAGATCCGCCGGGGCGAGATCTTCGCTCTGCTCGGCCCGAACGGGGCCGGCAAGACGACGCTGATCTCCATCGTGTGCGGCATCGTGAAGGCCACGGCCGGCCGGGTCCTGGTCGAGGGCCACGACACCGTGAGCGCCGCCCGCATCACCCGCTCGCTGATCGGCCTCGTGCCGCAGGAGCTGACCACGGACGCGTTCGAGACGGTTCTGGCGACCGTCAGCTTCAGCCGCGGCCTGTTCGGCAAGGCGCCCGATCCCGCCCATGTCGAGCGCGTCCTGCGCGAGCTGTCCCTGTGGGAGAAGCGCGACACCCAGATCATCGCGCTGTCCGGCGGCATGAAGCGCCGCGTCCTCATCGCGAAGGCGCTGTCGCACGAGCCGCAGATCCTGTTCCTGGACGAGCCCACGGCCGGCGTCGACGTCGAACTGAGGCGCGACATGTGGGCCATGGTGCGGCGCCTGAAGGCCCAGGGGGTCACCATTATCCTGACCACGCACTACATCCAGGAGGCCGAGGAGATGGCCGACCGGGTCGGCGTCATCAACGGCGGCGAGATCGTGCTGGTCGAGAACAAGGCCGAGCTGATGCGCAAGCTCGGCCGCAAGACGCTGATCCTGACGCTGGAGGAGCCTCTCCCGGCCGTTCCGGACCGGCTCGTCCGGGACGGGCTCGCGCTCTCGGCCGACGGGACCGAGCTCGCGCACAGCTACGACGCGAAGGCCGACCGGACCGGGATCACCACGCTTCTGGCCGACCTCGCGGCGAGCGGGGTCCGGGTGAAGGACCTGCGCACCGAGCAGAGCTCGCTCGAGGAGATCTTCGTGAACCTCGTCAGGACCGCGGCGCCATGAACCTGCATGCCGTGAAGGCGATCTATCATTTCGAGATGGCCCGCACGCGCCGGACGCTGCTGCAGAGCATCGTTGCGCCCGTGCTGTCGACCGCCCTGTATTTCGTGGTGTTCGGGGCCGCGATCGGCGGCCGCATCAACGAGGTCGAGGGGGTGCCGTACGGGGCCTTCATCGTGCCGGGCCTGATCATGTTGTCGCTGCTCACCCAGAGCATCGCCAACGCGTCCTTCGGCATCTACTTCCCGCGCTTCACCGGCACGATCTACGAGGTGCTGTCGGCGCCCGTGTCCGGGCTCGAGATCGCGCTCGGCTATGTCGGGGCGGCGGCCACGAAATCCGTGATCCTCGGGCTGATCATCCTGGCGACCGCGGCCTGCATCGTGCCCCTGCGGATCGACCACCCGGCCGTAATGCTGCTGTTCCTTGTCCTGACCGCGGTCACGTTCAGCCTGATGGGCTTCGTCATCGGCATCTGGGCGGAGGGGTTCGAGCAGCTCCAGCTCGTGCCGCTCCTGATCGTGACCCCGCTGACCTTCCTGGGCGGCAGCTTCTATTCCGTGGACATGCTGCCGGGCTTCTGGCGCACCGTCGCGCTGTTCAACCCCGTGGTCTATCTCGTCAGCGGCTTCCGCTGGAGCTTCTTCAGCCTCGCCGACGTGCCGGTCGGGATCAGCCTAGCGGCGACGCTCGCCTGCCTGGGCGCCTGCCTGGCCCTGACGACCTGGATCTTCCGGACCGGCTACCGCCTGAAGAAGTGACCCGGCCTCCGGCTACTGGCCCGAGACCTTCCGCTTCCACAGGTCCCAGGCGCGGCCCTGGATCTGGAGGTTCACGAGGTCGGCCTTTTGGCCCTCGGCCGGCGTCAGCGCGTTGATCTCGCCGCCGAGGCTCGCGGCCAGGATCTGCAGCCTGGCCGAGACGTCCGTGTAATAGGCCCGGAAGACGGCGGTCGTGACGCTCGGGGCGACCACGACGTCGCCGTGGCCGCGCATCAGCGCGACCGGCTTCTCGCCGAGCGCCTTCGCCAAGGCCGCGCCGAGCGCGTTGTCGCGGATCAGCATGTCGGTGTCGCCCGCCGCGTCCCGGATCTCGAAGACCGGGACGCCGCCGGCCAGGAAGGCGGCGTTGTGGTACATCGCGACGAGCTTCGTCTTCGTGACGCTGAACGGGATCACGTTCGCCGAGTGGGTGTGCACGACGGACATCACGTCCGGCCGCGCCCGGTAGATCTGGGCGTGGATGAAGCGCTCCAGGAACACCGCCCTGCCCTTCGGATCGACCGCGTTGCCGTCCAGGTCGAACTCCATGACGTCGTTCGGCGTGACGAGGGCTGGCGCCAGCGAGCGCGACATCAGAAAGCGGTTCGGATTGGCGGGCGAGCGCGCGCTGAGGTGGCCGAACCCGTCCAGCACGCCGAGATCGGCCAGGATGCGGCTGCCGGTCGCGATGTCGTCGACGACGGCCTGCCGGTCCGGCTCGGCGGCCGGGGGTGTCTGTGCCTCCGCCGGACGCGGCCAGCCGGCCAGGACGGCGGCGGCGACGGCTGCGATCGCCACGAATAGGCCAGCTCTCATGACGTCCTCCGGACGGCGTCCGAGCCCGGCGCCGCGGCCGTAAAGCCGCATGCGCCGAGCGCGACCCGCATGTGTGCGGGCGCCTCGGCCTCAACCGCCACCGGCGCCTTCTTCGGGTAGAGTGGCACGACCACCCGCCTGGCGTGAAGATGCAGCCGCGCGCCACTCCCGCGGGCGCCGCCATAGGCCACGTCCCCGAGGATCGGCCAGCCCGAGGCCGCGCAATGGGCGCGCAGCTG
The DNA here is from genome assembly GCA_028290695.1 of Enterovirga sp. Classification (GTDB taxonomy): domain Bacteria; phylum Pseudomonadota; class Alphaproteobacteria; order Rhizobiales; family Beijerinckiaceae; genus Enterovirga. The sequence continues at coordinate 642 of JAQGJJ010000139.1, read as the reverse complement.
ATGGGTTCGGCCCGTGACCGGCTCGAGCGCCAGCCAGGCGCGGCCGCCCGCCCGGCCGAGCACGCGCCAGCGGGTCAGCGCCGGCTGCCCGGCCGCGTTCACCTCGACGAGCCAGTTGGCAGGATCCGGCGAGCGCGGCCCGAGCGGCAGGTCGATCTCGCCCGCCTCGGCGGCCGGTTCGCCCTCGACGACCGCCCAGTACAGCTTCTCGACGCGGCCGCCGGCGAAGAGCTTGCCGAGCCGGATCAGCGCCTGGCGGTGGCGCCCGAGCACGAGGCATCCGGAGGTGTCCCGATCGAGCCGGTGGGCGATCTCGGGCCGCCGCGGCAGCCCGAACCGGAGCCCGTCGAGCGACGCCGACAGGTTGGGGCCGCCGCCCGGCCCGGGATGCACCGCAACGCCCGCCGGCTTGTCGATGACGAGCATGAGCGCATCGCGGTAGAGGAGGCGGGACACTATCTCGTCGGGACCCATTCCGCCGAGCTATCCGGGCCGGCTTGGCCCGGCAAGGACACGTCATGGCATTGCAAGGCAGGAAGCCGGGCTGGCTTCTCGACAAGATCCTCGGCCGGGCCCGCGAGGAGGAGCAGCGGCAGGACCCGCCCGCCGCGCCGCCGGTCGCGCGGGCCGCGCCAGCCGCGC
>JAQGJJ010000132.1 GCA_028290695.1 Enterovirga sp. | reverse complement strand
TAGGCGAGGGTGGCCTTTCCGATTCCCTCCTGGCCGCCTAGCAGCCAGGCGTGATGAAGCCGGCCGGAGCCGTGCGCCTCGGCGAAGGCGACCTCCGCGGCGCCGTGCCCCACGAGATCGGTTTGCGTTCGCGGGTGCGGCACGGCCCCCGATCCCTCACCCGCCATGCCGTCGGCCTCCCTCGTTGGTCTCGGGAGGGAGCAGACGCGCGCTGACCGCGCCCCACATGTCCTCCTCGACGGCGTGCGGCTCCTTCCCGGCGTCGAGCACCACGCAACGGTTCGGGTCGGAGGCTGCGATCGCCAGGAAGCCTTCCCGCACGCGCGTGTGGAAGGCGAGTTCCTCGCGCTCGTACCGGTCCGCCTGCTCGTGAACGAGTTCCCGACGCCGGGCCGCCCGGGCCAGTCCGACCTTTGCCGGCAGGTCGAGGATCAGGGTCAGGTCGGGCCGTACACCGCCTACCGCGACCCGCTCGAGGGCGGCAATCACCGGGTCAGGGATGCCGGCTAGCTGGCCCTGATACACCCGGGTCGAATCCGCGAACCTGTCGCACAGCACGACCGCGCCGCGCTCGACCGCGGGCCGGATCGCCCGGTCGACATGGTCTGCCCGCGCGGCGGCGAAGAGCAAGGTTTCGCCGAAGCCGCCGAACGATGTTGCGTGTCCGTCAAGTACGAACGCTCGGATGGACTCCGCGCGCGGAGAGCCACCCGGCTCGCGAGTGGTCACAACCTCGTAGCCGCGCTCTTCGAGTCGGTTGCGAAGCCGTCCGATCTGAGTGGATTTGCCGGCCCCCTCCCCCCCTTCGAGGGTCACGAACCAGCCTGGGTGTTTTCGCAGGGGCAATTCTCCAGCTTCCCCCACCATACCCGGGAGAAGCCAGGATGGGAGCCGCCGTCAGTAAATCTCGGCGAGCAGAGATCGCCGAGGAGGGCGCGCGCCAACGGTGGCCGAGGGAGACGCTGCGGCATCGGCCGTTACCGGGCCAGTGGACCTCGGCTTGCCCCCAAACTCGGCCGGCCGCTCCGGCGGCATGGGGCTGACCTCCTCCTGCCTCGCCTCCTCCGGCAAGCTTGCCGCAGCGAGCTGGACGCGGGGCGACGTGACTCTCGGCGGAACGGGCGCGGGATCATCCTCCGCGCTCGAGTCCGGCGCAGGATCGACCACCGCATCAGCCACCCGAGTCGACGCGGGTCGCGGCGCGGCCTCCTCGCGCAGATCCGCGAGCATCGTGCGGGACCCGCCGAGTGCGGCTGGCCGGCCATCGACGGTGAGCGTCGCCAGGAGCTTCTCGTCGTCGCTCCCGTTGATCGAGGCTTTTCCCAGGTAGTCCACCTTCAAACGGGCGGTGCCTTTCTGGCGGAAGTCCAACGCCTCGGCGACACGCTCGGATACATCGATCAGGCGATCGCGTTCATACGGTCCGCGATCGTTGACGCGCACGACCATCGAGCGACGGTTGGCCACATTGGTGACCCGGACGTAGCTCGGGAGCGGGAGAGTCGGGTGCGCCGCAGCGATCGACTCGCGATCGAAGATTTCGCCATTGGCCGTCAGCCGGCCGTGGAAGGCAGTCCCGTACCAGGAGGACCAGCCTTCCCGACTGTAGTTCCTGGCCTCGACCGGAACGTAGGTCCGCCCGCCGACCACATAGGGTTTGCCGACCATGGCACGCCCGCCACCCTTGGGAACCGGCTCACCATCCGGGATCACCTTCGGGCTCGCCGCAACGCCGTACTTGTTACCGTTTCGGCCGCCCGACACCTTGGTGCTCGCGCAGTTCGCGACGGTGAGCCCGATCAGGACGGCAGCCGCCACGCGCGCGCCCTGCCTCGACGACGCGCGGAGCGGCGACGAAGCCGACGACAGCCAGTCAGACGAACGCGTGAGGCGTCCGCGATCGGAAAAGCTCAATCCCTGCTCTCCTGCCTGCGGTGCGCGTTTTGCGCCGTCCGCCAGGCCGCCCGCCCCCGGAAGCGTCGAAAACACCATCGCCCGCCGGCCATTAATGAAAGTTTGATGCGAAATGCCGCCTCGGCGAGCACCCATCGGCAACATGCGCGGGCGTCAAAGCCTCGACCCGATTGCGAGCATCGGGCCGTATCACATTGGCCAGCGGCACATTCTCAGCGCTGATGGGTCAGTTGACTGATGGAGAGTGCGCCGCGCTTCTGAAACAGCAGATCGAGCGCCTCCAGCATCAGCTGGTGGATCTTCGTACGCTCCGTGTAGGCGATGTCGCGCAGCTGATCGTGGACCGGCGGCTCGAGATACACCGAGAGCTGCTTCGCCCGTTCCTTCAGGGTGCCGCGCGGATTGGGCTCCTGGGTCTTCGGCTGGACGAGCTGCACCACCTCTGCGCCGGGCCGGTTCGACGGCGGCACGGCGGAAGCGACGATCGAGGCGAGGCTGAGCTTAGGCGGCTTTGACATGGAGAAGTCCTTGCGAGCGCTTCGCGATCCAGGTCCAGAGCCGGCGGATTTCGGTCGCGGCCTGACCGGTCGGATTGAATTCAGTCACGCCCTGCCCCATGCCGAGCGCATCCTGGTGGTCGTTACGCGTCACGATGTTCACGTCCGGGAGGACGCCGAGCACCGCCAGTCCGTCGGCCGCATCGCGGACCCGGTAGGAACGGGGCGGGGTCTGGTTCAGCACGAAGGCGAACTTCTTCTCGAGCCGGTAGATGGCCGCCAGTGTAGGCTTGAAAGCCCGCAGATCGGCCGGTGTGGGCCGGCACGGGATCACGCACAGGTCGGCGGCCCGGATGGCCGCGAGGCTGCCCGGCGAATCGACACCCGGCGTATCGATGAACACGTAGTCGAAATCCGAATCGCGCAGTCGCGCCATGACGTCGTCGAGCTGCGTCGCGTCGATCTGGGCCACCTCGGGCGTGTCCGCCCGACGGTGCTCGGCCCAGTCGGTGACCGTCGCCTGCCGGTCCATCTCGAGGATGCAGACGGACTGGCCGGCCTCTTGCGCTGCGACGGCGAGCGAGATGCACAGCGTGGATTTTCCGCTGCCACCTTTCTGCGTCACGAACGTGATCGCCTTCATGGGCCTTCCTTTCCAAAATCGGGTACAAAGCCGGACGCGGCGCGCCCGGCACTTCCGGCCCCGGATCGTGCGATCCTGTGAACCAAGGACGGGGATCTTGTCGGGCCGCTATGGTTAACGCGGTCTTAAGGCGGACCCGAACGCCGGCGCCGGCCGGCGTGCGTTGACGGCCCATGCGGCGGGACCGTAGAGCTCACGGCACCCCCGGCGCAGACGGCTGCGGGGGATTCCGGTTGGAAGGGTGGCCGAGCGGTTTAAGGCAGCGGTCTTGAAAACCGCCGTGGGGGCGACTCCACCGTGGGTTCGAATCCCACCCCTTCCGCCATCGCCCGTACCGGAGGGCCCTCGCCTGCCTGCACGGGTTCCTTCGGAGCGGGCCAGCCTGCTATCCGCTGCCCTGGAGGCGAGGCAACATGCCGCGTCGGCGCAGTGCTGGCGCTCGTGGCGGTGGCGCGCTTCCTTACCCGAGCCGAGTCGGGCAACCGCGGGACGTGATGGCGATCGAGCAGGGAGCCGCCCGGAAATGGGCGGAGCGAGTTGTTGAACTCTATGCGGCTCGCGTGAAGATGAACCTGCTGCAGCAAGGCGAGCTGGAGCGGGCGATCGCCGCGCGATTCCGGGCGGCCGCCGAGGCCGGAACGGAGATCGAGGACTGGCCACCCATCGCCAACGACGCCCTGGACGCGTGGGAAAGCCAGAGCGCCGGGCGCGGCCCTCGGGTGCGCTCCTTCTCGGGACAGAGCGTGGTGCCGAAGCCCCTGCGCGTCTGACCGGCTCGGGCGCCCCAGGGTCCCTGTCCCGCAGCGGGAACCGGACCGCCCGTCGCCCATTGCCGTGGCGAGAATCCAGAGCGGAACTTCGTCATGCGCCTCCTGATCCTTCTGCTGGCGCTGGTTGGCGGCTTCATTCTGGTCGGGATGACCGTCGCGCCGTCCCAGCCGGTGCTTCGGGACTGGTACATCGCCAATGCCTGTCCCCTGCTGGACCAGCTCAGCACCGACATGTGCGCGCCGGTGCGGCGTGCGGCGTCCGAGCCCGGTCGGATCTGAGCGGCCGGACGCCGGAGCTTTCCGCGCGGCGGTCCATGGGCTAACGGAGGGGGCCGGGGTTGGCCGACCCTCCCGCCACCCCATACCGCTCGCCATGATCCTGACTGCTCAGCGCCTCAGCGCAATCGCCTTTGCGCCGTTCGGGCGCGTGCTGGACGGCGCTGACGTGCCGCCCTCCTCCGTGAACCAGGGGCGCGGCCGGCGCCGAACGCTCGTCCACCTTTCCGGTTCGGGCGGCCGGGCGGTGCAGGCCCGCTACGATCTCCAGGAGACGCCCTTCCCGGTCGCCATCGAGGTGATGGAGCGCCACCCGCATTCGGATCAGAGCTTCTTCGCCCTCGGCGGCGCCTCCGCCCTGGTGGTGGTGGCTCCCACCGGCGACGACGGCGCCCCGGCGATGGCCCGGGCCAAGGCTTTCATCGCCGGGCCGGAGACCCCATTTCTGTACCGCGCCGGCATCTGGCACGCGCCGCTCTTCGCGCTCGGGGGAGCCGGGCGGTTCCTCATGGCGATGGAGGAGATCGGGCCGGCGGCGGGTGCCAACACCGAGGTCGTGCGCCTCGCCTCGCCGCTGCAGGTGACGCCCGGATCACCGGACCACCGGATCACGGCGGAACAGGATCAAGGATCATCTCGACCGTGACGGCCGCAGCACCCAGGATCTCGTTCGTCTCGCTCGGCTGCCCGAAGGCGCTGGTGGATTCCGAGCGCATCATCACGCACCTGCGGGCGGAAGGTTACGAACTCGCCAAGCGCCACGACGGCGCCGACGTGGTGATCGTCAATACCTGCGGCTTCCTCGACTCGGCCAAGGCGGAATCGCTCGGCGCGATCGGCGAGGCGATGGCGGAGAACGGCCGCGTCATCGTCACGGGCTGCATGGGCGCGGAGCCCGAGGCCATCCGGGAGCGCTTCCCCGGCGTCCTGTCGATCACCGGTCCGCAGCAATACGAGAGCGTGCTGGCCGCGGTGCACGAGGCCTCCCCGCCCCTGCACGACCCGTTCCTCGATCTCGTGCCGCCGCAGGGCATCAAGCTCACGCCGCGCCATTTCGCGTATCTGAAGATTTCGGAGGGCTGCAACCACCGCTGCTCCTTCTGCATCATCCCGAAGCTGCGCGGCGATCTCGTCAGCCGCCCTGCGGCCGACGTGCTGCGCGAGGCCGAGAAGCTCGTGCGGGCCGGCGTGAAGGAGCTCCTGGTGGTGTCCCAGGACACGAGCGCCTACGGGATCGACATCAAGTACGCAGAGAGTATGTGGGCCGATCGCTCTGTTCGAGCTCGCTTTTTCGACCTCGCGAAAGAGCTCGGCGGGCTCGGCGCCTGGGTCCGCCTGCACTACGTGTATCCCTATCCGCATGTCGACGAGGTGATCTCGCTGATGGCGGAGGGGCTGGTGCTGCCCTATCTCGACATCCCGTTCCAGCATGCCTCGCCGAGCGTGCTGCGGGCCATGCGCCGCCCCGCGCACGGGGAGCGCACGCTCGAGCGCATCCGGCGCTGGCGCGAAATCGCCCCCGACCTCGCGATCCGGTCCACCTTCATCGTAGGCTTCCCGGGCGAGACGGAGGAGGATTTCGAGCTCCTGCTCGAATGGCTGAAGGAGGCCAAGCTCGACCGCGTCGGCTGCTTCAAGTTCGAGCCCGTGGCCGGCGCCCCCGCCAACGAGCTCGGCCCGGTGGTGCCCGAGGAGGTGAAGACCCAGCGCTGGCATCGTTTCATGGCGGCCCAGCGCGAGATCAGCCGGCGCAACCTCGCCAAGAAGGTCGGCCGCCGCCTGCAGGTCATCGTGGACGACCCGAGCGGCCCCGTCGCCCGGGGGCGCTCCAAGTACGAGGCGCCCGAGATCGACGGAACGGTGCACCTCTCGTCGCGCCGCCCGCTCCGCCAGGGCGACATCGTCACCTGCCGCATCGAGCGCGCGGACGATTACGACCTGTTCGGCTCGGTCGTTTAGCCGTTCGCCCGGACAGCGCCGGCTACGGGGTATCGCCCACGCGCCGTCCCTCCCCGGCCCGGGGCTTTGTCCAGCGACGGTTCAAAGAGCGGGTGAAACCAAGCGAGGGGCGTGGGACGCCGAAACGCTCGATCTAGTTTTTAGTGAAAGCCTGTCGGCGTCCCCGCGACCGGGACGGGTCCCGGCTGCGTCCGGCCTTGCGGCCGGCACGGGCGGCGATTTCGGACCGGACCTGCCGCTCGTTACGGAGCAGACCTGACGACGGGGGTGTCCCTCCACCGTCCCGCATCGCGGGCCGGGATTCGCGACACCTGA
>JAQGJJ010000094.1 GCA_028290695.1 Enterovirga sp. | reverse complement strand
GAGAACCTGACCGTCGATCCCGACGACGCGGCAAAGGTGGTGATCGACGAGGTGGCCGGCGTGGTGGTCATGGGCGAGACCGTCCGCATCTCCACCGTCGCCATCGCCCAGGGCAACCTGACCATCTCGGTCCAGGAGAACCCGCAGGTCAGCCAGCCGGCGCCCTTCAGCCAGGGCAGGACCATCGTGGTTCCTCAATCCGGGGTCTCGGTGGATGAGGAGAAGGGCAAGCGCCTGATCACCCTGAAGGAGGGCGCATCGCTCTCCACCCTGGTGGCCGGTCTCAACGCCCTGGGCGTCACGCCCCGCGACATGATCTCCATCCTGCAGACCATCAAGGCGTCCGGCGCCCTGCAGGCCGACATCGAGGTGATGTAATGGTGGCTCCCCTGGCCATGCTCGGCCTCTCGCTGGCGGCCAACGTCGTCGAGGGCATCGCGGGCTCGATCTCGGATTCCGCCAAGGCGGCGTCCAAGGCCCAGACCCGCAAGACCGCGGAGGATTTCGAGACGATGTTCCTCGAACAATCGCTCGACCGGCTGACGCAGGAAACGGGCGAGGAAGGCCCGCTCGGCAACAACGGCGAGGGCGGCGGCATCTACAAGTCGATGCTGGCGAAGGAATACGCGAAATCGGTGTCCAAGACCGGGGGCGTCGGCATCGCCGACCAGGTCTACGCCCAGATGCTGAAGATGCAGGAGAGCGCGGGCCATGTCGGGGGCAGCTGAGCGCGCACGGCCGGCGGCCGTGTCCTGTGCCGCGGACGCGGACCGGCTGCTGGCCGAATTGCGGGCCGCGATGGCTGAGCTCGTCGCGGTGCTCGAAACGGAGACGCGCCTCGTGGAGGCCGGCCGCATCCGCGAGGGCTTGGCGGAGGAGGGCCGCAAGTCCGGGCTGTCCGGTGCGTACATCCTGAAGCTGCAGCACGCCAAGGCGAACGTGGTGGCGCTCGCCCGCTTCGCGCCCGACGGGCTGCGGGCCTTCCGCAACGCGCAATCCGAGTTCGAGCGGGTGGTGGACCGAAACCAGACCGTCATCGCGACCGCCCGCGCCGTATCGGAGGGGCTGATCAAGAGCCTGGCCGAGGAGATGGAGCGGCAGTCCCGGCCGCAGGGCTACGGGGCCGTGCGCCCGGTACGACCGGCCGCCGCCGTGCCGCTGGCGTTCTCGGGACGGTTCTGAGTTCGTTTCCCGACCTCACGGCTTTTTGTGGGTCCAAACCGGCCGGCGTTAACCGTCTGTTTGAACCTTCGATTCAGCTCCGCCGGCTAATGTGATCCTGCAGCAATGGGCTGCGCGACAGGATCGCCGGTCATGGACGTCGGCTCGAGCACACGAGCACCCGCACTTCCCCCGCTCGGAGAGCCCGTGCGGGTCGGACCCGCGCCGGCCGCGGAGGGCGTGCGGACGGAGCTTCCCGTCTTCGCCACCGCCCAGCAGCCGACGAAGGCGGAGGCGCCCGCCGGGCAGCGCGCCACCACCGCGACCGGCGACCTGATCGACCGCCAGCTCTCGGTCGACATCGAGACCCGCAAGGTTGTGTTCCAAGCCGTGGACGAACAGACCGGCGACATCATCGTGCAGCTGCCGGATGCGCGCTCGCTGAAGGCCTATGCCGAGCAGCTCCGGAAAACGGAAGCCGAAGAGCCGGCCGCGACCATCGTCGAACGCATCGTCTGAGGCGAGGGGGCGAGGCCGCGCCTCGCGTCAGCCCGCGGCGGCCCGCGCCGGCCCGGGATCGACCACCCGCCCGAGCAGTTCCTCCTCGAACGCGAGCAGCCGCTTGGCGCTTTTCAGCGCCCGGTAGTAGTCGCCCGCCAGAAGAAACCCGAAGATCTCCGCGATGAAGGGTGCGGCGCTCGGCGCCGCCGCCATGATCTCGTTCGCCTGCGCCATGAACCGCGTTTCCGCCGGAACCGGGTCGGCGGACAGGTACGCCGCCTCCAGCGACAGGTAGAGCCGCTTGCAGGGCGTGTCCGCCTCGCCCTCGGTGATGATGTCGCGCTCGCGCAGCACGCTGGTCTGGGTCTCGACGATGAACTCCGAGCGGCGGGCGCCGTTGCGGATCGAGACGTCTCCCAGGATGAGGCGCTCGTTCGGCGCGAGCTCGATGCGAAGCGGCATGGCGGATCCTGCGCCGGGGCGGGATAAACGATGGGAGCGGCCGGTTAACAGCCCCTGAAACACGAAACGGCGGGGCCGAGGCCCCGCCGTTCGCGTCGTGAGCGGGCCGCCGCCGCGGCGGCGGCCCGAGGTATCAGCGCAGGAGCTGCAGGACGTTCTGCTGGGCGGTGTTCGCCAGCGAGAGCGCCGAGATCGCGAGCGACTGGCGGGTGGCCAGGGCCTGGGAGTTCGCGGCCTCTTCGTTCAGGTCCGCCGTCGTCAGGTTGGACGAACCCGTCTGCAGCACGTTGATGAGGTTCTTCGAGAATTCCTGCCGGTTCTGCACGATCGACAGGTTCGAGCCGAAGGTCGAGGCGTGCGACCGAAGGGTCGTGGAGGCATTGTTCAGGGTGCCGACCACCTTGTTGGTCGCCGCGTTGTCCTTGAAGTTGTCGGCCGTCAGCTTGGAGAGCCCGAGACCGCCGAAATCGGCGCTCACGCCCTGGATGTTGAGGGTCGACTTGCCGGTCTCGTTGAAGGTCAGCTTCAGGGTGTCGCCGTTGAGCAGGTTGACGCCGTTGAAGCCGGAATCCTGGGCCGTCGTTTTGATCTGGTCCAGGATGTTGTTGTACTGCGTCACGAGGCTGGTGCGGGTCGCCTGTGCCGAGTTGTCCGCCACGGGGCCGGTCGCCGTCAGGCCGGCGAAGGCCTTGCCGCTAGCGGTGGCCGTGCCGGTGACCGCGCCGACGGTGGAGGAGGCGGCCTCGTTCGTCGTCGTGATCGAGATTGCGCCGGCCGAGTCGACGATGGCCTGGAGGTTGTTCGCCGAGAGCGCGGTGTTGAGCTCGGCCAGCGTCGAAACCTGACCGGCCGACTTGCCGAACGTGATCGCCGTGGCGGTGCCGCCGCCCGTGGAGGCGATGTTGAGCGTGAGGCCGCTCAGCGCGGTGCTGCGGGCCTGAGACACGCCGGCGGTGGGCAGGCCGAGAGCGCCGAGCGCGGCCGTGTTGGAGCTCGTGATGGCGAGGTCCGAGGCCGTGCCGGTGTTCAGGGTGATCTTGCCGGCCGTGACGGAGGAGCCCGATCCGCCGGACAGGCCGTCGATCTTGCTGAGCAGCGTCGAGACGTCGTCCGTGACGTTGATCTCGTTGGCTCCGGCGGCGCCGGAGGCCTTGAACGTCAGGGTCTTGCCGTTGACCGTCACCGTGTCGTTCGCCGCGAAGGCGGTTCCGAGCGAGGTGCCGGAGCCGGGCGTGGTGGATCCGAGCTGCGTGGTGCCGGCCAGCGTTCCGTTCGTCGTCAGCGTGCCGCCGCCGAGAGCCGTGGTGGCGGCCGTGAGGCCGATCTTGGCCAGGGCCGAGCCCGCCAGATCGAGAGCCTGTGCCGTGCCGGTGCTGACGCTCACCTTGCCGCCCGTGATGGACGCGGCCGTGGCGCCGGACGCCGTGCTCAGGGTCGCTGCGCCGGACGAGATGGCGACCGACTTGTTGCCGATCGCGATGTCGATCGCATTCAGCACGTCACCCACGGTGCCGGTGCCGGTGGTCGTGTCGCCGATATAGACGGTCGAATTGCCCGCGCCGTCGGTCACGAGGTTCCCGGACACGCCAGAGCCGGCCGCGACCGCACCCGCCGCAGGAGCCGAGCCGGCCGCGAAGGTGATGGTCTTGCCGTTGACCGTCAGGGTGTCCGAGGTGGTGATCTTCGAGGACAGCGCGTCCGAGCTGGATCCGGCCGTGCCGGTGAGCTTCGTGCTGGTGGTGATCGCCGCGGCGGTGCCGGTGTTGTCGTTGTTGACCGCGGAGGCTGCCGTGACGGTCGCGGCCGTATAGGCGGTGCGGGCCTTGGCGGTCGTGACGGCGGTGCCGTCCACGGAGGCGCTGGTCGCGTTGCCCAGGAGGTTGGACGCCGTGGCGCCGGTGATCGCGGTGGCGGCGATGCTGGACTTCGCCGAATAGCCGACCGTCGTCTGCAGCGCCTGGTTGGCGACGGACTTCGCCGAGTCGACCAGCTTTTGGATCGAGGTGATGCCGGTGTTCGCGGCCTGGATGGCCTGCACGCCGTTCGAGATGGAATCGAGCAGGTTCGAGATGTCGGTGGCGCGGGCGTCGAGCCCGGCGGCCGTGAAGAAGCTGGTCGGGTTGTCGAGCGCCGAGTTCACCTTCTTGCCGGTGGCGAGGCGGTTCTGCGTCATGCCGAGAAGCTCGGCCGTGTCCTTAGCCGCGAGAAGGCTCTGCCGCGTCGCGGCCGAGAGAACGATACCGGACATGAGATCCTCTTTCTGATGATGATGCAGCCTCGCTTCTGGAGGCCTCGCCATCTTTCACGCGAGGTCTTTCGTCCGACTTAAGAGAGCAGTCCGCGCCACGTCCGGTCGGGCCGGCGGCGCCCCGGCCGGCCGGCATGGTTTCGGCAATCCTAACGGGAGAGCGCCCGCGAGCCGAATTAACCATGGCTTCAACAAGGACTCCTATTCTGTCTGGGCTCCCGGCGCGCGTCGCCGAGGGCCCCGCATGTCCTCGACGCCCGCGGCAATCGTTCGGGCACCCGCAATCTCCCACGGAGTTCGAAGTCCCATGCAGCAGGCGGCCCATGCTTATGCGCGTGCGTCCGAGGCGGCCCTCTCTCCACGGGAGCTCGAGGCGGCCGTTCTCATCAAGGCGGCGAGTCGGTTGCAGGCGATCAGCGACGACTGGGAGGGACGGCGTCCCGACCTCGGCGAGGCGCTTCACTTCAACCAGAAGCTCTGGACCATTCTCGTGACGTCCGTGACGGACGACAACAACCCGGTGCCGTCCGACGTCAAGCAGAGCATCGTCGACCTGGCGATGTTCACCTTCAACCGCACCGTCGCGGTTCTGGCCGATCCCGAGGCCACAAAGCTCACTGCGCTCGTCAACATCAACCGCGAGGTGGCGGCCGGCCTGCGGGCGAACCCGCCGGCGCAGTCCAGGGCGGCCTGATCAGGCGAGGATCGCGAGGGTCAGCCATTCGGCGACGAGGGCGGGTTTGGCGCCGCCCTCGATCTCCACGGTAACGCCGAACCGCAGCAGGATCTCGTCCGGCTTGCGGCGCTCGAGCCCGGCCAGCACGAACCGGCCCCGCACCCGCGCGCCCGACCGCACCGGCGACAGGAACCGCACCTTCTCGAAGCCGTAATTGACGCCCATGCGGCGGCCGGCGATCGGCGGCGTCGCCTCCTTGCCGAACAGCGAGAGCAGCGACAGCGTCAGGAAGCCGTGCGCGATGGTGCCGCCGAACGGCGTCTCGGCCGCGGCGCGCGCCGGATCGACATGGATGAACTGGTGGTCGCCGGTGACGTCGGCGAAACCGTCGATGTCGGCCTGTCCGAGCTGGCGCCAGGCCGAGACCCCGAGTTCCTGGCCGAGGCGGCTTTCGAGCTCTTCGATCGTGGTCATGGGCCTCGGTGCACCCCGGCTCGGCGGCGAATCCGGCCCGCTATTCGGCGAGCCGGAGGCGGCCGGCAGCCGCACGGGCCTCCCGATACTCGCGCGCGAGGCGATCCACCAGCACGGCGGCCGGCACGACCTCCTTGACTGCCCCGATGCCCTGACCCGCGCCCCAGATGTCGCGCCAGGCCCTGACCTGCTTTCCGCTCTCGTCGCGGTTGCCGAAATCCATCGTCGCGGCCGGCATCTCGCCGAGCGCGTTCGGGTCAAGCCCGGCCTCGACGATGGACGGCCGCAGGTAGTTGCCGGGCACGCCGGAGAAGGCGGGCGAGGACAGGATGTCGTCGGCGCCGCTCTCGACGATCATTGCCTTGTACCGGGCCGGGGCGTTCGCCTCCTCGGTCGCGATGAAGGCGGACCCGATATAGGCGAAGTCGGCGCCCATGATCTCAGCCGCCCGCACCGCGCGGCCGGTCGCGATGGCGCCGGACAGCGCCACCGGCCCGTCGAACCATTCCCGGATTTCCCCGATCAGCGCGAACGGCGAGGTCGTGCCGGCATGGCCGCCCGCGCCGGCCGCCACCGCGATCAGCCCATCGGCGCCCTTCTCGATCGCCTTGCGGGCGAAGGTCTGGTTGATGACGTCGTGCAGCGCGATGCCGCCCCAGCCGTGCACAGCCTGGTTCACGTCCTCGCGCGCGCCCAGCGACGTGATGACCAGCGGCACCTTGTAGCGGGCGCAGACGGCGAGGTCGTGCTCGAGCCGGGCGTTCGAGCGATGCACGATCTGGTTCACCGCGAAGGGCGCGGACGGCCGGTCCGGATGGGCGCGGTCATGCGCGGCGAGCTCCTCCGTGATGCGGGCGAGCCATTCGTCCAGCCGCGTGTCCGGGCGCGCGTTCAGGGCCGGGAACGAGCCGACGATCCCGGCCTTGCATTGCGCGATGACGAGGTCCGGGTTCGAGACGATGAACAGGGGCGAACCGATGGCCGGGATGCGGAGCCGCCCGTCAAAGACGCTGCGCCAGCCGGTGTGCTGGAGTGAGCTCAAGCTGGGTACCTCGTGCTAAGGGGCTTCAGGAGGGCGACGCCGTTTCGTCTGGTCTCCTCGCCCGGCGAGGAGTCCCTCGATCGAGACATCC
>JAQGJJ010000033.1 GCA_028290695.1 Enterovirga sp. | reverse complement strand
CGGCGGATGGCGGCGAGATCGGACGCGCCCAGGCGGTGCAGGCGCGGGCGTCGAGGCTGCCCCCGAGCGTCCACATGAACCCGGTTCTGTTGAAGCCCGAGACGGATACGGGCGCGCAGGTGATCGTGCAGGGACGCCGGGCGGGCAGCTTGCGCGCCCGGGATTTCGGTGCCCGAAAAGCCGAACTGCTGCCGCAGGTGCTGGACAGCTTCGCCCGGGTCTCGGAGGGGGCCGACCTCGTTCTGATCGAAGGGGCGGGCAGCCCGGCCGAGACCAATCTACGGGCGGGCGACATCGCGAACATGGGGTTCGCGGAAGCGGCGGACGTGCCGGTGGTCCTGATCGGCGACATCGACCGAGGCGGGGTTATCGCGAGCCTCGTCGGCACGCACTCGGTTCTCGATCCCGGCGAGCGCATGCGCATCCGCGGCTTCGCCGTGAACAAGTTCCGGGGCGATCCCCGGCTCTTCGACGACGGCGTTCGCACGATCGCGGAGCGGACCGGCTGGCCGTGCCTGGGCGTGCTGCCTTGGTTGCCCGAGACGGCTTTTCTGCCGGCCGAGGACGCGCTCGATCTCCATCGCGCCACCTCGCGCAACGGGAAGCTCCGCGTCGCCGTACCGGTGATCGCCCGCATCGCGAACTTCGACGACCTCGACCCGCTCGGCATGGAGCCGGATGTCGAACTCGTGTTCGTGCGGCCGGGCGAAGCGCTTCCGGGGAATGCCGGTCTGGTGATCCTGCCCGGCTCGAAATCAACGATCGGCGACCTCGCGTTTCTGCGCGCGCAGGGTTGGGACATCGACATCCTGGCGCACCGACGCCGCGGCGGCGCCGTGCTGGGGCTGTGCGGAGGCTTCCAGATGCTCGGCCGCACGATCGTTGATCCGGATGGTGTCGAGGGCCCGCCCGGACGCGCGGACGGGCTCGGCCTGCTCGCGGTCGACACGGTGCTGGCCGGCGCCAAGATCACGGAACCCGTCTCGGGCCGGCATCTCCATTCGGGAACCGAGGTCACCGGATACGAGATTCATCTCGGGCGCACGACCGGTCCCGATTGCGCAAGGCCGGTTCTCGAGCTCTCCGGTGGGCGGCCGGACGGGGCCGTTAGCCCCGACGGTCGCGTGGCCGGGTCCTACGTGCACGGGCTGTTCGCCGCGGATGCCTTCCGGCGCGCCTATCTGGCCGGTTTCGGCGCGGCGTCGTCGCTCGCCTACGAATCGCGTGTGGACGAGGCGCTCGACGCCTTGGCCGACCATGTCGAAGCCCATCTCGACCTCGACAGGATGCTGGCCATCGCGCAAGCGCGCTGACGCCCGCTACAGCAGCATGAGGGCCAGCGCGACATAAGCCAGCCCCTGCAGCAGGGCTGCGGCCACAAGCACCCGCAGCGCGCGCCCGATGTCGCCGGAACCCGAATCGCGGCGCCCCTCGGCGTTCAGGAACGGCTCATCGACCGGGCCGGCCGCGTAGAGGCGCGGGCCGCCGAGAGCTAGGCCCAGCGCCCCGGCCATGGCGGCTTCCGGCCAGCCCGCGTTGGGCGACCGGTGGATCCCGGAATCGCGCAGCATGACGGCGAATGCCCGCGGCGGGGAGCCCCCCGCGACCGCCGCTCCGAGCGCAATCAGCGCGCCGGCGATTCGCGCCGGAAAGAGGTTCATGAGGTCGTCCAGGCGGGCCGCAGCCCAGCCGAAATCCCGGTGCCGGACGGACAGGTGCCCGATCATGGAATCCGCCGTGTTGACGGCCTTGTAGGCGACGAGGCCGGGGAGCCCGAAAAGCGCGAACCAGAAGGCCGGGGCCACGACCCCATCGGAGAAGTTCTCGGCCGACGATTCGATCGCGGCCCGGGCAACCCCCGCTTCGTCGAGCCGATCGGGATCGCGACCCACGATCATCGAGACCGCGCGACGGGCATCGGGCAGCCCGTGCTCGAATGCGTCCCCCACCCGGCGGACATGCTCATGCAGGCTCCGTTGCGCGAGAAACACAGAGGCGATCAGCGCGACGAGCACGTCACCGGCGGGCAGCGCGCGCAGGCACCTCTCGACCGCGAGCGCCGGCAGGGCCGAAGCGGCGATCAGCAGCACGGCCGCCGCCACCCCGGCCGCGCGGCGGGTATGGCCGCTCCAGCTGTCGCGGTTCAGCACCCGGTCGCACCACCCGATCAGCGCGCCAAGCCACGCGACCGGATGCGGCCAGCGCCGCCACAGCCAATCCGGATCGCCGATCGCCGCATCGAGGACAAGCGCGAGGCAGAGCACCAGCAGCGCATCGGTCGAGACCAGCATCAGCGCACCCGCCGGATCTCGTCCGCAAGCCTGTCCAGGGCCGACGCGATCTCCGGACCGCCGCAGACGGTCATCTGCTCGGGCAGCGTCAGGCGCTTACTGGGCGGGTAGCGCGCCGTGAGCGCCGGATGGTGGAGCATGGCGCTGCCTTGATCTTCCGCCCGGGTCTCGCTCCGCGACACGAGGAGGAGATCCGCCTGCAGCTCCACGATCGCTTCCAAGGTGAGAAGTCGGCCTTGCGCTCCGAGCGACGCCCCGGCGTTGCGCAGGCCCACCGTCTCGAGAAACGAGGTCATCAGAGTGTCGCGACCGGAGATCCAGCCGCGGCGCTGCAACGGCAGCACCGAAACGGGGCGGGTCCGGGCCGCGGTGCGGGCGCGCGCAACCGCGGCGTCGATCTCGGCCACCTTGGCCGCAGCCCGATCGGGGTGGCCCAGGAGCCTGCCGGCCTCACTTATCTGAGCGAGCACCTGAGGAATTGAGCTGGCTGCCTCGAATTCGACCACCCGCAGGCCATGCGCCTTCAGAAGCTCGCGCGTTGCGCGCCGCGTGTAGCGTCCGGCCAGCACGAGGTCGGGCTTGGCCGCCAGCACCTCCTCGGCCGAGCCCGACAGAACCGGGAACCGGTCCGCGGCGTCCCGCACCCACGAGCGCGTCCTGTCGCGCACAAAGGGACTCAGGCCGAGGATCTGCTCGGGATCCGCCAGCGCGAGCAGAAGCTGGTCGGTACACAGGTTGATCGAGACCACCCGGGGCCGGGCCGGCGGCGGGGCCTCGGTCGCGCGGGCTGGTCCGGCTGCCGACCAGGCCACGACGAGCGCGAGCACAAATCCGGTCAGTGCGGCCAAGCTTGCTCCTCCTGCCCTTAAACGGCCATCCGATTCCGTCACGGCCGCCCATCCGGCAGCAAGGAGCGGTGATGAAGCATGGCGGGGACCTGGGCGAGGCGGCGGCACGGTTCGGCGGTTCCGGTTCGACTTGGCTCGACCTCTCGACCGGTATCAACCCGCACGCCTGGCCGGTACCGGAGGAGTTGCGAGAGGCCGGCTGGACGCGGCTGCCGTCGGGCGCCGATCTGGCGCGGCTGATCGAGGCGGCTCGCCTCGCCTATGATGCGCCTGCCCAGGCGGCGATCGCCGCGGCGCCGGGAACCCAGGCCATCATCCAGTGGCTGCCCCGCCTCGCCGCCGTGGGGACGGTCTCCATCGTCGGCCCGACCTACGGCGAGCACGAGACCGCCTGGCAAGCGGCCGGGTACCGGGTCTCGCTCGTGCCGACGCTCGCGGCTGCGACGGAGTCGGGGCGGCACGTGGTCGTCGTGAATCCCAACAACCCGGACGGCCGGATCGCAACGCGACCCCAGCTCCTCGCCGTCGCGGAGACCTGCCGGGCGCGCGGCGGTTGGTTGATCGTCGATGAATCCTTTGTCGACGTGGAGCCGGGATGCAGCATCGTGCGGCACTGCACCGAACTGCCGATCATCGTGCTTCGCTCCTTCGGCAAGTTCTACGGGCTCGCGGGCCTGAGGCTCGGTTTCGCCATTGCGACGTCGACGCTGACGCAGCAGATCTCGCGCGCGCTGGGACCGTGGGCCGTATCCGGCCCTGCCATGACGGTCGGTGCGGCGGCCCTGGCCGACATCGGGTGGGCAGCCGCGATGCGGGGACGCCTCGTATGCGAGCGGGACGAGCTCGATTCCCTCCTGCTCGCTGCTGGTCTTCGCATCGCGGGCGGCACCAACTTGTTCCGCTTGGTCGAGCATCCGCGCGCCGGGCGGTTGCACGACTCCCTGGCGTCCCGCCGCATCTGGACGCGGCGCTTTCAATGGTCGGATACGCTGCTGCGCATCGGCCTGCCGCCGCATGAGGCGGCATCTCGCCGGCTTGCGGCAGCACTGGGCGACGCCGTGCGGGACGTCGCCTCCTCCCGTCACGACCAGGGCACCAGCACGGGCACGCCCTGGTGATCGGCGCGGAACAGCTCGACGCCGAAGGTGGTCCGCATGACCTCCGGCGTCAGCGCCTCGCCGGGGCTGCCTGACGCGGCGATCCGCCCCTGGTTCAGCAGCACCACCCGATGGGCGAAGCGCGCTGCGAGTCCGATGTCGTGCGTCACTGCGACCACCAGAGCGCCCTCCTCCGCGCGACCGCGCAAGGCCCGCATGACATCGATCTGATGACGGGGGTCGAGTGCTGCAGTCGGCTCGTCGGCCAGGATCAGCGGCGCTCCGACGGCGAAGACCCGCGCCAGGGCGACCCGGGCGCGCTCTCCCCCGGAGAGCATGGTGACGGGCCTGTCCGCGAAGGCTGTCGTGTCCGTCTGCTCCATCGCGCGCCGCACCATGCCCTGGTCGTCGGGAGAGAGCCGCAACGGGTCGGTGGCTCCATGCGGAAAACGTCCAAGCGCCACGATGTCGCGCGCCGGCAACGGCCAGTGCGCTTCATGGCCTTGCGGCAGATAGGCGATGAGGCGGGCTCGCTCGCGCCCCCCGACTGCTGCGAGATCCCTGCCCCCGAAGGCGACGCGACCCGAATAGCCGGCCAGGCCAACGATGGCTCGAAGAAGGGACGTCTTGCCGGCCCCGTTCGGACCGACAAGCGCGACGAGCGAGCCGGTCGGGAGCGTCAAGGTCATGACGTCGACGACGCGCCGCCCACCGAGAACGACCTGCAGGTCCGAGAGGGCGAGCTCCTCCGGCCTCACGCGAGCCCCCCCACTCCGAGCCGGCGCCGCTCGCGCACGATGAGATACAGAAAGAATGGCACGCCGATGATAGCCGTGAGCACGCCGACCTTGATGTCGGTGGTGGACGGGATCACCCGCACGGCGATATCGGCCGCCGTCAGAAGCGAGGCGCCCGCGAGCGCGGAGGGCAGCAGCAGGCGCGCCGGATCGTAGCCCACCAGCGGACGGACGAGATGCGGCGCCACGAGGCCGATGAAGCTGATCGTGCCCGCGACGGCCACGGAAGCGCCGACCCCGAGCGCAACGCCCATGATCACGAGCAGCCGCAGTCGCGCCACGCGAACCCCCAGGGACTGGGCCGCCTCTTCCCCGAGCGTCAGCGCCCGAAAGGCGCTGCGATTGGCGATCAGGATCGCCGCCCCGGCCAGGATGAAGGGCAGCGCCATTGCCACGTGCCGCATGGAGCGGTCCTCGAGGGAGCCGAGGAGCCAGAAGGCGATTTCCAGGGCCGCGAACGGGTTCGGCGCGAGATTCATGGCGAGGGAAGTCGCGGCTCCGGCCAGGCTCGACAGGGCGAGACCGGACAGGATGAGCAGCACGAGACTCGCATTCCGACCGGCGATCGCGATGAGGGCGAAAACGGACAGGAAGGCTCCGAGGATCGCAGCCACGGGGAGCGCGAAGGACAGCGCATCCGCCACGCCGAGCGACAAGGTCGCGACCGCGCCGAGCGCGGCCGCCTGGGGTGCGCCGAAAAGCGAGGGCGCGGCGAGCGGATTCCTGAGAAGTCCCTGCATGGCCGCGCCCGACAGGCCGAGCACCGCGCCGATCGAGACCGACAGGATGGCGCGCGGAAGACGGATCTCCCGCACGATCACCCGTGCGACTTCGTCCCCACCGCCCAGGAGGGCCTCCACCACAGTCGGCGGCAGCAGCCTCACCGGCCCGATCCCGAGGGACAGGACGAAGAGGAAGGCCGTCAAGGCCCCGAGCAGGGCGATCGGCCAGAGGCGGGCGCCCCCGGTCCGGACGAGCCGCTGCTCGGGCGCGCGCTCTACCAAGTCACGCTCAGCCCGGCATAGGCAGCCCGCCCGGTCGTGCCGTAGTTCAGGATCTCCTGGTAGCGCGTATCGGTCACGTTCTCGACCCGGCCGAACACCTTCCAGGTGTTGTCGATCTTGTACTCGGCGTAGATGTCGAGGCGGGCATAGGGGACCAGCGGAAGGGTCTCGTTGTTGCCGCTGAACCGCTGCGACACCATCGTGATCCGCGGCTCGATCAGGAGGCCCGGCGCGGGCGTGATCGGGAATCCGATCCGCCCCGAATGACGCGGTCGGCGCTGGAGCGACAGGCCGGTGCGCTCGTCTTCGGAGTCGAGGTACGTGTAGTTGCCGGTCATCCTCAGCAGCTCCGGCCAGAGCACGATTCCGCCCTCGAGCTCGACCCCCGACGTCCTCGCCCGCGCGACGTTGAAGTAGCGCGAGGTCGCCGAGTTGAACTCGATGAGGTCGTTGAAGCGGTTGCCGAACACCGTCGCGGACAGCGTGACGCGGCCGTCGAACAGCGTCTGGTCGACACCCGCATCCCAGCCGATGCTGGTTTCCGGCGACAGCGCTGCGTTGCCGAAGGTGGGCTCGAAGAGCTGGTAGAGGGTCGGCGCCTTGCCGCCGGTGCCGCCGCTCGCCCGGAGCTTGGTGCCGGTTTCCGGGATCAGAAACGCGCCGGTGGCGCGCCAGGTGTCGAAGCTGCGGGCGTCGACCTCGTCGTGCCGGCCTCCGGCCGACAGGATGATGCGCTCGCCGATGGGCAGCTGGTACAGGGCGAACACGGACTTCGTCGTCTGCTCCGCCTCCAGCGTGCGGCTCCTGGCCCGCAGTGTGGGCAGCAGCGGCGTCGAGAAGGTCGTGGCCTTCTCCGTTTCGATGCGGCCGCCGAATGTCAGCGAGCCGAAGGCATCGAACTTGAGATCGCCCTGGTACTCGGTCCCGACACGGTCGCCACGGAATTCCGTCCGGCCGGAGGTGGTGGTCGCGAGAGCCGTGCTCGTCCGGTAGGAGACGTCCCGGAAGTCGCGGTCCGTCTGGTTCGCGTAGACCTGGAACGAGTGGTCCACAGGCCCGGTCTCGGCGGTGGCGCGCGCCCAGATCTGCGACAGCTGCCGGATGGCGTTGGCGGGCGTGTCCGGGAAGATCCGCCCTGCGCCCGTCGCAACGACGTTGCGCGGCAGCGTCGACGAGGCCGCGTCGTATTCGGCCGAGGTGCGGGACGACATCATCCCCATCTCGAGCTTCACGCCCTCGCCGGCGTCGTAGCCGAGGCGCCCGTAGCCGCCGTAGCGGTTGAAGCCGTCGGGCTCGAAGAACGGAAACTTCCGCTCGAGCTGCCCGACGCGATAGCCGTAGCGCGAGAAGCCGGCGCTCTTTTGCCCGCCGCCGTTGGCCGCGAAGGACCAGGGGCCAATCGACCCGGACGCCGACGTGCTCGTGTTCACGGTGCCATAGGCACCGGCCTCGGTCCGGGACTCGAAGCGCGGCTCTCCGCGTCCAGAGCGCGTGGTGATGTTGATCACGCCCCCGATCGCGTCCGAGCCATACAGCGCGCTTTGCGGACCGCGCAGCACCTCGATGCGGTCGATGGCGGTCGGCAGCAGCGTCGAGAAGTCAAATTCCCCGCTCGCGGAGACCGGATCGTTCACGCGGATGCCGTCGATCAGAACCAGCGTCTGCCCGGAATTGGCGCCGCGCAAGCGGACAGCCGTGGTCGAGCCCGGCCCACCGGTCTCGGACACGTCGAGACCCGGGACGCTCCGAAGCGCGTCGACGAGCGAGGTGGGATTGAAGCTCTGCAACTCTTCCCGGGTCAGAACCGAGATCGCGCTCGCCGATCGGCCGATCGGCTCGGCGCGCCGGTCGGCGGTGACGACGATGTCGGGAAGATCGACGGCGGCCCCGGCGGATTGGGCGCGAGCAGAGTCAGCGCATGCCAGAAGCGAAACGAAAGACAGAACGAACGGCGTCGCGCCGCGATGGTGACCAAGCATGAATCCTCCTCGCGGCCCACCGCCGCAGGTTCAGGTTGATGCTTCGGCCGGTCTCCTGGCTTGCGGATCACCGCGTCCCTCCGCCTTCCCGGCCTTCCAGCCAGTGGCGTGTTGGAGAGACGCTCTCCGCCTACAGTTGCGGGGGCAGCCGCGGATTTGGGCGAGAGCCCGCACCGCATTCCCGTTTCACCTCGAACAAGTCCGAGGCACCGAAAGCGGGGCCAGACAGCACGGTCCGGGCGTGCGCCGCAAGCCCGAACCTCGTTTCGGAGCGGGCACGCTCCGGCTGCGACATCCCCGCCACACCCGCGTCGCGGAGGGTCAGCGCATCCAGCTTCCCAGACGCCGCACTGCCTCGCGGCACACGGCTTCACCACCTGCGAACGAGAGGCGAAGGTGGTGCGATCCCTCCGTCGGATCGAAATCGAGGCCGGGTGTCGCCGCGACCCCGGTCTCGTCCAGCATTCGCCGGCAGAAGGCGATCGAATCGTTCGTGAACCGCGCGACGTCGGCATAGAGGTAGAAGGCGCCGTCGGCCGGATGGATATCGGTGATGCCGATCCGAGGCAGCTCGTTGAGGAGCAGATCGCGCGCGCGGGCGTAATCGCCCTTTACGGTCTCGAGGTCATCGACCGAATCGAAGGCCGCGAGCGCCGCGACCTGCGAGAGGTAGGGTGCCGAGATATAGAGGTTCTGCGCCAGGGTCTCCATCGGCCGGATCAGCCGCTCGGGCACAACCATCCAGCCGACCCGCCATCCCGTCATGCAGTAGTACTTCGAAAAGGAATTGATCACGACCGCGTCGTCGTCGGCGGCAAGCGCCGTCTCCGCCGCCGCCCCGTAGGTGAGCCCGTGATAGATCTCGTCCGACACGAACCAGAGCCCCTGGCGCCGGCAGATCCTGCCGATTCGGGCGAGTTCCTCCTGGCCGATCATCGTTCCGGAAGGGTTGGCCGGGCTCATGGCCAGCACCCCGGCAACCCCCCGTTCCCCGGAGGCCTGCTCGACGGCGTCTGCCGTGAGCCTAAATCCGTCGGCAGCCCGAAGCGGGATCTCAACCGGCTCGAGATCCAGGGCGACGAGGATGTTGCGGTAGGCCGGATAGCCCGGCGCAGTGATCGCCACGCGTGCGCCCGGATCGAACAGCGTCAAGAACGCGAGCACGAACCCGGCGGAGGACCCGGTCGTCACGACCACACGCTCGGGCGCGACCGACACGCCGTACGCGTCGCGGTAATGCCGGGCGATGCGCTCGCGCAACACGCGGATGCCAAGCGCCTCCGTATACCCGATGCGACCGTCCTCGAGTGCCGCCTTCGCGGCTTCCCGGACGAGGCGCGGAGCGGGGGCCGAAGGCTGGCCCACCTCCATGTGGACGATGTCGGCGCCCTGCCTTTCTTTCGCCGCGGCGGCCGCCAATACGTCCATTGCCAGGAAGGGGGCGACGCGGGCTAAGCGACGCGCCGTTCGGGGCGTCTGATCCTGAATGCTGCTCATGCTGGCTCCTCGAAGCCGGGGTGGCTAGCGTTTCGGAGTGCGGCGCTCAAGGCGCCGGTTGACCGAGCTGATTCCGGCGGCGATACGTCCGCTTCTGTTTCGCACCGCAGTTGCCCAAGCCTAGCCGCTGCAGGGATGCCCTCATGAGCCCTCGCCCGCTGATCCGACCGACGCTCTTGGCGCTTGGCTGCATCGCGCTGTTCGGCGCCACCGAGCGTGTCTCCGCTCAAGGCTTCAGCGAAGCGCAAAAGGGTGAAATCCGGCAGGTCGTGAAGGAATACCTCGTCAGCAACCCCGAGGTCATCCAGGAAGCCATCGCTGAGCTGGAGCGGCGTCAGGCCGAAGCGCAGCGGACTGCGCAAGCAGCTTCCATCCGCAAGGCGTCCGACGCGCTGCTCGATCCCTCGACTGCGCTCGTTCTCGGAAATCCCAACGGCGACGTCACGCTGATCGAATTTTCGGACTACAATTGCAGCTACTGCAAAAAGGCGCTCTCGGACATTCGAACCCTGATCGAGACGGACCCTAAGCTCCGCATCATCATTCGCGACCTCGAGTTCATCGGGGGACGCTACTCGCGTGAGGCGAACGTGATCGCTCTGGCTGCCCGCAAGCAGCTGTCCGGCGACAAGCTGCTGCAGTTCCACTCGCGGCTGCTCGGCACTGCAGGACGTGTCAACGGCGACCGGGCGCGCGCGGTGGCGCGCGAGGTGGGAGCCGATCTCGCCAAGCTGGATTCGGATGCAGCATCGCCGGAGATCGTCGCGCAACTCGCCAAGAACGACAGTCTGGCCCGCGAGATCGAGGTCACCGGAACGCCCGCATTCGTGGTCGGCAGCACGGTGATTTCCGGTGCAGTCGGGCTTGAGCCATTGAGAGAGGCTATTGCGATGACGCGCAAATGCGGGCAGGCGACCTGTTGAGCACCCGTACCATGAGCCGCAAGAACATCGCCCCGTCCGCCACGCCTGAGAACCAGGCCACCCGTCCTTTCGATCCGGAGCTCGTCCGGGAGCTCGCGACCCTACTCGCCGAGACCGATCTGTCGGAAATCGAGGTTGAGAAGGGCGATCTGCGGATCCGCGTCTGCCGTGCGCTCACGGCCGCTCCGGTCGCGGCCGTTGCGGCGGCTCCGGTCGCCGTGGCTCCGGCAAGCGATGTCTCGACGGCCCGCCCGGCCGGGGCCGCCGCGGAAACCAAGCATCCGGACGCGCTCACCTCTCCGATGGTCGGAACGGCCTACCGTCGCCCCTCCCCCGGCGCGAAACCCTTCGTCGAGGTCGGCGCGACCGTGAAGACCGGTGACAAGGTCCTGCTGATCGAGGCGATGAAGACCTTCAACGACATCGTCGCGCACCGCTCCGGAACCGTTCGTTCGATCTTCGTCGAGGACGGACAGCCCGTCGAATACGGCGAGCCCCTCATCGTCATCGATTGAGCGGCGGCAGCTCCGCATGTTCGACAAGATCCTCATCGCCAATCGGGGCGAGATCGCGCTCCGCGTCCTGCGCGCCTGCAAGGAGCTCGGCATCGCGACCGTCGCGGTCCACTCCACGGCGGATTCGGACGCGATGCATGTTCGCCTCGCCGACGAGAGCGTGTGCATCGGCCCGCCGCCGGCGCGCGACAGCTACCTCAACATCCCGGCGCTCATCGCCGCCTGCGAGATCACCGGCGCGGATGCCATCCACCCGGGCTATGGCTTCCTGTCCGAGAACGCCCGCTTCGCCGAGGTGCTCGGCCATCACGGCATCACCTTCATCGGCCCGAAACCCGAGCACATTCGCATCATGGGCGACAAGATCGAGGCTAAGCGCACGGCGCGCCGCCTCGGGATCCCCTGCGTGCCGGGGTCCGACGGCGGCATCACGGACGACGTCGAGGCCAAACGGGTCGCGGCCGAGATCGGCTACCCGGTCCTGGTGAAGGCGGCTGCCGGAGGCGGCGGTCGCGGCATGAAGGTCGCCCGCACGGAAGACGACCTGACCGAGGCGCTCGCCAACGCCCGCATCGAGGCGAAGGCGGCTTTCGGCGATGACGCCGTGTATCTCGAGAAATATCTTGAGAAGCCGCGTCACATCGAGATCCAGGTGCTCGGGGACGGCCGCGGCGGGGCCATCCACCTCGGCGAACGGGACTGCTCGCTGCAGCGCCGCCACCAGAAGGTCTGGGAGGAGGCGCCCTCCCCTGCATTGAACGACGAGGAGCGCGAGCGGATTGGCGCCGTGGTATCGGACGCCATGAAGGAACTCGGTTACGTCGGAGCCGGGACGGTCGAATTCCTCTACGAGGACGGGCAGTTCTACTTCATCGAGATGAACACGCTGGTGCAGGTCGAGCATCCGGTGACCGAGATGATCACCGGCATCGACATCGTGCAGCAGCAGATCAGGATCGCGTTCGGCGAGCGCCTGCCGATCAAGCAGCGCGACGTGCAGTTGAAAGGC
>JAQGJJ010000031.1 GCA_028290695.1 Enterovirga sp. | reverse complement strand
ATCTCGGCCGTCTGGCGATTGTTCGGCGGTCAGTGTGTCCTCAACGAGTGTGTCCGCGCCCGTCAGCTTTCCCCGGCTGGCGGGCGCTTGCATTGCGGGCTGTCGCTGCGGGCTAAGCCAAGGTTCGGTCTGAGCCTCCGCGCGACCGAACGCCTCAAATTTCAAACTGAGACACTACCTACCCGCGCGACCGATTGACTCGGTTTCGGCGCGAGAACAAAATAGGAACAACACCGCCGCTGAACCCCTTCGAGCAAGGCATGACCGATGCCGGGCACAATCTCGCTTTGTCCGATCTGCGTCGCCGCGTCGTGGCGCTCGACCGTTCCGCGCGGGCGCAGCGGCGCGCCCTTCCGTTCGGGGTCGCCGCGCTCGACGGGCACCTGCCCTGGAATGGCTTGCCGCTCGGGGCGCTGCACGAATTCGTCGAAAGCGGCGTCGAGAGCGAGCATGCCGCCGCCGCGACGCTGTTCGTGGCCGGGATCCTGGCCCGCAGCCGGGGCACGGTGCTCTGGTGCCTTCGGGGCCGCGATCTCTTCGCGCCGGCGCTCGCCTCCGTGGGCCTCCATCCCGACCGGGTAATCTACGTCGAGACCCGAAAGGACGCCCAGGTCCTTCCGGCCATGGAGGAGGCGCTCCGGCATGGCGGCCTCGGCGGGGTGGTGGGCGAGGCAGCCCGGCTCGGCCTCACGGCCTCGCGTCGCCTTCATCTCGCGGCGGAGGGTTCGGGGGTGCCGGCCTTCGTGGTGCGGCGCTGGCGCGACGATGCCGAGCGGGCCACCGCGAACGAGCCGAGCGCGGTCTTCACCCGCTGGCGCATTGCCGCCGCGCCGTCCCGGCCGGCCCCTGCGCCCGGCCTCCTGCGGGCCCGCTGGCGCGTCGAGCTTCTCCGCTGCCGCGGCGCGGAGCCCACATCCTGGAATCTCGAGGCCTGCGATGCCGAGGGTCGTCTCGCTCTTTCTTCCGACCTTTCCGACCGACCGCATCCGCAGGATATCCGGCCAGAGCCCATCCCGGGCGAGGTCCGGCCCATCCCGGTCCGGCCGGGAGGGCGGGGACGCGCCGCCGCCTGAGGCGCCGACCGTCACGGCGGTCCGGGACGGGTCGCGGCGCCTGATCGCCTGCGTCGACGACCGGGCGCGCGAGATCGGGCTCCGGCCCGGCCTGACGGTGGCGCACGCCCA
Organism: Enterovirga sp.; assembly: GCA_028290695.1. Taxonomy (GTDB): domain Bacteria; phylum Pseudomonadota; class Alphaproteobacteria; order Rhizobiales; family Beijerinckiaceae; genus Enterovirga. The sequence continues at coordinate 2,758 of JAQGJJ010000031.1, read as the reverse complement.
GGCCTCCGTGCCGGGCCTGACCGTGATCGAGGCCGACCCGGAGGCGGATCGGGCCGCCCTGGACGGGCTGGCGCGCTGGTGCCTGCGCTACGCCCCCGTGGTGCAGGCGGATCCGCCGGACGGGGTGCTGATCGAAACGGAGGGCGCCGCCCATCTTCTCGGGGGCGAGGCGGCCCTTCTGCGCGATCTCCTGCGCCGGGTGCGCGGCGCCGGGTTCTCGGCCCACGCGGCGCTGGCCGACACGCCCGGCGCGGCCTGGGCCATGGCCCGGCACGGAGGGGGCGGGATCGTGCCGCCCGGGGGCACGGCGCGGGCGCTGGACAGCCTGCCGGTCGCGGCGCTCCGCCTTCCCGACGGGACGGCCTCGGCGCTGCACCTGCTCGGGATCGAGCGGATCGGCCAGCTCGCCGCGCTGAGCTCCGCCCATGTCCTGCGGCGGTTCGGCACCGCGCCGGGTGCCCGCCTGGCGCGTGCCTTCGGCCGCGAGCCGGACCCGCTCGTGCCGCTGGTGCACAAGGAGGCGGCGCGCGTCCGCGTCGCCTTCGCCGAGCCGCTCGTCCACCCGGAAACCCTCGCGGCCGCGCTCGCGGACCTCGCGGCGGAGCTCTGCCGCACGCTGGAGCAGCGCGGCGAGGGTCTGCGCCTGCTCGACGCCGTGTTCCGCCGGGTCGACGGCTGCCCGCTCGGGCTGCGGGCCGGCACCGCCCTGCCGACGCGCGACCCGGGCCATTGCCTGCGCCTTCTCGGGGAACGGCTGGCCGAGATCGATCCCGGCTTCGGCATCGACGAGATGGCGCTCGTGGCCGGCCGGGTCGAGCCGCTGCACGAGCGCCAGGCCGAAACGGGGGCCATGACCGGTGCCGGGCCGGAGGGCGCGCTCTGCGACGCCCGCGCGCTGGCCCCGCTGGTGGACCGGCTCGGCATCCGGCTCGGGCCGGAGCGTGTGTTCCGGGCCGCGCCCGTCGAGAGCCGCGTGCCGGAGCGTTCCGTGCGGCGCGTGCCGGCCCTTGCACCCGCGACCGGCGGGTCCTGGCCCGCCGCCCTGCCGCGCCCGAGCCGCATCATCGACCCGCCCGAAGAGGTGCGGGCGACCGCGCTCCTGCCGGATTACCCGCCGGTCGCCTTTGTGTGGCGGCGGGTGCGTCACGTGGTGCGGGCGGCGGACGGCCCGGAACGCGTGCATGGCGAATGGTGGCGCTCGGACCGGGAGGCCGGGGAGGTGCGCGACTATTACCGGGTGGAGGACGAGCGGGGCCGCCGGTTCTGGCTGTTCCGCAACGCCCCATCGCCCGACGGGACCCGCTGGTGGCTGCACGGGCGCTTCGGGTGACCGGGACGCCCGCCGGGCGGCGCTCTCCGGGGCGGGACCGGGACCCGTTCGGGCGCCGCGAGGGCCCGGCGGCCTTGATCCCGGAGCTTCAGGTTACGACCCATTTCTCCTTTCTGCGCGGCGCGTCCTCGCCGGAGGAGCTGTTCTCGGCGGCCGCGCTGCTCGGCATCCCGGCGCTCGGAATCGTGGATCGCGGCTCGCTCGCCGGCATCGTGCGGGCCTGGGAGGCGGCGAAGACCACCGGGGTCCGCCTGGTGGTCGGCACCCGGCTCGATCTCCGCGAGGGTGCGGCGCTTCTCGTTTATCCGACCGACCTCGCGGCCTATTCGCGCCTGACCCGCCTGCTGTCGCTCGGCAAGGCGCGAGGCGGCAAGGGCAGGTGCGATCTCTCCTGGGACGACCTGCCCGCGTGGAGCGAGGGCCAGCATGCGGTTCTTCTGACCGACATGCCGGACGGGACGCTGCCGGCCGACCTCGCGCGGCTGCGCGCCATCTTCGGCCGGCGCGCGTCCTGCGCGCTGACGCGCCGCTTCCGGCCCGACGATCACCTGCATCTCGCCGGCGTGGCGGCTCTCGCGGCCGCCGCGCGGGTCCGGACGGTCGCGACCGGGGACGTCCTCTACCATTGCGAGGAGCGCCGTGCCCTGCAGGACGTCGTCACCTGCATCAGGCTCGGCCTGAAGATCGACGAGGCCGGCTTCGCCCTCGAGCACCATGCCGATCGCCACCTGCGCCATCCGGCCGAAACGGAACGGCTCTTCGCCCGCTTCCCGGAGGCGCTCGCCCGCTCGGTCGAGATCGCGGATGCGTGCCGTTTCGATCTCGGCGAGCTCACCTACCAGTATCCCTCGGAGGTGGTGGAGCCGGGCCGCACGGCGCACGAAACCCTGGAGCGGCGGACCTGGGAAGCCGCCTCCGCCCGCAGCGGCGGCGCGGTGCCGGAGCGGCTCGCGAACCAGATCCGGCACGAGCTCACGCTGATCCGCGATCTCGACTACGCGGCCTATTTCCTCACCGTCCACGCGATCGTGCAGGCGGCCCGCCGGATGGATCCGCCCATCCTGTGCCAGGGCCGCGGTTCGGCCGCGAATTCCGTCGTCTGCTTCATGCTCGGGATCACCTCGATCGATCCCCTCGAACAGGAGCTCCTGTTCGAGCGCTTCGTGTCCAACGAGCGCCGCGAGCCGCCCGACATCGACGTCGATTTCGAGCACGAGCGCCGCGAGGAGATGATTCAGTGGGTGTACCGCACCTACGGCCGCCACCGGGCCGCCCTCTGCGCGACCGTGATCCGGTACGGGGCGCGCGGCGCCGTGCGCGAGGTCGGCAAGGTGTTCGGCCTGCCGGAGGACGTGACGGCCGCGCTCGCCGGCCTCGTCTGGGGCTGGAGCCGCGACGGTGTCGGGGGCAAGGAGGCGCAAGAGCTCG
>JAQGJJ010000017.1 GCA_028290695.1 Enterovirga sp. | reverse complement strand
TTGGACGGGGCGAAGATCACTGTCAGCACGGGAGCGTCCCCGCCATTCACACAGCAATGAGCACAGACGCTCGTAGTTCCCTTTTAAGCAACTGGCCCTTCTCAGCACGCCCATAGGCCGGCGTGATTGGACTGGTCTGCGGACATCATCGGGCATCCTCGGGCTTGCAAAGCCGATCGGGTGCCCGCCTCGGAGCTCCGGTCGTCCAGGTCGCGCAAGCCATGTGCGGACGCTAAGTCGCTCGCTGAATGTGGTGCCGCCTCGCATAGGGCTCGGTCGCGCAGGCGGCCCGGCTCCCGAGCGCTATGCGGTAGGATTGTTGCCCGCCCTCCCGCGGGGCCTTCCCGCAGGCATGGGTCTGGGCTAGGAGGCACTCGCCTGACGAGGGGCCGAGCCCGACGGCGGGGCGCCCTTTGCCGGGAGGGCGTGCCTTGCTCGTCCTCTGCCGAGAGGCGCCTCGAATCCCCGCACTACGGCCTTTTGGACGCACGATGAACTTGGCTTCTGGACAGAGCGACGACTTCGCAGGCGAGCCCGGGGCGGGCACCCGCGCGCGGCGCAGGGTCGCCGTGGTCGGCCTCGGCTTCGTCGGGGCCGCCAACGCGATCGCCATCGCGGGAGCCCGCTCGAACGACGGGCTGCCCCTGTTCGACGTGGCCGGAATCGAGCTTCCGACCGACGAGGGACGGCACCGGGCCGCGGAGCTGAGCGCCGGCCGCTTCCCGTTCGCGACCACGGACGCGGCGCTGACGGAGGCGGCCAGGCTCGCCGCGCAGGCCGGCAACCTGTCGGCGGAAACCAGCCCGGACCCGGTCGGACGTGCCGACATCGTGGTCGTGGATGTCGGCCTCGACCTTGAGGAAAAAGGGGCGGAGCCGCGCCTGCGGCGGCCCCCGTTCGAAGCCGCGATCCGCACGGTCGGCCAGGTCATGCGGCCGGACGCCCTGGTGCTGCTGGAGAGCACCGTCCCGCCCGGAACCTGCGAGACGGTCGTGCTGCCGATCCTGCGCGAGGAGCTGCAGCGCCGCGGCCTCGATGCGGACGGCATCAAGCTCGCCTATTGCTACGAGCGGGTGATGCCGGGGGACAAGTACCTCGATTCCATCACGAACATGTGGCGCGTCTATGCGGGCGGCAGCCCGGCCGCGGCCGCGGAGGCGGAAGCCTTCCTGTCGAGCTTCGTGGACGTCGCCGCCAAGCCACTGGTCCGTCTGCCGTCGCTGCGGGCGGCCGAGATGGCGAAGGTGCTCGAGAACACCTATCGGGCGGTGAATATCGCGCTGATCGATGAATGGGAGCGCTTCGCGCGCCGCATCGACGTCGACCTGTTCGGTGTGCTGGAGGCGATCCGGGTCCGGCCCACCCACAACAATATCCGCTACCCCGGGCTCGGCGTGGGTGGATATTGCCTCAGCAAGGATCCGATGTTCGGCGCCGTCGCGGCGCGCGAGCTCTACGGCCTGTCGGACATCACGTTCCCGCTCTCGCTGACGAGCGTTGCCATCAACGACAGCATGCCCCTCGTCACGGTCTCGTTGCTCGAATCGGAGCTCGGCGGTTCGGTCGCCGGACGGCGCATCCTCGTGTTCGGCGGCAGCTACCGACAGGACGTGGGCGACACGCGCCTGTCCCCCTCCGCCACGCTTATCGACGGATTGCTGGCCAAGGGCGCCGCATGCGAGGTCGTCGATCCGCTCGTGGACAGCTTCCCCGAAGTGGATGCCCCGCTGCACCGGGAGGTGCCGCCGCCGGCCGGCTACGACGCCGTCGTGATGGCGGTGGCCCACCGGCCCTTCGCCGAGTTCGACCTGGCCGCGTGGTGCGGCACGGCGCGGCCGCTGGTGGTCGATGCCAACGGCGTGCTCGGCGCGGCCGAGATCGGGCGCCTGCGCGGGCTCGGACTGAAGGTGGCCGCGATCGGCCGGGGAGCCTAGCGGAATGCAAAACGTCCTCATCACCGGCGGGGCGGGCTTCATCGGGCTCGCGCTGGCCCGCGCCCTCCTGCAGGACGGCGCCCGCGTCACGCTCGTCGACAACTTCCAGCGGGGCCGCAACGACGTCGAGCTCGGCCAGCTTCGCGAGAACCCGGCCGTTTCCTTCGTCGAGCTGGACCTGTCCGTCGAGGGCGCGACGGACGCGCTCGGCGACGGCTACGACGCGATCTTCCACTTCGCCGCCCTGCTCGGGGTGTCCAACGTCATCGGCCAGCCTTTCGAGACGCTGCGCCTGAACACGATCCTCACGCTCGAGGCCTTGCGGCTCGCGAAGCGCCAAGCCGCGCTCCGGTGCTTCCTGTTCGCCTCCACCAGCGAGGTCTATGCCGGCAGCCTCCAGGCCGGGCTCCTGTCGTTCCCAACCCCCGAAACCTCCGTCCTGGCGCTTCCGTCCCTGGCGGCGCCCCGCACGAGCTACATGCTGTCCAAGCTGTACGGGGAAGCCCTCGTGCTTCAGGCGGGCGTGCCGGCCGTGATCGTTCGCCCGCACAACGTCTATGGGCCCCGCATGGGGACCGAGCATGTGGTGCCCGAGCTGATGCTGCGCATGACGAAAGCGCCTTCGGACGGGGCGATCGAGATCTATTCGCCCGACCACATGCGGACCTTCTGCTTCATCGATGACGCCGTGCGGCTGATCGCGGGCCTGGCCCGCCGGCCGGAGGCGCTCGGCCGGGCCTGGAACGTCGGCACCCAGGCGCCCGAGCATACGATGATGGCGGTGGCCGAGAAGATCAGGTCCGTCGTCCGCCCCGGCCTCGAACTCGCGCGCGGTGAGAACACCCAGGGCTCACCGGTGCGGCGCTGCCCGGACACCTCCGAGACGGACCGCCTGACCGGGATCGTGGACCGCGTTCCGCTCGAGGACGGCATCGCCAGGACGTTCGCCTGGTACCGGGACAACGTGTTCGACCGGGCCTAACCGGGCGCGCCCATCCCCGGGGAGCCCGCGCCGGCCGCCCACGGCACCGGCCGCCGCACCGGCCAGGGCGCCTTCGCCCTGCGCCAGCGCGCCTCGGCCCGGAGACTTACGGGAGCCCGTCGGGCTGCGCCATCGCCTGTTGCCAGGCCGAGGCCAGCACCGCGTCGACCGGGGTCGGCGCGGCGAGCCCGCTCAGCTCCAGGAAGCGCGTCGGATCCCCGACAGCCGTGTCCAGCGTTCCGGGCGGCGGCTCGGGCCCGCGTTCGACGACCCGGATCGGCTCGCCTGACTGGGCAGCCAGCAGCGCGATCACCTCGCGCACGGAACGGCCCTGCCCCGAGCAGACGTTGACCACGACCTGCGACAGATCTGCCGCGACGAGGCGCCGAACCAGCGTCACGAGATCGTGGACGGCCACGAAATCCCGCACCGCGTCGAGGCGGCCCATCTCCACCGTCTTCGGCGCCGCGGCCGCCCGCGCCCGCGCGAGGAAGGCCCCTACGATCTGGTGCGGCGAATTGATCGCGCCCAGCGGATTGAACACCCTGAGGTGATTGAGCCGCAACCCCCTGGTTCGGGCCAGGTGGAACAGGTGGTCGGCCGCGACCTGCTTCGAGAACCCGTACAGGCCGGCCGGGCTGCACCGGTCCTCCTCCCTGAACGGCGCACCGCCCGGTGAGCGGCCGTATTCGGCGGCGCTGCCGAGCTGCACCAGACGGGTTGCCGGGGAGGCCGCGACGATCGCCTCGGCGAGCGTGGCCGTGAGAGCGGCGTTGTCCCGGTACAGCTCCGCGGGGGTGCCCGGCACCCGACCTGCGGCGTTGATGACAACGTCCGGACGGACCTCCGCGAGAGCCTCCGCCACGGCCGGCGGCGACAGCAGGTCCAGGCACCGCCCGGCGCCGCCGCTCCCGCTCCGCTCCGCTCGCGAAAACGGAACGATGGTGTGCTCCCCGCCCTCGGCCAGCCCGGCCCGGATGGCCGAGCCCAGGAAGCCGGTGCTCCCGACGATGACGATCTTCATTGCGCAGCCGGACGGAGCCTATCCGGTCCGCCCAGGAAGCGCCCGGGATCCGACTGGAAGTCCTGCGAGGCGAGTTCGTAATGGTCGAAGCGGCCGATGTCCCGCCAGTAGATCCCCTCCTGGTAATAGCAGCGCACGAAGCCGCCCTCCTGGTGGATTTGCCGCAACGCGTTCGGCATGTCCAAGCGCTCTCCGCGCTTCATTCGGCTGACGACCGAGCGCGACAGCGCATAGATGCCCGTGGACACGAAGTAATTCCGGGTCGGCTTCTCGATGTACTTCTCCA
>JAQGJJ010000243.1 GCA_028290695.1 Enterovirga sp. | reverse complement strand
AGGAGCTGTACGGCACCGCGAACCAGCCGGTCGTCGTCGGCAAGAAGGACGAGGCCGGCAAGTGGCTGTTCCCGGTGAAGGGCGCGCTCGACGCCAACGACATCGCCATCGCGATCGGCGAGCGCCTGCTGCGCTACCACCGGAACGACGACCTCGCCGGGCGCCTCGCCCGGCTGAAGGACGCCCAGGCGGTGCTCGCCATCACGAGCGACGTCGGCTCCCGCACGCCCGGCTTCTGCTCGGGCTGCCCGCACAATTCATCCACCGTCGTGCCGGACGGGATGCGGGCCTATGCCGGCATCGGCTGCCACTTCATGGCGCAGTGGATGGACCGCTCGACCGAGGGTTACACCCAGATGGGCGGCGAGGGCGCGAACTGGATCGGCGAGGCGCCGTTCTCGACGCGCGGCCACGTGTTCCAGAACCTCGGCGACGGCACCTACAACCATTCGGGATCGCTGGCCCTGCGCTGGGCCGCGCACACCAAGACGAACGTCACCTACAAAATCCTGTTCAACGACGCCGTCGCCATGACGGGCGGGCAGCCGCACGAAGGGGCCCTGACGGTCGACATGATCGCCCGGCAGGTGCGGGCCGAGGGCATCGAGACGATCCGGCTGGTGACGGACGAGCCCGGCAAGTACCCGCCGAACGTCGCCTGGCCGGCCGGCATGACGATCAGCCACCGGGACGATCTCGACGCCGTGCAGCGCGAGCTTTCTGAGGTGCCCGGCACCTCGGTCCTGATCTACGACCAGACCTGCGCGTCCGAGAAGCGGCGCCGGCGCAAGAGGGGCGCGTTCCCGGATCCCGACAAGCGCGTCATCATCAACGACCTCGTCTGCGAGGGCTGCGGCGACTGCTCGGTGAAGTCGAACTGCGTCGCCGTGCAGCCGCTCGAGACCGAGTTCGGCCGCAAGCGCAAGATCGACCAGTCAAACTGCAACAAGGACTTCTCCTGCGTGAAGGGGTTCTGCCCCTCCTTCGTGACCGTGCATGGCGGGAAGCCGAAGAAGGCGCAGCCCGCGACCCTGTCCACGACCGGCCTGGCAGAGCTGCCGGAGCCGCTCGTCCCGGCGATCGACACCACCTTCAACGTCATCGTGACGGGCGTCGGCGGCACCGGCGTCGTGACGGTCGGGGCGATCCTCGGCATGGCGGCGCATCTCGAGGGCAAGGGCCTCGGCATGATCGACATGGCGGGCCTGGCCCAGAAGGGCGGCGCGGTGTTCAGCCACGTCAAACTGGCCAACCGGCAGGAGGACATCACCTCCATCCGGGTCACGGCCGGCCAGGCCGACCTCGTGCTCGGCTGCGACCTCGTCGTGACCGGCAACAAGAAGGTGCTGTCCGCGGTCGCCAAGGGCCGCACGGCGCTCGTGGTCAACACGGCGGAGGTGATGCCGGGGGATTTCGCCCGGAACGCCGATTACTCGCTGCCGGCCGAGCGCCTGAAGCGGGCCATCGGGGCCGCGGCCGGCAACGTCTCCGAGAACGGCGCCGGCGTGTCCTTCGTGGACGCCACCGCGGCCGCGCTGGCGCTGCTCGGTAATGCCATCGGGGCGAACATGTTCATGCTGGGCTACGCCTGGCAGACCGGCCGCGTGCCGCTCTCGCGCGCCGCCATCCGCAAGGCGATCGAGCTGAACGGCGAAGCCGTGACAATGAACCTCGACGCCTTCGAATGGGGCCGCCGGGCGGCCGCCGACCCCGAGAGCCTCCGGGCGACCATGGCCGGGACCCGGGATGCGGCCGATTCGACGGACCTGTCGGAAACCCTCGACGAGGTGGTCGCCCGCCGGGTCGCGTTCCTGTCGGACTACCAGGACGCCGATTATGCCAAGCGCTACCGCGACCGCGTTGAGGCCGTGCGGGCGGCGGAGGCCCGGGCCGTCCCGTCCGGCACGGCCCTGACCGAGGCGGTCGCCCGCTACCTGTTCAAGCTGATGGCCTACAAGGACGAGTACGAGGTCGCGCGCCTCTACACGAACGGCCATTTCGCCAAGCAGATCGCGGCCACGTTCGAGCCGGGCACGCTGCGGTACGAGTTCCACCTCGCGCCGCCGCTGCTGGCCCGGCGCGACCCGGTCACGGGCGAGGCGAAGAAGATGAGCTTCGGCCCCTGGATGATGAAGGCCTACGGCGTGCTGGCGAAGCTCAAGGGCCTGCGCGGCACGGCCTTCGACGTGTTCGGCTACACGCACGAGCGCAAGACCGAGCGCGGGCTCATCCGGGACTACGAGGCGCTGCTCGACGAGGTGGTGGCGACCCTCACGCCGACGAACCATGCGGTCGCGGTCGGGCTCGCCTCGATCCCGGAGAAGATCCGCGGCTACGGCCACGTGAAGGCGCGCCACCTCGCGGCGGCGAAGCAGGAGGAGACCGACCTCCTGGCCCGCTTCCGCTCTCCGGCTCCGGTGCTGGCACACGCGGCCGAGTAGGCGACGCGGGCCGGCGCGCAGCCAGGGCCCGCGGTGACACCGGCATCCCGCCTCCCCGGCCGGGTGACGAACGTCGTCCGGCGTGCGTTGAGCGAGTTCCTAGCCCTGCCGCTGGCCGTGCTGGTCGGGTTCGTCGCGCTCGCCTGCGGCTTGGCTCGAGCTCGCGGCCGGCATCGGCCGGCTCAACTCCCGCTCGACCCACGTGCCGGCAGCCTGACCGGCGTGCCCGTGGCACGACCAAGGGAGGATGCGCGGCGCAACGACACCACGGTCCGTTCCTGCTAGGCAGCTGCGGACGCGGAGTGCAGCCGCGCATCGAAGGACCATGCCGGGAGGGAGGCCTTGATCGCGACGGCCGGGCGGGACGACACGTTCCCGAAGCTCCTCGTCCGCAACGCCCGCATCCGGCCGAACCGTCCCGCCTTCCGGCACAAGGACCTCGGCATCTGGCAGAGCTGGACCTGGGCGGAGGTGCACGCGATCGTGCGCGCCTTCGCGGCCGGGCTCGAGGCGCTCGGGGTCGGGCCGGGCACGAAGGTCGCGGTGGTCGGCCAGAACCGGCCGCGGCTCTACTGGACGGTCGCGGCCGCGCAATGGCTCGGGGCCGTGCCGGTGCCGGTCTATTCGGATTCCGTCGCGGACGAGATGGCCTACGTGCTCGACCACGCCGAGGTCACGCACGCTGTCGCGCAGGACCAGGAGCAGGTCGACAAGCTGCTGTCGGTCGCCGAGCGCCTGCCCGCCCTGCACCACATCCTCTACGACGAGGAGAAGGGCCTGCGCACCTACGACCACGGCCGGCTGACGGCGATCGATCAGGTGGTCGCCGACGGGCGCCGGCGGCTCGAGACCCTGCCCGAACTCGCTGCCAAGCTCGATCGGGCGCTCGCGGCCTGGGTGGGCGCCGACCTGTCGATCATCCTCTACACGTCCGGCACCACGGGGCGCCCGAAGGGCGTCATGCTGACCTTCGACAACGTCCGGAGGGCGGGCGAGATCGGCTCCGCCTTCGACAAGCTCGACGAGTCCGACGAGATCATCGCCTACCTGCCGATCGCCTGGGTCGGCGACCACATCTTCTCCTACGCGCAGGCGATCATCACGGGACTCTGCGTCAATTGCCCGGAAAGCGCCGAGACCGTGATCGACGACCGGCGCGAGATCGGCACCACCTACGCGTTCGCGCCGCCGCGCGTGTTCGAGACCATGCTGACCCTGACCATGGTCCGGATGGAGGACGCTTCGGCGCC
>JAQGJJ010000226.1 GCA_028290695.1 Enterovirga sp. | reverse complement strand
CTCGGCGGCTTCGACGTCGTGATGCTGGACACCGCCGGCCGCGTCACGGTGGACGAGGCGCTAATGACGGAGGCGGCCGACGTGAAGGCCGCGACCGGGGCGCACGAGGTGCTGCTGGTCGCCGACGCGCTCACCGGTCAGGACGCGGTCAACACCGCGCGCGCCTTCGACAGCCGCATCGGCGTGACCGGCATCGTGCTGACCCGCATGGACGGCGACGCCCGCGGCGGCGCCGCGCTGTCGATGCGGGCCGTCACCGGGCGGCCGATCAAGCTCGTCGGCACGGGCGAGAAGGTCGACGCGCTGGAGGAGTTCCACCCCGGCCGCGTCGCCAACCGCATTCTCGGGATGGGGGATGTCGTCTCGCTGGTCGAGCGGGCCGCCGAGACGATCGACGCCGCCAAGGCCCAGAAGATGGCCGACAAGATGCGGCGGGGGAAGTTCGACCTCGACGACATGTCGGAGCAGCTCGCCCAGGTCGAGCGCATGGGCGGCATGGGCGGCCTGATGGGCATGATGCCCGGCATGGGCAAGCTCAAGAGCCAGATGGGCGAGGCCGGTCTCGGCGACGGCGTGGTGAAGCGCCAGCGCGCCATCATCTCGTCCATGACGAAGGCCGAGCGCGCCAACCCGGACATCCTGAAGGCGTCCCGCAAGAAGCGGGTCGCGGCCGGCGCCGGCGCCAAGGTCGAGGAGGTCAACAAGCTCCTCAAGATGCACCGCCAGATGGCGGACGTCATGAAGATGATGGGCGGCGGCAAGGCCAAGGGCATCGGCGCCGCCCTCGGCAACATGATGGGGCTCGGCAAGGGCGGGCTCGGCGGCCTCATGGGCGGCGGCGGCATGCCCCAGCCCACGCCCGAGATGATCGCCGAGATGCAGAAGCAGATGGGCGGGGCCGGCGGCGGCCTGCCCGGCGGCAAGATGCCGGCCCTTCCGCCCGGGCTCGGCGGCCCCGGCGGCATGCCGAAGCTGCCCGGCCTCGGCGGCGGCGGCCGCATCCCGGGCCTGCCCGGGCTCGGCGGCGGCTTCCCGTTCGGAGGCAAGAAGAAGTGAGGGCCGTGAGGCCGTCCCGCCCGGTGTCCCGCCGGGCGTCCCCGTAACCCAGTTCACAGCACCGATCGCGATGGCCGGGACGAGCCCGGCCAGGACGACCACCTAGGAGAAAAGACGTGTCCCTGAAGATCAGACTCGCCCGTGGCGGCGCCAAGAAGCGCCCCTATTACCGCATCGTCATCGCGGATGCCCGTTCGCCGCGCGACGGCCGCTTCATCGAGAAGGTCGGCACCTACGACCCGATGAAGCCGAAGGAGGATCCGGCCCGCATCTCGCTCGAGATCGAGAAGATCCAGGCGTGGCTCGCCAAGGGCGCGCAGCCGACCGACCGCGTGCTCCGCTTCCTGGATGCCGCCGGTCTCGCCAAGCGCCCGGCCCGCAACAACCCGGAAAAGGGCCAGCCCGGCAAGCGCGCGCTCGAGCTCGCGGAGGCCCGCAAGCACAAGGCGACCGCGGCCGCGCTCGTCGCCAGGGGTGTCGAGGTCGATTCGCCCGAGTAAGGCGCGCGATCCATGGCCGAGGACGGACGGGATCCGACCCGGGCGCCGGCCCCGGTGCCCGGCGGACGGAGCGGTGGCCCTGCGGGCCACGTCCTGCTGGCGGAGTTCGGCCGCGCCCAGGGGCTGCGGGGCGAGGTGCGGCTGAAGTCGCACACGGCCGAGCCGCGCGCCGTGGCGGCCTACGGCCCGCTCGTGACGGAGGACGGCCGCACGATCGTGCTGCGCGACCTCCGCCAGGCGGCGGGCGGCCAGACGGACATGCTGGTGGTCCGGGTGGACGGCGTGACGACGCGGGAAGGCGCCGAGGCGCTGAACCGCGTCCGGCTCTACGTGCCGCGCGAGCGGCTGGGCGAGCCGGAGGCGGACGAGTTCTTCCTTGCCGATCTCGTCGGCCTGTCGGCCCGCACGGAGGCCGGCGAACCGCTCGGCACGATCGTGGCGGTGCCGAATTACGGCGGCGGCGACATCCTGGAGATCGCGCCCCCGCAGGGCGCGACGCTGCTTGTGCCGTTCACGAAGGCATGCGTTCCGGCGGTCGACCTCCGGGCCGGCTTCGTGACGGTGAACGAGGCGGCGCTGACCGCCCCCGACCCGGCGGGCGGGCCGGGCGAGGACGCGGATTCCGAGGCGGAGCCCGAGCTTCCGTCGGCCGGATGAGCTGGCGCGCCACCATCCTGACGCTGTTTCCCGAGATGTTTCCGGGCCCGCTCGGCCATTCCCTGGCCGGGGACGCGTTCGCGCGCGGCGCCTGGGCCCTGGAAGCGCGCCAGATCCGGGACCACGGCATCGGGCGCCACCGCAAGGTGGACGACACCCCGGCCGGCGGCGGCCCCGGCATGGTGATGCGGGCCGACGTGCTGGCGGCCGCGCTCGACGCGGCGGCGCCGGCGGGCGACGAGCGCCCGCGCCTCCTGATGTCGCCGCGCGGCCGTCCCTTGATCCAGGGACGGGTGCGCGAGCTCGCGTCCGGGCCGGGCGTGGTGGTGCTGTGCGGCCGCTTCGAGGGCGTGGACGAGCGGGTGATCGCCGGGCGCGGCCTGGAGGAGGTGTCGGTCGGCGACTACGTCCTGTCGGGCGGCGAGGTCGCCGCCCTGGCGCTGCTCGATTCCTGCGTGCGGCTCCTGCCCGGCGTAATGGGCGCCCAGGATTCCGGCACGGAGGAGAGCTTCGAGGGGGGCCTCCTGGAATACCCGCACTACACCCGGCCGCGCGACTGGGAGGACCGGCCGATCCCGGACGTGCTGCTCTCGGGCGATCACGCCGCCATCGCGCGCTGGCGCCGGGGCGAGGCCGTGCGGATCACGGCCGAGCGCCGCCCCGACCTGTGTCCCCCGCCCCGGAAGCCGGCCCAGCGGTGATCCGGAGGGCCGTGCCGGCGCATGTCGGCCCGGGTATTGCGTGGAACCCGCGGCTTCCCGGTTGACCGCCCCGGCTGGCGGGCATTGACTTCATCAGCGCCACTGAGGCCGAGACAAGGACCATCAACATGCCGGTCATCAATCGGGTCGCCGATCTGTCCGACGAGGTTGCGGCGTGGCGGCGCGACTTCCACGCCCATCCGGAGATCCTCTACGACGTGCACCGCACGGCCGGCATCGTGGCCGAGAAGCTGCGGGAATTCGGCTGCGACGAGGTGGTGACCGGAATCGGCCGCACCGGCGTGGTCGGCGTGATCAAGGGAAAGCGCGGCGCGGGCGGGCGGGCCATCGGCATCCGGGCCGACATGGACGCCCTGCCGATCGAGGAGGCCACGAACGCGCCCTACAAGTCGCAGGTCCCGGGCAAGATGCACGCCTGCGGGCATGACGGCCACACCGCCATCCTGCTCGGCGCGGCCAAGTACCTGGCCGAGACCCGCAACTTCGACGGAAACGCGGTGATGATCTTCCAGCCGGCCGAGGAGGGCGGCGGCGGCGGGCTGGCGATGGTCGAGGACGGGCTGATCACCCGCTTCGGCATCGACGAGGTCTATGGGCTGCACAACTGGCCCGGCAGCCCGGTCGGCACCTTTTCGATCAGGCCCGGCCCGCTGATGGCCGCGGCCGACCGCTTCACGGTCACAGTCGAGGGCAAGGGCGGCCATGCGGCCCACCCGAACAAGTGCGTCGACACGCTCCTGGTCGGGTGCCAGATCGTGACGGCCCTGCAGAGCATCGTGGCCCGCAACGTCGACCCGCTCGAATCCGCGGTTCTGTCCATCTGCTCGTTCAAGGCGGGTGACACCTACAACGTGATCCCGCAGACCGCGACGCTGCTCGGCACCGTCCGGACGCTCAAGCCCGAGATCCGGGACCTGATGGAGACCCGCATCAAGGAGGTCACGACCGGGATCGCGGCGAGCCTGGGCGCGGTCGCGACGGTTGATTACGCGCGCGGCTACCCGGTCACGTTCAACCACGCCGAACAGACCGAATTCCTGGCCCGGATCGCGGGCGAGGTCGGGACGGGCGTGCAAACCGAGATCCCGCCCCAGATGGGCGCCGAGGATTTCTCCTACATGCTGGAGCAGCGGCCCGGCGCCTACATCTTCCTCGGCAACGGCGATTCCGC
>JAQGJJ010000212.1 GCA_028290695.1 Enterovirga sp. | reverse complement strand
GCTCTTCCGGCGGCCCTGTTCGGCGGCACGAGCCTGATCGACTGGTCGGGTTCCGCCGGCCTGCGGGCCTCCCTGGAGCCGCCTGCCCGCATGCCGGAGGTGGCGCCTGCCGCCGCCCCGACCGCGTCCCCGGAGGCGCCGCCAACCGCAGCCGCCCGGGCTCCGGAACAGGCCGCCGCGGCTTCGCCCGAGTCGGTCGCCCCGCCCGAGCCGGCCTCGCCGGCCCAGCCGGCCGGTGCGCGCGACACGCCGACCGCGACCCGCGGAATCGAGATGGCGTCGCTGGACGCGGCAGTTCCGCTTCCCCCGGCGGCCCCGACCAGCGCCGCGGCGCGGCTTGCCGCGCCCGAGCCCGGCGCTCACGCCGACGGCCCGGAGGCCGCAAAGGCGCCGCCCGCGCCCCGCCTGACCGGGCGCTGGGCCCCGGCGGCCGGCGCGTGTTCGAACCGGAAAGGTCGGACCGGCTACCTCCCGCTGGTGATCGGGGCCCGAGGCGCGCGCGCCGGCGACGCCTCCTGCCAGTTCGGCAAGACGGCTCAGGCCGGCAAGAGCTGGACGATCGCGGCGAGCTGCCGGGACGGCGCCGAGCGCTGGTCGGCCAACATCAGGCTGACGGTGGTCGGGCGCCAGCTGACCTGGGCGAGCGAGCGCGGCACGCAGACCTACACGCGCTGCGACTGAGAGCGCCGCCGCTCGCCCCGCCCCGCGGCGGCAAGACCCCCGGCTACCGGATGCCGGGCGTCGAGGCCGCGAAGATGCCGCGGCCGAGATAGTTGGTTCCGGTCACGCCGAAGCCGCCGGCCATCTCGCCCGCGGGCCCGCTCGCGCCGCGGCCGAACTGTCCGTACAGCGCCATGTTCGCGCCCGTCGCGGCCAGGTTGCCGTTGAACTGGGTCGTGCCCGGCTGCACGGCGACCGTCCCGGCATAGCTCCGCCCGTCGAGGCTCGGTATCGACACGGTGCCGGACCCGGTGGCGAAGTTCACGACGTTCGTGAAGTTCGAGGCGGCCGTGTACTGGCTCGCCCCGTTCTGGAACGTCCCGATGGCGTGGCCGGAATAGCTCGCGACCCCGCTCGTCGGCAGCTGCCCGACGGCCGTCGGCTGCCCGGCCACCCAGGTTCCGAGGTGAAGCAGGTCCTGCAGGCTGACGCCGCTGCTGGTGCGGTCGGTCTCGGAGGACCAGAAGCCCCAGCGCGTGTACTCGCACTGGCAGAATTGCGTGCCGGGGAAGAACGCGGCCGCGTTGACGGTCGCGGAGGTGACGAGCACGCCCCGGTGCTGCGTGACCGCCTGCCCGTTCACGTTCGCCAGGAAATCGCCCTCGATGCCGGTCGCGCGCGATTCCCGGGCGCCGAAATTGTCGTAATCGACATAGGTGCCCCGGCCGACCTGGGTGCCGTCGCCCTGGTAGCCGAAGGGAAGGGTCGCGCTCGTGAAGCCGCTGCTGCCGTTCGGATCGGCCGCGCTGGTGATCGTGGCGCCGAGCCGGCTCGAGCTCCCGTTGAGCGGCACCGAGATCGTTCCCTGAAACCCGAACGGCTGCGAGTTCGTCCCGCCGGAGCGGTTGGCGGTCCGCATGATGCCGACCGCGACGCCCGACAATTGCGCGGTCGGGCGGTTCTGGCCGAGTCCGGCCGGCGTGGCGCTCGCGGACGCGGTCTGGGTGAACTCGTAATCGACGCTCGGCGTGCCGTTGCCGCGGAAAAACGTGGCCGTCTGCGGCACGACCGCGTCGTT
Organism: Enterovirga sp.; assembly: GCA_028290695.1. Classification (GTDB taxonomy): domain Bacteria; phylum Pseudomonadota; class Alphaproteobacteria; order Rhizobiales; family Beijerinckiaceae; genus Enterovirga. The sequence goes on along the minus strand of JAQGJJ010000212.1, from coordinate 15,646 downwards.
CGCGTCCGTGGCCCCCGGCCGCCCGGTGATGCTGGTCGGCACCGCGTCCTGGTCGAGCACCACGTTGGCGCCGTTGCCGACGAAACCCCCGCTCGCCCGGCCGGGAAAACCCGCCGTCGGCGAAAGCCGCGACGTGGCCGTGAAGCCGCCGGAAAAGACGTTCTGGCCGCCCGTGGACGACACGAAGCTCTGGCCGACGAACACATAGATGGTGGAGGTCTGGCCGGTGCCCTGGCCGGTGACGTTCAGCCCTGCCTGCAGCACGCGCCGGGTCGTGTTGCGGGTGCCCGGCGGGTCCTCGCCGCCGATGCCGTAGCCGAGCACCTTGGAGTTGTAGAAGTTCGTGGTGTCGGCCACGAAGGCCGCGGGCAGGTACGGCGCCCCGGACCCGAGGGAGGGGTCGGGCGCCATATCCAAGGCAAAGGCCCTGGCCGGAACGGGCGGCGGCGCCGGACTGGTCGTGGTGGTGGTGGTCGTCGTCGTCCCCGAGGACGTCGTCGTGGTGGACGTCGTCCCGGAGGAGTTGGTGTCCGTGGGCGTCGTCCCTGTCGACGCCGTGCTTGTGTTGGGGTCGGCCGTGGGCGTCGTTCCCGAAGCGGTCGTCCCGGTGGGCGTGGCCGTTGGCGTGGCGGTCGGCGTGGGCGTGGCGGTCGGCGTGGGCGTGGCGGTCGTTGCGGGCGTAGCCGGATTTGCTGACGGCGTGGCATCGGCCGTCATCGCGACGGTGGGATTCTCCCGGTTGCCGTCGGCGGCCGCCGAGATCACGGGCGCCTGTGCCTGGGTGGTCTGCGCGGTGACCTGGCGGCTCACCGTGGCGGTGGCCTGAACCGCGGAGGTCGCGCTCGTCGCATCCGTGGGCGAGGTCGACAGCGCGACCACCTCCGCCTGGCCCTGCCGCCTGGCGGAGGTCGCCGCCTGGAGAGGCGGCGCCGTCGTCTGCACCTGGGCGAGAACCGGCCCGAGCACGTTGGCGCGCTGCACCGCGGCCGCAGTGACGGGCGCCGGCGCGCCGCCGGTCTGGCCGGACTTGCTGGTGAGCTGGGCGTTCAGCTGCCGCACCTCGGCCTGCGTGGCGGCGCGGGGCGGCTGCACCGGGACGGTGCTCCCGAGAACGGTCGTCGCGGAGCCCGGCCTGCGCAGGACCTCCGTACTCGCGCTGCTCGAGACGGTCGCGGTTCCGAAGCCATGGTAGTAGTTGGTGACGCCGGCGCCCTGCTGCCCCCTCACCGGGGGCACGTGCTGCGCCGTCCCGACGCCGCCCCGGATGCCGATGGTGGCGACCGGGGTGCGGATCTGCGCGCCGCCCGTGTGGCTCGTCGCGCCTCCCACGAAGCGCAGCACGCCCTTGGCGAGGGTGGCCGCCATGCGGCCGCTCCCGGTGGCCGGGTCGTACACGAACTCGTCGATGGTCAGGTCGCAGTTCGGCCCGATGTTGATCGTCGACTTGTCGGCGAAGATGAGCTGGGCCGTGCCGTTCGCGGTTGTCGTGATGCGCTCGCGGAACACGACCCGGGACCCGATCTCCAGAACCCGGGTGGCCCGGGCGGGCGGGGTGGCGGTGGTGGCCGGGTTGACGGCACCGGCCGTGCCGATCTCCTGGGCAAGTGCGGCGCCGGCCGGCAGCGCCACCGTGCCGGCCAGCAGAACCCTCGCGAAGCGGGATCGACGTGTCATGGCGGCCCCTCAGAACCGGAGCGTCGGCCCGAAGGCGACGCTGAGGTTGCGCGTGTCGTAGTTCCGGATGTTGGACTGGATCTTGGAGTATTGGAGCTGCACGGCGATGCCGGCGAACTCGTAGACCGGCATGTCGACGATCCCGCCGGCCCGCCACTCGTTGTCCTGCCGGGTCCTGAACGGGTCCACCACCCCGTTCGGCGTGTCGTAGGTGTAGTGGCCGTAGCCGGCGGTCGGCACGAAGGACCAGCGCCGGCTGCCCCACGGACCCTCGAAGTCGATCGGGAAGCCGACGTCGATCGCGACCTGGTCGTAGGAGTTGAAGTCGTACCGGATGCGCACGTCGTTGCGGATGTAGGCGGCGCGCAGCTGGTAGCGGATGTCGGCCCCGAGCACCGTCGCGAGCGGGCCCTGCAGGAAGGCGCCCGCTGCCCAGAGCCGGCCCGTCTGCTGGCTGGCGATCGGGTAGTCGGACGAGTTCTCGAAGCGGCGGTTGCGGCCCTCCACGAAGGGCTCGAGCGTCGCGCCGTTCAGCAGCGGGGCCGTGACGGAGACGCCGCCGCCCGCCGTCGCGAGATAGCGCTGGTCGCCGAGGGTGACGCCGTTGACGAGCCCGTAGGGCCGCACCGTCCAGCCGGGCAGGTATTCGGGCGAGATCGCCAGCCGGGGGCCCGTCTGCATCTCGACGAGCCCGATATGCAGCGTCGAGAAGGTGAACTGGCGGGCCACGTAGCCGGTCAGGTAGGTCTCCCAGACGTCGCCGCGCTGGTTCTCGAAATCGTGCACGTACCGGACGGCGCCGAGCGCGAAGGCGTTCCAATCCGGCCGGTTGACGAACTGGCGGCCGAGCACGGCGTCCTGGCCGAAGGCCCGGACGAGCTGGCTCTGCGGGCCGGCATTGGCGTTCGTTTGGTAGCGGTAGCCGAGCTGGACATAGATGCTGAATTGCTGCGGGTTCGCGCGGCGGTCGATTTCCGCCAGGAAGCCCTGCACCCGCGCCTGGACCTCGAACGGGACGTCCGGGGCCGCCAGGACCTGCTCGAAATAGCTCCGCGCCATCTCGTTCGAGCCGAGCAGGAAGTAGAGCACGCCGAGCTCGAGTTTAACCCGCGGCAGGTTCGGGTTGTAGAACACGATGCGCTCGAGCGAGCCGATCGCCGCCTCGTAGTCGCGCCGGCGGGTCGCCGCTTCGGCGAACTGGAACGAGATGTCGAGATTGGCCGGATTGCGCAGAACCGCCGCAAACAGGGTCTCGTAATCGGCATCCGTCGCGGTTTCGGTGGGCTGGGCCGCCCCGCGTTCAGGCATTGCGGCCCAGGCCAGGACGGCACCGCCCAGGGCCAGCGCCCAGCGCTTCCAGATGCCCGCCCCCATGCCGTCCCCCGGATGACGGATCGACTAAGGAGAGCCCACCAAAGACTGTCAACACGCCACACCGGCCGGCCGCGCCTCCGTCGAAGAGCGTTGCCGTCCAGCAACGGTCGGCCGCCGGGGAGCGTCGAGGCCCCGGGCGGTCTTGCCTCGACCCGGATCGTTTCAGCAACCCCGGCCGTCGGGAGCAACTCGACTTGGCTTCACTTGCCGGGTCGGCGACTGCACTGTGCCCGGCTCGGCGCGCCTCAGCGCGCGTAGTGGCAGGCGGCGCGCCAGTCGGGCGCGAGCTCGCGCAGGGCCGGCAGCTCGGCGCGGCAGAGATCGGTCGCCAGCGGGCAGCGCGGGTTGAAGGCGCAGCCGGGCGGCGGGTCGAGCGGCGACGGGATCTCGCCCGAGATCGGCTTGAACACGGCGCGGCCGCCCTCGATCTTCGGCACCGCCTCGAGCAGCGCCCGCGCATAGGGATGCTTCGGGGCGCCGTAGAGCTCGGCCGTCGGGCCGATCTCCACGATGCGGCCGAGATACATCACGGCCACCCGGTCGCAGAGATGCCGCACGACGCCGAGGTCGTGCGAGATGAACAGCATGGTCAGGTCGAGGCGGCGGCGCAGGTCCAGGAACAGGTTGATGATCTGGGCCTGGATCGACACGTCGAGCGACGCCACGGGCTCGTCGCAGACGAGCACGTCCGGCTTCATCGCCAGGGCGCGCGCGATGGCGATGCGCTGGCGCTGCCCGCCCGAGAACTGGTGTGGGAAGCGGTCCACGTAATCCGGCTCGAGCCCGACCGTGCCGAGCCAGCGCCGGGCGAAGGCTTTGGCGCCCTCCCCGGCCGGCACGAGGCCGTGCGCGAGCGGCCCTTCCGCGATGGTGTCGCCGACCCGCATGCGCGGATCCAGCGAGGCGAACGGGTCCTGGAACACGGTCTGGATGCGGGTCGTGGTCTTGCGGCCGCGGGCCCGGATCGGCGCGCCCTCCAGCTCCACGACGCCGGCATCCGGCGACGTGATCCCGGCCACGAGCCGGCCGAGCGTGGATTTCCCGCAGCCGGATTCGCCCACGAGCCCCAGCGTCTCGCCGCGCCGGATGGCGAGCGACACGTCCGTCACGGCCTTCACGGCCCGGGTCTCGACGGCCCCGCCGAGCTTCGCCGCGAGCTTGTCGCCGAGCGAGAGGTGCGGCGCGAAGCGCTTGGAGACCTGCGCGATGGAGACGAAGGCGGCGCTCATGCGGCCTCCGCCGGGCTGAGAACGAGGGGATGGTGGCAGCGCGCCCGGCGCAGGGCGTCGCCGGTGGGCTCCGGCATCGTGCGGCAGATCTCGGTTTCGCGCGGGCAGCGCGGGCGGAACGGGCAGCCCTCCGGCAGGGCCAGCAGCGAGGGCGTGCCGCCCGGGATCTGCACCAGCTCGGTGCCGGGTTTGGCCCGGGACGGGAGCGAGTCGAGGAGCCCCTGCGTGTAGGGATGGCGCGGCCCGGTCAGGACGACGTCCGTCGGCCCCTCCTCGACGATGCGGCCGCCATACATCACGGCGATGCGATCGGAGAGGGCGGCCACCACCGCGAGGTCGTGCGAGATCCACACCAGCGAGGTGCCGCTCTCGGCCACGAGGCTGCGCATCTCGGCCAGGATCTGGGCCTGGACGGACACGTCCAGGGCCGTGGTGGGCTCGTCCGCGATGATCACGGCCGGGCGGTGCAGCAGCGCGATGGCGATGTCGACGCGCTGGCGCATGCCGCCGGAGATCTGGTGCGGAAAGGCGTCGAGGCGCTCGGCCGCGCCCGGGATGCCGACCCGGTTCAACACCTCGATGCAGCGCGCCCGGGTCGCCGCCCGTCCGACGCGTTCGTGCGCCGCGATCGCGAGCCCCATCTGGGTCGCGATCGACAGCACGGGGTGCAGCGTCATCATCGGATCCTGGAAGATCATCGCGATGCGCCGGCCCCGTACCTTGCGGAGCGCGTGGGACGGCAGCCCGACGAGCTCCTGGCCCTCGAGCCGCACGGATCCGGCGACGATGCGGCCCGGCGGGTCGACGAGGCCGAGCAGCGAAAAGCCGGTGACGCTCTTGCCCGAGCCCGATTCCCCGACGAGGCCCAGAACCTCGCCCCGCCCCAGCGTGAAGGACACGTCCTGGACGGCCCTCGCCACCCCGGCCTTCGTGAAGAACGAGGTGGACAGCCCCGCGACCTGGAGCACGGCGGCGGCGCTCATCGGCGGAGCCTCGGGTTGAGCTGGTCCCGGATCTGGTCGCCGACGAGGTTGATGGCCACGATCAGGACGATGAGCGCGATGCCGGGATAGACCGAGATCCAGTAGCGGCCGTTCATCATGTACTGGAAGCCGTTGGCGATCAGCATGCCGAGCGACGGCTCCGTTTCGGGCAGGCCGAGCCCGAGAAACGACAGCGTCGCCTCCAGGGCGATGGCGTTCGCCACCTGCACGGTCGCCACCACGATCAGCGGCGGCAGCGCGTTGGGCAGGAGGTGGCGCAGGATGATGCGGCGGCCCGAGAGCGGCGTCGCGGCCGCGGCCTCCACGTAATCCTTGCGCCGCTCCGTCGCGGCCGCCCCGAAGGCGGTGCGGGCGAAATAGGCATATTGCGCGGCCACCAGCGCGACGATGAGCTGCCCCTTCCCCTGGCCGAGCAGCGCCACCAGCACGAGCGCGAGCAGAATGGCCGGAAAGGAGAGCTGCAGATCGACGAACCGCATGATGGCGGTCTCGAAGCGGCCGCCCAGATAGGCCGCCAGGATGCCGAGGCTGGCGCCGAGCACGAAGGAGAAGAGGCCGGCCGCGAGGCCCATCTCGAGCGAGATGCGCAGCCCGAACAGGATCGCCGACAGCAGGTCGCGGCCCTGGGCGTCGGTGCCCAGCACGTGGACGTAGCCCTCCGAGCCGACGAAGCCGGGCGGCCTGCGGGCGTCCGCGAGGCTCAGATTGGCGATGTCGTAGGGGTCCTGGGGCGTGATCCAGGGTGCGAACACCGCCAGGAGCACGATCAGGACGACGACCGCGAGGGCCCCGGTCGCGATCCAGCTTTCGCGGAAATCGCCGAGGAAGCGCCGCGTCGGCGAGCCGGGCTGCAGGAAGGTCACGGCCATCACGCCACCTGCCCGCGCCGGAGCCGCGGATCGAGCAGCGCGTAGACGAGATCCACCGACAGGTTGATGAGCACGAACAGGAACGCGATCAGAACCAGGTAGGCGACCATCACGGGCCGGTCGAGCGACTGGATGGAATCGATCACGAGCTTGCCGAGGCCCGGCCAGGAGAAGATCGTCTCGGTCACGACCGCGAAGGCGAGGGTCGATCCGAATTCGAGCCCGAACACCGTGACGATCGGGATCGAGATCAGCTTCAGCACATGCCGCCGCAGGATCGTGCCGTCCGACAGCCCGGCCGCTCGGGCGAACTTCACCGTGTCGCTCAGCATGATCTCGCGCGTGCCGGCTCGCGCCAGGCGGATCATCATGGCGAGCTTGAACAGCGACAGGTTCAGCGCCGGCAGGATCAGGTGCTTCAGCCCGTTCGCGGTGAGGAAGCTCCAGCCGACGCCGAACACCTCGACCGTCTCGCCGCGGCTTCCGGCCGGCAGCCAGCCGAGCTCGACCGCGAAGAACAGGATCAGGATGAGCCCGACCCAGAAGGTCGGAACCGAGAAGCCGAGGATCGACACGGTCATGATGGTCTTGGAGAGCGGCGAGTCCGGCCGGTAGCCCGCATACATGCCGAGCGGGACGCCGATCAGGGTGGCGGCCAGCACGGCCGCGACCGCGAGCTCCAGCGTGGCCGGCAGGCGGCTCAGGATGAGGTGCAGCACGGGAACGCCGAACACGAGCGAGCGGCCGAGGTCGCCCTGCAGAAGCCGGCCCAGAAATCCGCCATACTGTTCCCAGAGCGGGCGGTCGAGTCCGTAGCGGGCGATGGTGGCGTCGCGGATGTCCTGGGTCGCGTCCGGCGAGATCAGGACGTCGATCGGGTTTCCGATCGCGTACACTCCGACGAACACGAGGGCCGACATGGCCAGCATGACGAGTGCCGCCTGGAGGATGCGCTGTAGAACAAAGCCAAGCATGCGGGCGCTGCGTCCGTGGTCCGCCGATTGCAGGAATGGGCCGTATGGTCGAAGCTTAAAGCACGGCGCGGGCCAGCACCACGGCGCTGTCGCGGTTTTGGCTGTTTCGTCTGACGATCTGTCAGTCCATACAAAGCGGCCGCCAATGGGCCGCAAGGGGGTGTCTCGATGTTCGATGCTAAGCGTTTCCGTCCCGCGGCCTTGGCCGTCTCCCTGTCGGCGCTCTCCCTCGGCTTCGCCGCGCAGGCCCAGACCCTCACGATCGGCGTCCGGGCCGGGCCTGAATCCATCGATCCGCACTACACCGCGACCGGCACCCACGCCGAGGCGCTGAAGCACGTCTTCGACACGCTCGTCTGGTCGGGCGACCAGCTCCAGCTCGAGCCCGGCCTCGCCACGTCCTGGAAGCCGATCGACGGCACCACCTGGGAGTTCAAGCTGCAGCCGAACGTGAAATTCCACGACGGCTCGGACTTCACCGCCGAGGACGTGAAGTTCTCGATCGAGCGGGTGCCGCTCGTGTCGGGTCCCAACCCGACGACCCCGTTCGTGCGGCGCGCCAAGGAGGTCAAGGTGATCGACCCCCTGACGATCCACATCGTGACGGAGGGCCCGGCACCGACGCTGCCGAACGATTTCGTGCGGCTCTTCATCGTCTCGCACAAGGCGGCCGCCGGCCTGACGCGCGAGAACGCCAACGAGGCCTTCAACACCGGCAGGGCCGCGATCGGCACCGGGCCGTTCAAGTTCGTGTCGTGGACGCCCAAGAGCGAGTTCGTGCTCGAGCGCTTCGACGCGTACTGGCGCGGCGCTGCCCCGTGGCAGCGCGTGGTCCGCAAGGAGATCCCGAACGACGCCGCCCGGGTTGCGCAGCTCAAGGCCGGGCAGGTCGACATGATCGTGCGGGTTCCGGCCGCCGACGTGCCGACGCTGAAGCGCGACACCAAGCTCAACATCGTCACGGGCGACACGATCTACATCTTCAACGTCGAGCTCGATCAGCGCGAGAAGACGCCCCAGGTCTCGGCGAAGGACGGTTCGCCGCTTCCGGCCAATCCGCTGCGCGACCCGCGCGTCCGGGAGGCCATGAGCCTCGCGATGGATCGCCCGGCGCTCGCGGAGATCGCCATGGAGGGGCTGGGCAAGCCCGCCACCCAGAACGTGACCCCCGGCATCTTCGGCTACGACCCGACCCTGCCGGAGATCAAGCCGAACGTGGCCAGGGCCCGGCAGCTCCTGACGGAGGCCGGCTATCCGAACGGCTTCAAGATCACGTTCAGCTTCACCAACGACCGCCTGCCCGGTGACCGGGCCGTCGGAACCTCGGTCGCCCAGATGCTGGCCCGGGTCGGCATCGAGGCGGTCGCGAACGCCCAGCCGACGGCCGTGTTCTTCCCGGCCCGCACCCGCGGCGAGTTCTCGATGATCATGGCCGGATGGGGCACGCTGACCGGCGAGGCGCATTACACGCTCTCGTCGCTCATGCAGACCACCAATGCGGCCGCGAAGGTCGGCGCCTTCAACTGGCGCGGATCGTCGAACCCGGAGATGGACAAGCTGCTCGACCAGGCCGGGGTCGAGCTCGACGAAGGCAAGCGCAAGAGCCTTCTCGTGCAGGCCATGAACCTGTCCATGAAGGATAACTATGTCATCCCGACCGTGATCGTCGGCACCGCCTGGGCGATGCAGAAGGACAAGGTCACGCTCGGCAAGACGCGGGCGGACGAGGACACCCTCGCCTACGACATCAAGCCGGCGAAGTAGGGCCGACGCGAAGACCCGGGCCGGCGGTTCCGCCGGCCCGTTCCCTCCCCCGGAGCTCAACACCGTGCAGATCAGGCTTGATGGACGCGTCGCCCTCGTGACCGGGGCGGCGCAGGGAATCGGTCGCGCCATGGCGGCGGCCCTGCGGGGCGCCGGGGCCCGTGTGCACCTGGCGGACCTGGACGCGGCCGGGGTGGCGGCGGCCGGCGACGCGCTCGGCGTGCCGGTTCATGCCTGCGACCTGTCCGACCGGGACGCCGCGCACGGGCTGGTGGCCGACGTCATGGCGGCCGAGGGGCGCCTCGACATCCTGGCGCTCGCGGCCGGAGGCGTGCGCGGCCAGGTCGGTCGGCCCATCGAGGAGATTTCCGAGCGGGACTGGCGCATCCTGTTCGAGGCCAACGTGGACGGGGCCTTTTTTCTCGCCCAGGCGGCCGCGCCGCACCTGAAGGCGGCCGGCTGGGGCCGGATCGTCGCGATCGCGTCCGGCGCGGGGCTGCGGCCGAGCCTCACCGGCATCCATGCCTACACGGCCTCCAAGCACGCCCTGGTCGGCCTCGTGAAGCAGCTCTCCTTCGAGCTCGCACCGCACGGCACCACCGCCAACGCCGTGGCGCCGGGGCTGATCCTGACCAACCCGGCCACGCACGCCCAATGGGAGAGCTACGGGCCGGAGGGCCAGAAGCGCGTGCTCGGCACGCTCCACACGGGGCGGCTCGGCACGCCGGAGGACATCGCGTCGGCAGCCCTCTTTCTGGCCAGCGAGCAGGCCGGCTGGATCACCGGCCAGGTGCTGTCCGTCGACGGTGGGCGCCTGTAGCCATGGCGGGAGAACGCGGTGGAGCCGACATGAACGATCTCGACGCGGTCGCGGCCCGGGTGGCGGATCGCCTCGTGGCCAGGGGCGAGACCCTGGCGGTGGCGGAATCCTCGGCCGGCGGGCTGATCGCGGCGGCGCTTCTCGCCGTGCCGGGCGCGTCCCGGTTCTTTCTCGGGGGCGCCGTGGTCTACACGGTGGCGGCCCGCGAGGCGCTGCTCGGGGTCACGCCCGCGGAAATGTCCGGCCTGCGCTCGTCCTCCGAGCCCTATGCCGCCCTCCTGGCCGACCGCATCCGGACCCGGCTCGGCGCGACCTGGGGGCTGGCCGAAACGGGCGCGGCCGGGCCAACCGGCAACCGCTACGGCGATCCGGCCGGGCTGAGCTGCCATGCGGTGAGCGGGCCGGCCGCCGGCGTCGCGACGCTGCGCACCGGCTCGGACGACCGAGCCGCCAACATGCGGGTCTTCGCCGCGGAGGCGCTCGCCCTGTTCGAGCGCACGCTGGGCTAGCGCCCGGCCCGTCCCAGGTCAGAGAAAGGTCGGGCAGTCAGCCGCGAGCCGCACGGGCGCGAAGGAGCGGCGGTGGTACGGGCAGGGCCCGGCCTGCGTGAGCGCGCTCAGGTGCAGCCCGGTGGAATAGCCGACATTCGACACGAAGCCGTAGGCCGGGAAGCGCTCGGCCAGGCGCCGCATCATGCGGTCCCGCACAACCTTGGCCACGATGGAGGCGGCCGCGATCGAGGGCACGTGCGCGTCGCCCTTGACGATGGTCTCGACCGGGCACGGCAGCTTCGGCGGGTCGTTGCCGTCCACGAGCGCCACGTCCGGGATGCAGGGCAGCGCCGCCAGGGCCCGGCACATGGCCAGCAGCGTCGCCTGCCGGATGTTGATGCGGTCGATCTCGGCCGCCGGCACGGAGCCGATCCCGACCTCGGCATGGGCCAGGATCTCCCGAAACAGCGCCTCGCGCCGGTCCGCGTCCAGCATCTTGGAATCGGCGAGGCCGGCCGGGACGCGCTTCAGGTCGAGCACCACCGCGGCCGCCACGACCGGACCGGCGAGCGGGCCGCGCCCGACCTCGTCGACCCCGGCGATGGAGCCGTGGCCGCAGCGCTTGAGCTTGCGTTCGCGGGTGAGTTTGAGGGGTGCGGGCGGCATGCGGGGCTGATTCGGGTCGCCCCCAAAGGACCGGCAATCGACCCGCTTGTCACCTCGCGTCCCCGCCGGGCCCTGCCGGCCCGGCCCGGCGTCAGAACAGCGCGAGCTGGTCCGTCGGCTTGGCGGGCTTGCGGAACAGGTCCGTCCGGAGCTCGCGGCGCCCCGCGTTGAAGCCCAGGCGCTCGGCCGCCTTCTCGAAGCGGCGGCCGATCATCCAGGCATAGGGGCCGATCCCGGTCTGCCGCTGGCCCCAGGCCGCGTCGTACATCTTGCCGCCGCGCGTGCCCTCGACGAGCGACAGGACGTGCTTCATGCGGTCCGGATAGTTCTCGGCGAGCCAGTCCCGCACGAGGCCCTTCAGCTCATCGGGGAGGCGCAGCAGGACGTAGCCGGCCTCGCGGGCGCCCGCCGCGTAGGCGGCCTGGAGCACGGTCTCGATCTCGTGGTCGTTCAGCGCCGGGATGACGGGCGCGACCAGGACCGTGACCGGGATGCCGGCCTCGGCCAGCATCCGGATGGTGGCGAGCCGCTTGCCGGGCGTGGCCGCCCGCGGCTCCATCCGGCGCGCCAGCTTCGGGTCGAGCGTGGTGATCGAGATCGCCACCTTGGCGAGGCCGCGCGCCGCCATCGGGGCCAGGATGTCGATGTCCCGCGTCACGAGCCCGGACTTGGTCACGATGCCGACCGGGTGCCCGGTTTCGGCCAGCACCTCGAGCACGCTGCGGGTGATGCGGTAGCGCTTCTCGATCGGCTGGTAGGGATCGGTGTTGGTGCCGAGCGCCATCATCTGCGGCCGGTAGCTCGGCGCCGCGAGCTCCTTGCGCAGCAGCTCGGCCGCGTTCGGCTTGGCGAAGAGCTTGGTTTCGAAGTCGATGCCCGGGGACAGCCCCTGATAGGCGTGGCTCGGCCGCGCGAAGCAGTACACGCAGCCGTGCTCGCAGCCGCGATACGGGTTGATCGAGCGGTCGAACGAGATGTCCGGCGAGTCGTTCCGGGTCACGATGGTGCGGGGCTTCTCGAGCGTCACCTCCGTCCGGATCGCGGCCGGCTCGTCGCCGAGGTCCCAGCCGTCATGGAGCGCCTCGCGCTGCACCGGCTCGAAGCGCCCGTCCGGATTGGCCGTGGCGCCGCGCCCGTGCCGCCGCTCCGCCTCGAGCGCCGGATAGGCGCGCAGGTCCGGCCGGCGCCGCTCGACATGGGACGGCGGCGGAACGACCCCGCGGGGGGCGCGGGCCCGAACCGGCGCCGGAGTGAGACCAGAATGCGTGCTCATGCTCGTCCTCGCTCGAATCGGGTGGGAGCGTTCGCGGTCAGACTAGAACAAAACAGGAACGACGCAAGCCCGGAGGCCGAATGCCGGTCAAGCGCGCCGACCGGCATGTTCACAGGGAAGAACGGTTCGGCGCAGGACACCGTTCCTGAACGGGCTGTGGACAGCCGTTCTAGCGGCGCAGGGCCGAGCCCGGCCCGTATCCGGCCGCGAACACCGCCAGGATCGGGGCGGGCGTGAGCACGGTCAGGACCGTGCCGGGGCTCGGCCGGGTCGGCGCGCCGTAATGGTCGAGCCGGTACGGGTGCAGCCACCCGGCCTGCACGAGCGCCGGGGCGCCCTCCGGGTCGAGCACGAAGGCGCCGTCCGGCAGATCGGCGAGTGCCGCCGCCGCCCGGCGCTGCCCGGTCGAGCCCGGCACGACGCGCGCCGCGTGCAGGGCGGCGTCCATAGCGTCCGCCGACGGCCGCGGCCCGCCGAAGGCCGTCACCCAGCCGTCGCGGAAGCGCTCGTAATCCGCCCGGCGGCATTCGGCGCAGGGACGGTGGCCAGCCGCGAAGGCGCTCGCCTCGTCGCAGAAGAACAGCCCGGTGTAGCGGCCGGGCTGCATGACCGGACGCCGCCTCCCCCTGAAGACCAGGAGGCAGGCGATCCAGCGCCGCACGCCCCAGGCCCGGCGGATGCGGCCGGCCTCGTCGTGCAGAACGCCGCGGTTGCCGAACAGCGTGCCCCGGAACGGCGCGGCGACGATCTCGCCGGTCGGCAGCACGCGGTTCTGCCGGGTCACGGCGCCGCCCCGACGCTCACGGCTGGACGGTCGCAAAGCCCAACGCCTCGGCCGCGGCGAGGAGGCGGACGTCGTAGCTCGCGAGCGTAAGCGGAATCCCGCGCCCTCGAAGGTGATCCATCGTGGCGAGGTGCAGACCGTCCAGCGTGCGGACCGGAAGCGGGAAGGGCCGTAGGGCACGAAGCAGGCCGGGCGCCGACATGTCCACGTACTCCACAATCTCAAGAAGATCGCGCGTCGCGGCCGAGCGTTCGGCCGTCATGTCGTAGGCGTGGACCCTGTTCCACACCTCGTATTCGAGGAGGCGGGAGGACATCGTCGTTTCGAGCCAGAACTCCGCAGGAGGCCGACGGGTCTCGCTCAGGATGTGAGCCAGCGCGACCGAGCTGTCGAGATAGATCAACGGTCCTCGCGGTCGCGCGCGAGGTCCGCCATGATCTGCTCGAACGGAAGACCCGGATCGTCCGGGGAGGCCCTGGCGCGGAGAGCGGCGACGAACGCTGCCCTGTCGCGCGTCGCGGGCGTGTACCAGCCTTCCTGCCGGCCCTGTTCCAGGATCGCGGCGACGGACATGTCCGCGCTGCGCCGCCGCGGCGGGACGAGTTCCGCCACCACGCGCTCGCGATCCGTCACCAGGACCGTCTCGCCCGCCTCGGCGGCCCGGACGTACTCGCTCAGCTTGTTCTTGAGCGCCTTGATGCCGACGGACCGCATGGCCGGAAGGTAGCTACCAGGGCGCCACTGGTCAACGCGGCGGCCGCGACGCCGCCGGTCTCACCGGCCGCCGCGACGCAGGTGTTCGTCGAGGCGCGGCATGATCTCGACGAAGTTGCAGGGCCGGTGGCGGTAGTCGAGCTGCGACTGGAGGATGCCGTCCCAGGCGTCCCGGCAGGCGCCCGGCGAGCCCGGCAGGCAGAAGATGTAGGTCGCGCCCGCGACGCCCGCGGTGGCACGCGACTGCACGGTCGAGACCCCGATCTTGTCGTAGGAGATGCGGTGGAACACGGCCGAGAAGCCGTCCATGCGCTTCTCGAACAAGGGCTCGATCGCCTCCGGGGTGACGTCCCGCCCGGTGAAGCCGGTGCCGCCCGTGGTGATGATCACGTCGATGGCCGGGTCGGCGATCCAGGCCCGCACCCGGGCCCGGATGGCCTCCACGTCGTCCTGCACCACGGCCCGGTCGCCGAGGGCGTGCCCGGCCGCGGCCAGACGGTCCGCCAGCGTGTCGCCGGAGCGGTCCTCGGCCAGGGTGCGGGTGTCCGACACCGTCAGCACCGCGATGGAGAGCGGCACGAAGGCGCGGCCGGGCGGGGGCTTCTCCTGCGGCACGGTGAGCCTCCTAGAGCCGGGTCGCCCGGAACGTGTCGCAGCTCTGGATCTGGCCGCTCTTGAAGCCGGTCAGCAGCCAGCGGGTGCGCTGGTCGGAGGAGCCGTGCGTGAAGGAATCCGGCACCACCTCGCCCTGGCTGCGCTCCTGGAGGCGGTCGTCGCCGATCGCCTGCGCGGCCGCGATGGCCTGGCGCATGTCGTTCTCGTCGATGGCGTTCCATTTCTGGTTCGAGTTCTTGGCCCACACGCCGGCGAGGCAATCGGCCATCAGCTCGACCCGGACGGAGAGCTGGTTCGACTCGCGCTCGCCGACCTGCTTCTGGCGGGCCTGCACCTTGGGCAGGATGCCGAGCACGTTCTGGACGTGGTGCCCGACCTCGTGCGCGATCACGTAGGCGTAGGCGAAGTCGCCGCCCGCCCGGAACTTGCGCTGCATCTCCTGGAAGAAGGAGGTGTCGAGATACACCGACCTGTCCAGCGGGCAGTAGAACGGCCCCATGGCGGATTGCGCCGCGCCGCATCCCGAGCGCGTGCCGCGCGTGTAGAGCACCATCTTGGTCGGCGGGTACGGCTTGTTGGCCTGGGCCGGCAGGATCTCCTTCCAGACGTCTTCCGTGTTGCCCAGGATCGCGGCCGCGAACCGGCCGGTCTGGTCGCTCGGCGCGCCCGTGCGGCCGCTCGGGGCCGGTGCCGATTGCTGGTAGGAGGCGCCGCCGCTGCCGCCGCGCGTCACCATCTCGGCGCCGCCGATCAGGATGCGGGGGTCGATCCCGAGCGCCCAGCCGACGAGGCCGAGCACCACCACCGTGCCGATGCCGAGCCCCCCGCCGCCGCCCATCGGGATGCCGAAGCCGCCGCCGCCGCCACCGGAGCCGCGCCGGTCCTCGACATTGTCGGACGCACGAAAATCTTCCCAGCGCATTGCGGACCCTTCATTCCGCGCCGGAATACGCGCAGCTTGGCCGTGCTATCAAGTCGACGGGCCGGGGCCGGGTTCCTCCGCTCCGTCCAGCGCCCGCCTGAGGGTGCGCAGGTCGCGCCAGGCGAGGCGCTTGTCGATCGGCTGGCGCAGCAGATAGGCCGGGTGCAGCATCGGCAGCGCCCGGACGCCCGGCAGCGCCGGGTACGGGACCCAGCGGCCGCGCGCGCGCTTGATGCCCTCCTTCACGCCGGTCAGGGCCTGGGTGGCGGGCGCCCCGAGGGTGACCAGGAAGCGGGGCGCGGCGAGCTCGATCTGGCGCAGCGTGAACGGCAGGCAGATCGCCACCTCCTGCGGGGTCGGCGTGCGGTTTCCGGGCGGGCGCCACGGCACGACATTGGCGATGTAGACCTGGTTCCGGTCGAGCCCGACCGAAGCGAGCATGCGGTCCAGCAATTGGCCGGCCCGGCCGACGA